>NZ_CAXTKA010000017.1:0-63396 GCF_964244875.1 uncultured Devosia sp.
CATGGTGAGGTGCGAGTTCTTCACGAGCCTCGAACCACGAGGGCGTGGCACGATCCCGCACCTGGGTTAGCGGCCAAACCAACATGGCGCGCAAACGAAACACCCTCGAGCCGGGCCCGAGGATGTTCAAGAATGGCTGAATACGAATAGATTTACGCCGGGATAAAATTCAGCGCCACGCCATTGATGCAATAGCGCAGCCCGGTCGGCGGCGGTCCGTCCGGGAACACATGCCCCAGATGCGATCCGCACCGCGAGCAATGGCATTCCGTGCGCACCATTCCGAAACTGCGATCACTGGTGGTGTCGACCGATCCGGGCACCGGATCGTTGAAGCTCGGCCAGCCCGTGCCGCTCTCGAACTTCAGATCCGCCTTGAACAATTCCTGCTCGCACCCGGCGCAGGTGAACGAGCCCGCGCGATGCTCGTGCAGCAGCGCGCACGATCCCGGCCGCTCGGTGCCATGCTTGCGCATCACCGCATACTGTTCCGGCGTCAATTTCGCCTTCCACTCCGCATCCGTATGCGTCACCGGATAATTATGGGCATCCATTGGGCTCTCCCGCTTTTTCCAGAATTTGAACATGACGCAGATATAAGCCCTCATGCCCTCGATTTCGAGCCGAAATCAAGCGTCTGTGACCCATCGGGTTCCATGCGGCGGCCTTGCCGTGTCACGGCTCGGTCATGCAGGCTCTTTAGAACCGCCGCCAACAGTCGAGGGCTCCAGATGACACTGAAATTCGTGGTGATGAGCGATCTGCATGTGATGCCGCCGGGCGAGCTGTCGATGACGCTCGATACCGGAGCCCGGCTCGAACAGGCGGTCGATGCCGTCATTGCGCGCTACGGCGATGCCGATTTCTGCGTGCTGGCCGGCGACCTGGCCGATCTGGGCCAGCCGGCCGCCTATGAACATCTCAAGGCTATCATCGCCCGCTTGCCCATCCCGGTCCATATCACGCTGGGCAATCACGACGATCGCGCCGCATTTCTCGCTGTTTTCGGCGCCGATTTCGCTGCGCCGGAAACCGGCAAGGTCGACAAGGTCATCAACGCCGGGGGCTATCGCATCGTCCTGCTCGACTCGTCCGAACCGGGCCGCGTCGATGGCGTGCTGGAGGCCAGCCAGCTCGACTGGCTGCGCGCGCGCCTGGCCGAAGCCCATGACCGCCCGGTCATCGTCATCCTGCACCACAATGCCAATGCGCTGCATATCGAATCCGACGATATCCGCATTCTGCAACCCGACGGCTTCATCGATGCGCTCAGGACCCACCCCGACATTCGCCAGGTGATCGCCGGCCACGTTCACCTGACCTCCACCGCCACCTGGCGCGGCCTGGCCTTCACCACCCTGGCGGGCGGGCACTATTCGTGCACCGTCGATCAGCCCAATGTCCCCATGCGTCGCCTCGCCGGCCCCGGCCAGATGGCCTTCGTCCTCGGCACCAAGGACAGCACGACCGTGCTCTTCGACGACTTCATCGACGCCAACGCCGAAATCTTCGTCGAGACTTAAGCCTCCGCCCCCGATGCCCCAGTCGGCACCATTTGCCTTCGCTCCGGTCAAGGCGAGGCGAAAATCGCGCAGTGCGAGAGCCGGCGCGCAGCGTGCATGAGCACGTGAGCACCGGAAGCGCAGCACTGTGTGATTTGCAGCCCGCCTTCACCGAGAGCGAAGGCGAATGGTGGGAGTAACAAGGATTGAACTTGTGACCCTTCGCGTGTGAAGCGAATGCTCTCCCGCTGAGCTATACTCCCATCGCCGAAGCGAAAGTCAGAGAGATGGTGGGCGTAACAAGGATCGAACTTGTGACCCCCTCGATGTCAACGAGGTGCTCTCCCGCTGAGCTATACGCCCATCTCTCCGGGATGGTCCGGCCAAGGCCGTTCCAGTGGCGCGGATAGACCATAAAACCCCGATGGGGGTCAAGAGGGCAGCATTGCGATTGCGAATTATGGATTCGGCTCCGGGGCGGGGCCGACATCGTGCCAATTCCGGCGCTTTACCCCTCACCCTGGCCTTCTCCCCGGAGGGGCGAGGGGACCAGATCGAGTGTGTCGCCACAGCTTGCCCCGACCACCGGACACATCCCCTCGCCCCTCCGGGGAGAGGGCCAGGGTGAGGGGTGCGATGCCGAGGCGATCCATTGGTCCCCGGCCGGCACCGATCAAGCCGCCAGCAGCCGCTCGACCTCGTTCACCAGATCCTTCAAATGAAACGGCTTGCTCAGTACCGAGGCATCCTTGGGCGCGTCGCTGTCGGGGTTGAGCGCCACGGCGGCAAACCCGGTGATGAACATCACCTTGAGGTCCGGATCGAGTTCGGTGGCGCGCCGCGCCAGTTCGATCCCGTCCATTTCCGGCATCACGATGTCGGACAGCAACAGCGCGAACGGCTCCTCGCGCAGCCGCTCATAGGCGCTCAGCCCATTGTCGAACGAAACCACCTCATAGCCCGCGTTCTTGAGCGCACGCGTCAGGAACTGGCGCATGTCGTTGTCGTCTTCGGCGAGCAGAATTCGCTTCATAATCGTCTCCAGCCATTCTGGCGCTGAGTCGCACTCTAGAACGCGATGTTTAAGCCAGTTTTACCCAAGGGCAAGTTTCCGCGCTGTCACGATGATTTTTTGCGACAATCTGGACATTGGCGACACGAGGCCCCACACTCGTTTGTCAATAATGCTTCGCGCCGTCGCGCAAGCTCGTGTCCTGGAGGCAGCGTGCGGTCCGACTATTGGGATCAGCCGGCATTCGAAACCATAAGGCCGCGCCGGCTCGTTGCCCCGCTGGTATTCAATTCGGGCCATTCCGGCCGGGTGTATCCCGAACGGTTCCTGGCCATGACGCGCCTGGACCATCTGTCGATCCGCCAGTCCGAAGATGCCTTTGTCGATGAACTGTTCGGCCGCGCGCCCCATCTGGGCGCCCCCATGCTGCGCGCCCATTTTCCCCGCGCCTATCTCGACGTCAATCGCGAGCCCTGGGAACTCGATCCCGCCATGTTCGTCGAGCCGCTGTCGGACCGGTTCAACACCACCTCGCCGCGCGTCGCCGCCGGCCTGGGCACGCTGGCCCGCGTCGTGGCCGAAAACAAACCCATCTATCGTGACCGCCTCACCCTGGACGATGCCCGCACCCGCATCGAAGGCATCTATCACCCCTATCATGCCGCGTTGCAGGCTTTGCTGAGCGACGCCATCGCCGGCTTCGGGGTTGCCCTCCTGATCGATTGTCATTCCATGCCGCGCATTTCGCGCACCGGCGATCGCGCCGCCCCCGATATCGTCCTCGGCGATCGCTACGGCACCACCTGCGCGCCAGCTCTGGTCGATCTCGTCGATACCATCTTTACCGGCGCCGGCCTCAAGGTCGCGCGCAATCGCCCCTATGCCGGCGGTTTTGCCACCCGCGCCTATGGCCGCCCCCAGCATGGCGTGCATGCGTTGCAGATCGAAATCAGCCGCCACCTTTATATGAACGAAGCCACCCTGACCAGGAACGACGGGTTTTCCCACATCCAGTCGATAATCGAGCGCCTGATGTTCGCGCTGCTCGGGCTCGACCTGATGGCGCTGGCCAGCCCGCCCATCGCCGCCGAAAAAGCCGCGGCCGAGTAGGCCCCTCGGTCATCTCGGGCAGCGTCTCCACCGAATGCTTGGGACTGCTAAACGTCCCCAAACGCGATGTCATTCCGGCGCGGGCCGGACGCCATCCCGAGATCCGGCTGCGGCCAGGATCGAGGTGATTTGCCTTATCTCAGGATGACTCCCGGCCTTCGCCGGGGTGACACCGCGGGTGCTGGAGCTTTCCCCTCCAACCCTATAGACCTCTTCACATCATGCCAGTGGGCCACTCATATGCCATCCATTCCCGTCGATCTCGACCTTGTCGCCGAAACGCTGCTGGAGGCGGCCGAAGCCGCGGCCGATCAAACCCTGCCCCTCTTTCGCACCACCCTGGCCGTGGACAACAAGCTGGACATCGGCTTTGATCCGGTGACCGAGGCCGACCGCGCCGCCGAAACCGCCATCCGCGCCGTCATTGCCGCCCGCTTTCCCGACCATGCCGTAATCGGGGAGGAATGGGGCAATTCGGGCGGCGGCGACTTCACCTGGATCATCGATCCCGTCGATGGCACCCGCTCCTTCATCTCCGGCGCGCCGGTCTGGGGCACGCTGATCGCCCTGGCCTATCAGGGCGTCGCCGTCGCGGGCCTGATGAGCCAGCCCTTTATCGGGGAGATCTTCCTCGGCCTGCCCGGCCGCGCCAGCTACCGTCGCGGCGCCATCGATCAGACCATTCGCGCCAGCGGCCAAACCGAACTGGGCGCCGCCCGCGTCTTCACCACCACCCCCGCTTTGTTCCGCACGCCCGAGCTGCTGGGCAAATGGCGCGCCATCGAAGGCGCCACCCGCCTGCAGCGCTTCGGCATGGATTGTTATGGCTATGCCCTGCTCGCCGCCGGCCACGCCGATCTGGTAATCGAGCCCGCCCTCAACACCTATGACATCGCCGCCCTGGTCCCCATCATTCGGCAGGCTGGCGGCGCCATCGCCTGCTGGGACGGCGGCGATCCCACCGGCGGCGGCAATGTCGTGGCCGCCGCCACGCCCCGATTGCTCGACAAGGCGCTGGCTCTGGTCAACGCGTCCTAAAGCTGCGGGTCTATTCCCCGCCACAGGATGTGGATGAAGTTGTCCACATAGCGCTCCCGGTCATGCTTGCCCGTCGGTTGGCCGCAAACCGCCGATGTCACCGTCGAATTGTACAATGCGCCCAAAATGGTCGAGGCCAGTGCTTCGGTGTCGCATTTGGCCAATCGACCTTGCTGCTGGGCGCGGTCCAGCCAGCGAACCAATGCCTTGAACGCTTTGACCGGCCCGGAGTCAACGCTTTGGTCGGCACAGACCAGCTGCGGGGAAATGCCCGCCGCCTGCAACACGGCAAGCCCCTCATGAAGCTGTTGCAGATGCGCCGAAACGATCCGGCCGTGCCCCAGCAGCTGCTCGACGATCGGACGCTGGTCGGGGCCATTCTCCAGGTCTTCGGCCCAGGTAACGCCGTCCAACGCGCCCAGGGCCGCGATCATCAGGGCCTCTTTGGAGCCAAAGCGGTTGAACAGCGTGGTGTGGCTCACCCCCAGTTCCCGGGCGATCTCGGCAACCGAAACGCCGGCACCGCGCGCCAGCAAGACCCGCCGCGCCACCGCAAGGATGTCCCCATTCGCTATGCCCGGCGGTCTACCCATTTGCTCCATCCGTCTTGACGGCGTCCAATGCCGTATATATTTCTTTCTGGAAAGAAACTAATCCGCCCGTCGGCGATGAGAGGATATTTCCATGAAACGCGACCCGAACCTCGATTGGCAGCATGTCGAAGCAAAAACGCTCAAGCTCAAGGGCTATCAGGCCATCGTCATCGGCGGCACGGGCGGTATCGGCCGCGCCATCAGTCATCTTCTTGCAGCGCGCGGCGCAACTGTCACGGTCATAGGCCAGACATTTCGCGATCAAGGTATGCCGGGCATTGCCTTTATCAAGGCAGACCTGAGCTCGATGCAGGATGCCAGGCGGGTTGCGGCGGAACTGCCGGTCGAAACGCTTGATCTGCTCCTGATGACGACCGGCGTGATGGCGGGCCCCGAGCGCGAAACCACAAGCGAAGGCATCGAGAACGATATGGCGATCAGCTATCTCAACCGCCTTGTGATGCTGCGACAGTTCGGCCCGCGCCTTGGCAAGGCCCGCCCGGCCAATGCTGCCAAGCCACGCGTCTTCATCATGGGTTTTCCCGGCGCCGGCGGGGCGGGCAAGTTGGGCGACCTTAATGCCGATCGGTCCTATGACGGCTGGTCGGTCCACGCCAACACCGTTGCCGGCAACGAAATTCTCGTCCTCGATGCGGTCGACAAATACCCCAATGCAAATTTCTACGGCCTCAACCCCGGCCTTGTCGAAACCAACATTCGCGCCAAAGCCCTCCAAAAGCTCTCGCCCATGACGGTCCTGTTGAGCCTTGCCGCCAGGCTCATGGCAATCAAGCCTGAAATGCTGGCCGAGCGCATCACGCCCCTCTTGGTGTCGCCCGATCTGGAAAACCACAGCGGCGCCATGTTCAACAACAAGGCAGAGGCCATCTTGCCCAGCCAAAAGCTGGTCGATGCGCCCTACCGCGCCCGGTTTCTGGCGGAGTCCGACGCTTTGCTCGCAAGGCAGGCTGGCATCACGCTGCCATAGTCGGGATGCTGCGACCAGCCGTGCCGGGCCCATGAACCAGTCCGTCGCTGGCGGCAACTGCGTCGCCGCCGCCGCAACCCCCCGATTGCTGGAAGGGGCGCTGGCTTTGCTCAACGCTTGGGCCGCTTCGGGCAGCACTCTTGCTTGACCACCCCTACATTGCACAGCGCAGGCCCTTGCAATTGTCGAGCCGGACCAGCAAAACATGAATATAACTGCACACAGTCTTTACCGGCTGGGATGCGCTTCGCCCGTGCCGATCCACCACCAATAGCTTTGGCCGAAAAGCAGCGCTTGACATTGGGATGAGATGACCATCGCAGACCAGCCTGACGTTTTACAGGGCCGTGGGCGCATGGCCGAGGCCATTCTGGCATTCGATTGGTCGAGCACGTCGATCGGGCCATTGGGCACCTGGCCGATATCGTTGCGCTCGGTCGTGCAGATGGCCGCCTTGTCACGACAACCCATCTGCCTGTTTTGGGGAACTGACCTCAACATCCTCTACAATGATGCTTATGCCCCATTTCTCGGGCTGCGCGAAGCCGATGCCCTGGGCCAGCCGTTTCGGATCATCTGGTCCGACATCTGGGGCAGCATTGCCCCGATCGTGGATGAAGCCATGTCCGGAAACGGAACCTGGTTCGAGGATCTTCCCCTCACCATGACCCGCAATGGCTTTGAGGAGCCCACCTATTGGTCGTTTTCCTATAGCCCGTTATATGACGATACCGGCAAGATAGCCGGCTTGATCAACATTGCGACCGAAACCACGGCGGCCGTCAACAATCGCGTCAAGCTCGACGCGAGCTATGACAATGCCCGGCAGCAACTGGTCGAGCGGCACGAGATCGAGGCGCGGCAGCAGGTCATTCAACGTGAAATGGCGCACCGCATCAAGAACATCCTGTCCATGACCATGGCGGTGGTGTCCCAG
Organism: uncultured Devosia sp.; assembly: GCF_964244875.1. NCBI lineage: Bacteria > Pseudomonadati > Pseudomonadota > Alphaproteobacteria > Hyphomicrobiales > Devosiaceae > Devosia > uncultured Devosia sp. The sequence continues at coordinate 7,181 of NZ_CAXTKA010000017.1, forward strand.
ACGCTGCGTCATCCCTCGTCGATGGAAACCGCGCGGGACACGATTTCCCGCCGTATTGCCGCGCTCGCCGAAGCACAGGACGTCCTGACCAATGCACGGTTTTCCGAAGCCGAGATCGGAATATTGGCAGGTCAGGTTCTAAAACCGCACGTTACAGATAACGCAAGGGCCAGCATCAGCGGGCCTGAAGTCACTGTGCCGGCCCAACATGCATTCGGCATGGCATTGGCTCTGCATGAACTGGCCACCAACGCGGTCAAGTACGGAGCACTGTCGAACGAGACCGGAAATGTCAGCCTGGATTGGACCATGACCAATGACGGTGCGTTTCGCATGGAATGGCGCGAAAGCGGCGGACCCGAAGTGCAGACACCGTCACGCAAGGGCTTCGGCTCGAGCCTGATGAGCAAGATTGTCCCAAGTTACTTCTCGGGCACCGGCGAAACCTTTTACGAGCCTTCCGGCTTCCGCTACGTGTTGACCGGAACGGTGGAACAGAGCCAGGCCAGCTAAGCCGAACCTGGCGCCGCCACGTCAGCTTTATCAGCACCCCTGCAAAATGCACTTGGCGGGTGAGCCCCCGGCTGCGTCGTCGGACGCCTACGCACTCTGCTCGGTGATGAACGCATCGAACGCGGCAAACACCTGCCCGCGAATAGCATCGTTCTCCATGAACAGTTCGTGTTGTGCGCCTGCGATCACCATGTGCCGGCCCGTTCGCATCCGCAACCCGAGCTGCTCGGTCACGGACGTGGACACCACTACGTCGCGCGCCGCTGCCAGCATCAGCACCGGCACCCGGATCTGCCCGGGAAAACTGTCCCGCCCTGCCGCGGCCATGGCCCGCATCGCCGCAGCCGCCCAGGCTATGGTTGGCGAGCCGATGCTCAATTCGGGTCGCGTGCGGATGACTTCGGCCATGCGCAGATACCGCCGCTGGTCCGAGGTCAGCGGATTGCCCGCAAAGGTTTTTTCCGATGCCGCCTGGCTCCCGTTGCCCGCGACCGGCATCTGCCCCAGCCCCAGAAAATTGAGCGCCCCGCACAGTTTGGCCATACCGCCAAAGCTCAGCGGCTGCCGGTCCAGCCCCAGCATCGGCGCGGACAGGAATATGCGATCGAACATCATCCGGTCGGCAATGCCCGCCAACAGACTGACCAGCCCGCCCATCGAATGGCCCACCAGATAAAATGGCGGCGGACAGTCGGGCAGCAGGATTTCGGCGTGAAAACTGGCCAGGTCACACCAGTAATCCTCGAAGCGGTCGATATAGCCCAGGCTCTTGTCCCCGATCAGCCGGTCCGACCCGCCCTGCCCCCGCCAGTCGAACGTCGCCACGGCAAAGCCGCGGGCGCGAAAATCGGCGATCGTCTCGAAATATTTCTCGATGAATTCCGTGCGCCCCTGCACCAGGCACACCGTACCCCGATGCACCGCTCCCGTTCGGGACCAGAGCCCATAGCGGATGCGCACCTTGTCTCTGGTCAGGAAATACCCCACCCGCGCACCCTCCGGCACCCGATTGCCGGCAATATCGAGGAGGTCCGGCCCGGAAGCAGCTACGGCAGCGATCATGAAATTCTTTGCCACGTTCGGTTGGTGGATCGATACTTAGGTCAGGCCGGCCTCACCTGAATACCCACGTGACAAAAGGAAAACCAGCATGTCTTGCGACATACTGGTTTCCTTTCGTGCGGCCCGTGCGGGGGGCGGGTGACGGAGCCGCAGTTCTGTTGCAAACAAGAGCGAAATCCCTCCGTTCTTGTCCACCTGACCCCTTTTAAGCCGCTCTGGCTGAATTGAACCGGACTGGACCGTTCATTTTCGGTTCATTTTGCGCTCGCCCTTGCGCCCTCTTGAACCCGCCTTTCCCCCACCTACATCTGTCTCGTTCGCCGTCTATTCGGGAACCCCGCCCTCGCCGGACCGACGCTCGCCTGTTTCAAGGGAGCGCTTTTTAAGGGAGCGGGACCACGTTGCTCAAGGAGAATGTGACTATGCAGACCGTTGATTTTACCCCCTTCTACCGCTCCACCGTCGGCTTCGACCGGCTGTTCAATCGCCTCGATACCCTGGGCGGGCAGGAAGCCAAGACCTATCCCCCCTACAATATCGAGCGCACCGGCGAGAATGCCTACCGCATCTCCATCGCCGTTGCCGGCTTCTCCAATGGCGACATTGCCATCGAGACCAAGGAGAACAACCTCGTCGTCAAGGGCGCCAAGCCCGCAGAGACTGCCGAAAAGGCCCGTGAGTTCCTCCATCGCGGCATTGCCGAGCGCGCTTTCGAGCTGCGCTTCCAGCTTGCCGACTATGTCGAAGTCAGCGGTGCCACCCTCGAGAATGGCCTGCTCCATCTCGAACTGAAGCGCGAATTGCCCGAAAGCAAGAAGCCGCGCCAGATCGAGATCAAGGGCGGCACCGCCGTGATCGAGGACAAGTCGGTCAACTAGGCGATTTCCCTCCAGTCGCCGGGTTTGACCACAAGGCGCAGCCCGCAAGGGCTGCGCCTTTTTGATTTATGGCGGACCGGGAACTTCGCCGCCCGGTCTCGGTTGTTCCGGCGGCCACGCAGCGTCAAAGGACAGCCCGATGAAAACCCCCTCGATCACCCTTGAATCCAATTCCAAGTCCGCCGTCATCGACATCCTCAATGCCCGCCTGGCCGATGCCATCGATCTGGCGCTGCTCACCAAGCAGGCCCACTGGAACCTCAAGGGCATCCAGTTCATCGCCGTCCATGAAATGCTCGATCTGTTCCGCACCGCGATCGACGAGCACACCGACATCATTGCCGAGCGCGTCGCCCAACTCGACGGCATCGCTTTGGGCACCAGCCAGATCGTGGCCAAGGCCACCAGGCTTGCCCCCTATCCCACCGATATCCGCCAGGTCCCCGACCACCTCGCCGCCCTTGCCGATCGCTACGCCGCCCTGGCCAACCAGGTCCGCGACGACATTGACGCCACCGACGAAGCCGGCGACGCCGACGCCGCCGACATCCTCACCGCCTTCTCGCGCGAACTCGACAAGGACCTCTGGTTCATCAAATCCCATCTGGAATAAGTGTGTCGTCTCGGATGAGCAGCTAAACCTACACCCCCTCCCAACCTCCCCCTATCAAGGGGGAGGTGCCGCTCCACTCGTTGAACTCGATTGTGCCTCACCCACTGGCAGACACCTCTCCCTTTATGGGGGAGGTTGGGAGGGGGTGCACGGAGCCCCAATATCAGGGTGAAACACCCATTACACCCGAACCCTCACCAACGTTCCAACCCCCAACTCCTACACCCCATTGGCAATCTCCTATATTCGCCCGCCAATCCATCGCGCCCCCACTTGCCCCCCGTTTGGAATTGTGACAATGTGCACGAGATAGGACAACACTGTTGTCCTTATCTGACGCGTCGCCCCGCTCTCCGCGGCCAGCGCGCACGCTGGTCCGGCTGGCCCGCTCTTGCATGAGCGGAAACGGATAGGCGGAGCACACATGGTGTGTCGAGGTTCAGGTCAGGCCGAGTTTTGCAGGCCCGCATTGCCTGAAGATCGAGACACCTGCTCGAATTACAGCGGCCATTTGGATGCAGCGCCGCTTCCAGGAATCGACGTATTTGCGCTTTCGAGCCGTACTGTGTACGACCCGTTGAGCAGACGCGTGACCGAGGACGAAACCGCATCCTGTCCCGCCGGTCGAACGGCAAACCCAGGACGCACACGACAGAGCAAGCCCGCAAGGGCACGATCACAACGAGGAGCACCGGCATGGCACACGAACGCAACGGACCCCTTTCCCCCGTCACCACCGGCACTGCCACTGGTAAAACCCCGTTGGCCTCCGGCCGTCCCGTCGCCCAGGGTCTCTACGATCCAGCCAACGAGCATGATGCCTGCGGCATCGGCATGATCGCCAACATCAAGAACCGGCCCAGCCATGAAGTGGTGCAAAAGGGCCTCGAAATCCTCGAGAACCTGGAGCACCGCGGCGCTGTGGGCGCCGATCCGCTGATGGGCGACGGCGCCGGCATCCTGGTCCAGACCCCGCACGGCTTTTTGAGCCAGATGGTGGATTTTCCCCTGCCCGAACAGCACGCTTATGCGGCAGCGATGATCTTTTACCCCAACGACACCGCCCTGCGCGACCGTTGCGCCATTGCCATGCGCGAATGCCTTCTTGCCGAAAAGCTGACGCTGCTGGGCGAGCGCGTGGTCCCCACCGACAATGCCGCGCTATCCGCCGGCGTCATCGCCACCCAGCCCATCATCGAGCAACTCTTCATTGCGCGCCCCGAAGGCCTGACCCTGGATGAATTCGAGCGCAAGCTGCTGATCGTGCGCAAGGTCATCTCCAACACCGTCTATGGGCGCGTGCCCGAATCGGGTGGCGACAACGGCTTTTACGTCGTCTCCATGTCGGCCCGCACCATCGTCTACAAGGGCATGTTCCTCGCCTACCAGCTTAAGGCCTTCTATCCCGACCTGTCGGACGAGCGCTTCGAGTCGGCCATCGCTCTGGTACACCAGCGCTTTTCCACCAACACCTTCCCCTCCTGGAAGCTGGCCCATCCCTATCGCATGACTACCCACAATGGTGAGATCAACACCATTCGCGGCAACGTCAACTGGATGGCCGCCCGCCAGGCCTCGGTCTCCTCGCCTTTGTTCGGCGAGGACATCACCAAGATCTGGCCGATTTCCTACGAGGGCCAGTCCGATACCGCCTGCTTTGACAACGCGCTCGAATTCCTCGTGCGCGGTGGCTACAGCCTGCCCCACGCCGCCATGATGCTGATCCCCGAAGCCTGGGCCGGCAATCCGCTGATGGACGAGACCCGGCGCGCCTTTTACGAATATCACGCCGCCCTGATGGAGCCCTGGGACGGCCCCGCCGCCATGTCATTGAGCGATGGCCGCTACGTCGTCGCCACGCTCGACCGCAATGGCCTGCGTCCCGCCCGCTATCTCGTGACCCGCGAAGGCCATGTGGTGCTGGCGTCCGAATCGGGCGTCCTCGACATTCCCGACGAGGACATCGTCGAGCGCTGGCGCCTGCAGCCGGGCCGCATGCTGCTGATCGATCTGGAAGAAGGCCGCATCATCTCCGATGACGAGGTCAAGCGCACGCTCGCCACCCGCAATCCCTATGCCGAATGGCTGGCCCGCACCCAGATCGTGCTCGAAGACCTGCCCGAGACCGCGCTCCAGGCGCCGATGACCTCGGAATCCCTGCTCGATCGCCAGCAGGCCTTCGGCTATACCCAGGAAGACATCAAGCTGTTGATGGCGCCCATGGCCACCACGGGCCAGGAAGCCGTTGGCTCCATGGGCACCGACACGCCCATTTCCGCCCTCAGCGAAAAGTCCAAGCTGCTTTATACCTACTTCAAGCAGAACTTCGCCCAGGTCACCAACCCGCCGATCGATCCGATCCGCGAGGAATCGGTGATGAGCCTGGTTTCCTTCATCGGCCCGCGCCCCAACCTGTTCGATCTCGAGGGCGCTTCCCGCCACAAGCGCCTCGAAGTGCGTCAGCCCATTCTCACCAACGAGGATCTCGAAAAGATCCGCGCCATCGGTGACATGGCCGACAACCAGTTCAAGACCCAGACTATCGATTTCACCTACCCCGCCGATACCGGGGCTTCGGGCATGGAAGCGGCCATCGATTCCATCTGCGCCCAGGCCGAAATCGCCATTGCCGGCGAATACAACATCATCGTTCTGTCCGATCGGCTGCTCGCCTCCGACCGCATCGCCATTCCGGCTTTGCTGGCGACGGCTGCCGTACACCATCACCTGATCCGCAAGGGCCTGCGAACCTCCTCGGGCCTTGTGGTCGAAACCGGCGAAGCCCGCGAAATGCACCATTTCGCCATGCTGGCCGGCTATGGCGCCGAAGCCATCAATCCCTATCTGGCCTTCGAAACCCTCTCGGCCCTCCATGCCGAGGGTGAATACCCTGCCGAAGTCTCCGCCGATGAAGTGGTCTATCGCTATATCAAGAGCGTCGGTAAGGGCCTGCTCAAGGTCATGTCCAAGATGGGCATTTCCACCTATCAGAGCTATTGCGGCGCCCAGATTTTCGATGCCGTGGGCCTGACGACCGAGTTCGTGCAACGCTTCTTTTTCGGCACCGCCACCACTATCGAAGGCGTGGGCCTGGCCGAAATCGCCGAGGAAACCGCGCGCCGCCATCGCGACGCCTTCGGCGACGACGTGGTGCTGCGCAAGGCGCTCGATGTCGGCGGCGAATACATGTACCGCATTCGCGGCGAAAAGCATGCCTGGTCCCCCGACGTGGTCTCGGATCTGCAGCACGCGGTGCGCACCCGCGACGACAGTCCCGAAAGCGCCCAGGCTCGCTATGACAGCTTCGCCGAACGGGTGAACAGCGGCGACAACGGCTATCTCGCCATCCGCAATCTGTTCGATGTCCGCCCCCTGGGCGAGCCCGTCGCCATCGATGCGGTCGAGCCTGCCGTCGATATCGTCAAGCGCTTCGTCACCGGCGCCATGAGCTTTGGCTCGATCAGCCGCGAAGCGCATACCACGCTGGCCATCGCCATGAACCGGATCGGCGGCAAGTCCAATACCGGCGAAGGCGGCGAGGAAATCGATCGCTACCAGCCCCTGCCCGATGGCTCGCAGAACCCGCTCCGCTCCGCCATCAAGCAGATTGCCTCGGGCCGCTTCGGCGTGACCACGGACTACCTGGTCAATGCCGATACCCTCCAGATCAAGGTTGCGCAGGGTGCCAAGCCCGGCGAGGGGGGCCAATTGCCGGGACACAAGGTCGATTGGATCGTCGCCAAGACGCGCCATTCCACCCCCGGCGTCGGCCTCATCAGCCCGCCGCCGCACCACGATATCTATTCCATCGAAGATCTGGCCCAGCTGATCTACGATCTCAAGAACGTCAACGAGGCGGCCGATATCTCGGTCAAGCTGGTCAGCGAAGTCGGCGTCGGCACGGTTGCCGCCGGCGTTGCCAAGGCACGCGCGGACCATATCACCGTTTCCGGCTATGATGGCGGAACCGGCGCCTCTCCCCTGACCTCGCTCAAGCATGCCGGCGGCCCCTGGGAAATCGGCCTTGCCGAAACCCACCAGACGCTGGTGCTGAACCGGCTGCGCAGCCGCGTCGTCCTGCAGGTCGATGGCGGCCTCAAGACCGGCCGCGACGTCCTGATCGGCGCCCTGCTCGGCGCCGACGAGTTCGGCTTCTCCACCGCCCCGCTGATCGCGGCCGGCTGCATCATGATGCGCAAGTGCCACCTCAACACCTGCCCGGTCGGCGTTGCCACCCAGGACCCGGTGCTGCGCAAGCGCTTCAAGGGCACGCCCGAGCACGTCATCAACTACTTCTTCTTCATCGCCGAAGAACTGCGCGGCCTCCTGGCCGGCATGGGCGCCCGCACCCTCAACGAGCTGATCGGCCGCTCCGACCTGCTCGACCAGAACCGGCTGCGCGAGCATCCCAAGTCCGACGGCATCGATTTCACCAAGCTGTTCCACAAGCCCGAGCCGATCGAGGGCGATACCCTCTATCACTCCCAGGTCCAGGATCATCATCTTGAAACGGTGCTCGATCGCCAGTTGATCGCGCTGGCCCAGCCGGCGCTGGAACATGGCACGGCCGTCCATATCGAGCTGCCCATCCGCTCGCGCGATCGCTCCGCCGGCGCCATGCTCTCGGGCGCCCTGGCCAAGCGCCATGGCCATGAAGGGCTTTTGGAAGATACCATCGCCATCAAGCTGACCGGCACCGCCGGCCAGAGCTTCGGGGCGTTCCTCGCCAAGGGCATTTCCATCGATCTGGTGGGTGACGCCAACGATTATGTCGGCAAGGGCCTGTCGGGCGGGCGCTTGGTCGTGCGCCCCTCCACGAGGGCGGCGTTTGATCCCGACAAATCCATCATCGTCGGCAATACCGTGCTCTACGGCGCCATCGAGGGCGAAGCCTATTTCCGCGGCATTGCCGGCGAGCGCTTTGCCGTGCGCAACTCCGGCGCCATTGCCGTGGTCGAAGGCACCGGCGATCACGGCTGCGAATACATGACCGGCGGCGTCGTCGTCGTCATCGGCCCCACCGGCCGCAACTTCGCCGCCGGCATGAGTGGCGGCGTCGCCTATGTGCTCGACGAGGACCAGACCTTCCGCAGCCGCTGCAACCTGGCCATGGTCGATCTGGAACCCGTGCCCGAGGAGGAAACCCTCATGCAGACCCTGCACCATCACGGCGGCGATCTCGAATGGCACGGCCGCGTCGATATTTCGGGCGACATGACCAAGCACGACGACGAGCGCCTGCAACAGCTCATCGCCAACCACCTGCACTATACCGGCTCCACCCGCGCCAAGTTTATCCTCGACAACTGGACCGCCATGCGACCCAAATTCGTCAAGGTCATGCCCGTCGAATACCGCCGCGCCATCCGCGACATGGAAAAAAAGCGCAGCGTCATGGCGGCAGCGGAGTGATGGCCGCGTCGGTTCAGTCGACACCCTCCTCCTTGCTGGAAGGGCTGCGGCATATGACAAGTCTACTGGACACAATGCGTCAGTCGACACCTCCCCCTTCCAGGGGGAGGATCAAGGTGGGGGTCTTTCCGACCAAATCGGGACTCTCCAGCCCCCACCCAGCCTCCCCCTGGAAGGGGGAGGAGCCTCTCCACGCAGCTGGCACGATCCAGTCCAATCCACCACGTTCCACCTCCCCCTCGATGGGGGAGGCCGGGAGGGGGTGGGGCCGCATGCACCGCACCATCGACATCAATTCTAGGGAGCAAAGCCATGGGTAAAGTCACCGGCTTTCTCGAAATCGAGCGCGAAGAGCCACGCTATGAGCCGGCCTCCGACCGCATCCGCCATTTCGGCGAATTCACCATTCCCATGTCCGAAGGCCGCATCGTCGACCAGGCGGCCCGCTGCATGGATTGCGGCATTCCCTTCTGCCACGGCGATACCGGCTGCCCGGTCAACAACCAGATACCCGATTGGAACGATCTGGTTTTCAACGGCGATTGGGAAGAAGCCGCGCGCAACCTGCACTCGACCAACAACTTCCCCGAATTCACCGGCCGCATCTGCCCCGCCCCCTGCGAGGAAGCCTGCACGCTCAATCTCGAGGACGTGCCCGTCGCCATCAAGACCGTCGAGCAGGCCATCGCCGACCGCGCCATCCGCAACGGCTGGGTCAAGCCGCAGCCGGCGGCGCACAAGACCGGCAAGTCGGTTGCGGTTGTCGGCTCCGGCCCCGCCGGCATGGCCGCCGCCCAGCAGCTCGCCCGCGCCGGTCACGACGTTCACCTTTATGAACGCGAACCCAAGGCCGGCGGGTTGATGCGCTACGGCATTCCCGATTTCAAGATGGAAAAGGATCACATCGATTTCCGCGTCGAGCAGATGACCGCCGAAGGCGTCATTTTCCACTACAATGAGAACGTCGGCGTTACCCGTCCGTTAGCACAACTGCAGCAACAGCATGATGCGGTGCTCCTCGCGGGCGGCTCCGAACACCCTCGCGATGTCGATGCGCAAGGCGTCCATCTGGCGGGCGTCAAATTCGCCATGCCCTTTCTCGTCCAGCAGAATCGGCGCCTGGGCGGCGAGGATATTTCGGGAGAACAGCTGCTGTCGGCCGCCGGCAAGCACGTCGTCGTCGTCGGCGGTGGTGACACCGCAAGTGACTGTGTCGGCACATCTTTTCGCCAGGGCGCCATCGCTGTCACCCAGCTCGACGTGCGCGCCCAGCCCCCCGAACTCGAGAACAAGCTGACCAATTGGCCCAATTGGGCGGTCAAGATGCGCACCTCCTCTTCACAGGCCGAAGGCGCCATCCGCGAATTCGCCGCCGGCACCATGAAGATCATCGGCAACGCCAAGGGCCACGTCACCGGCGTCGAATGCGCCCGCGTCGATCGCCGGCGCCAACCCATTGCTGGAACTGAGTTTATTATCAAGGCCGACCTGGTTCTGCTCGCCATCGGCTTCGCTCATCCCATCCACGAAGGCATGCTGGCCGAACTCGGCGCCCGGCTCGACCCCCGCGGCAATCTCTTCGCCGATACCTTCAGCTACAAGACCAGCGTCGACAAGGTCTATGCCGCCGGCGACATGCGCCGCGGGCAATCCCTCGTGGTCTGGGCCATTCGCGAAGGCCGCCAGGCCGCCCGCGCGATCGATAAAGACTTGATGGGCAAGACAGATTTGCCGCGCTGAGCCTTGCCGGGCCTAGCGTCCGGCAGCATTCTCCACGGTCTCGGCAGGATCGACCCCCACGCCGAACGCATCCACGCGGCCCATCGGCGCGCGCATCAATTGCTCCAGCGTGAACGGCGCCGCCGGCGGCGCCACGCTGCCCGCGCTCAGCAGGTCCCCGGCGCGGTTGGGCGAACGCGTCAGCGGAATGACCGCACCGGCCACCTCCAGCAACCGGATCTGCCCCAATCCTTGATAAGGCAATCGCACCATTGCCGCGGCATCGGTACCCGCCAGCGGATCGCCCACCTCCACCGTCATCCCGCCCCCGCGATAAAACGTGCGGATCGACTGGCTCAGGTAAAAGGCCAGCTTGTCGGCGCCGGCCGAGGAAAAATGGATACCGTCATCCTTGCGCATCCGGGCGCTCTGCCCGTTGACATCTGGGCCATAGGACGAAAACTTTCCGTCCTCGCCCAGAAAACGCTCATAGATATCAAGATATTCCGCGCCGCTCGAAAAACTGGCCAGCCGCTGTATCGCGCTGATCTGCGCCAGGGCCGCCGAATATTCGGTCTTGCTCATGGGCGGCAGGCCGATCCAGATCACTGGCTTGCCCGCCGCCCGCAGCTTATCGAGAAAGCTCACCAGCCGCCTTTGATAGGCCGCTTTCCAGCCTTCGCTCAGTGCCGGATAGCTCTGCCCGTCCGCGCTGATCTCCTGACGGTCGTTGACGCCGATCATCACCACCGCCAGATCGAAGCTATTGGCCGCGATCTGCTCGGCCACCGCCTTGTCCCAGTCGAAATAGTCGGCACGCACGAAGCCGGACGATCCCACCCCCTGGTCGATCACCACCAGATTGGGATCGTCCGCGTAAAACCGCTCCAACCCCTTGCTCAGGTCCACCGCCATGGAGTCCCCGAACACCGCTAGCCTGGTGGCGTTCTGCGCCTTGCTCACTTCGGGCAGGGGCGGCGGCAAGCTGGCTGTGGGCCGCGGCGTGGTCCGCCGTGGCTGCTGCGGCTGCTCCACCGGTGGCGCCGCCGCCGGCTCCTCCCCAAACAGCAGGTCGAACAGGGTGCGCCGCTTTTGGTCCTGCGCCACGACCATCGTGCCAGAATCCTGTGCGAACACCGGCGCGATGTCGACCACGACCAGGCTGAACAGAACGATGGCGGCAATGACGCGGATCATATCGGTCCTTGAAAAATCCCCCGATTTCTAACGCATCGGCGCCATCCGAGCCAGTTCGCTCACGCCGAACTTATCGTGTCGCCGCCACGAGGTCCTCATAGGCGGCCCGGGTAATGAACCCATCGGCGACCTCCCCCCGCGCCGCCTGGAACCGCGCATAGGCCTGCTGGCTGATCGGCCCGATCCGCCCGTCCACCGCGCCCCGGTACAGCCCCAGATCGATCAGCGCCTGCTGAATGCCCTTGCGCTGCCCCAGATCGGGAAACACCGTCTGGCGTGGCCAGTCATCGACGAACCCGCCGCCGCCCTTCAGCCGATCGGCCAGATGCGCCACCGCCATGGCATAGCTGTCCGAGAAATTATATCCCTTCAGCACCAGGTAGTTCTGCGTCATCAGGAATTTCGGCCCGTCCTTGCCTGCCGGCACGTAGAGGAAAACCGGCATGCCGGCGTCCGCAAAGGCCCGCCCGTTGACCCTGGTGATCCCCCGCTCGGCGAAAAACGACACCGGCCGCAAGCTGTCCCGGCTCGCCAGCAGATAGTCGAACCCCGCCGGCACCGTGACCTCGAACCCCCAGTCCGCCCCGGGCAAATATCCTAGACCCCGCAGATAGACGGCGCTCGTCGCCAGCGCATCGGCCAACGAATGCTGCAGATCCACCTGACCGTCCCCATCGCCGTCCGTGCCGTATTTGAGCACATTGGATGGATTGACCTGCAAATGCCCGATCGCCCCGGCCCATGATCCGACGAGGCTCTGCCCATCCAGCGGCCCCTGCTGCACCAGCAACAGCGCTGCGATCAAATCACCCTCATCCTCAGCCAGCCTTGTACGCCGCTGATGCACCAGCGTTGCCAGCGAGCGCACGATCGGCCGGATCAGCCCGGGATCGTCCAGCACCGCGCCGAAATCGGTTTCAATCCCCCAGATCGCCCCCAGGATATACGGATCGACGCCGTAATGCGCTCCAACCGCCGCGAACAACTGCCCATTGCGCTCGATCGCTGCCTTGCCGCGCGCCACCCGTCCAGCGCTGACCCGCCCTTCGATATAGTCCCAGATCGGCGTGGTGAATTCAGGCTGTCCGCTGACCAGCGCCGGCATTTTGGGATCGGGCGTCAACCCGCCCATCGCCGCCCGATAAATATTCTGGCTCACCCCCGCCGCGACGGCTTTACTCTCGAAACCGGCAATGAAGCTCTGGAAACTCTCGACCGGTTGCGCCCTCGCCGCCGATGCCAAAAGCAGCGACAGCAACACCGCGACGATAGTCTTGGTCATGAACACGATCCCCACCCGACGGGCAATGTCTAGCGGTTGCGCACCATCAGATGCCGCTCCCATGCATAGGCCGACTCCACGATTTCGCGCAGATCGTCATGCTGTGGCATCCAACCAAGCATGGAGCGGACTTTTGCGCCTGTCGCCGTGACCGAAGCCGGATCGCCCGGCCGGCGCGGGCTTTCATCTACCTGAAAGTCGACACCCGAAACCGACTTGACCGTGTCGACCACCTGGCGCACCGAATAACCCTGCCCATAGGCGCAATTGAGCGTCGTGCTGTCGCCGCCCCCGCGCAGATGCTTGAGCAACAGCGCATGGGCCGCAATCAGGTCGGTCACATGGATGTAGTCGCGCACGCAGGTGCCGTCCGGCGTTTCGTAATCGGTGCCAAAGATGTCCATTTTCGCACGTTGACCCAGCGCCGTCTGCGCCGCCACCTTGATCAGATGGGTCGCGAATGGCGTCGATTGTCCGCTGCGCTTGCCTGGATCGGCACCCGCGACGTTGAAATAGCGCAGCACGCCATAGGTGATCGGATGCGCCGCCGCCACATCGGCCAGCATCCACTCGGTCATCAGCTTGGAGCGGCCATAGGGTGACATGGGCGACAGCGGCGTCTCCTCTACCACCGGCGCCAGGCCCGTCATGCCATAGACCGCCGCCGTGGACGAGAAAATGAAATGTTTCACCCCGGCTTTGACCGCCGCCTCCAGCAGATTGCGCGAAATCGCAGTATTGTTGGCGTAATACTTGAGCGGATCGACCACCGATTCCGGCACCACGATGGAGCCGGCAAAATGGATGATCTCGGTGATGCCGTGCTCCCCCACTAGGCGTTGCACCAGTTCGACATCTCCAGCCGAGCCTTGCACGAACTGCGCCCGTCCGTCGATCGCCCAGTCAAAGCCCGTGACCAGATTGTCGAGCACGACCACGCGCTCTCCGGCATCGGTCAGGTTGAGCACCATATGGCTGCCGATATAGCCGGCGCCGCCGGTAACGAGGACTGCCATGGGTAACTCCAACCGCTGGGACGCTGACTGCGCACTACTATGGCGAAGAAGTTGAAATAGCTTTACGGCGAAATTCCAAATCCAACCCTAACGCGCCACCGTGACCCCGAGGGTAACCCGGTGGCTATCTTCAGGACCGTCCGTTGCGGAGTTCGAATAATCATAGCCGTAATCGGCGGTGAGCGCCGTATGGGCGTTCAGGTTATAGTCGGCGCCAAGCCCATAGCCATGGCCGGTTTCGGTATCACCGCCACCATCGAACCGGGCCGTTTTCCAATCGGCCAATGCGCGCAACACCAGCCAGGAATTGACCGTGTAGTTGACGTCGGCATTGACCGCATATTGCACCCGCGTCGTCCCTTCGGCGTCTGGTCCCGGTGGGGCGATGTCGGTTGCAAGACCCGCCGTAAACCGCCAGGTGGGATCGGGGGTGAACACCAACCGCGCATCATAGAGTTGCGATCGCACATCGCCCAGGCTGGCCGCATCGAACCGGCGCAGGCCCAACCCGACCGAGGCTTCGGCGGCCAGGACGCTGCTCCATTGTCCAGCTACGCCGGTCTTGATCGACCAATTGGTAGCATCGGGCCTGAGCAGCAGTACCGACGAGGGATGATCGAACGCCTCGCGCCCGAGGCCAGCTTCCGCGAACACCTCAAAGATCGGTGTCGCCTGAAAGCCGATGCGCAAGCCGCTGTCCAGCGTCCACAAATCCTGTTCGCTATTGTCCCGCACCACGCCACCACTGAGCGTCGTGTCGCCATATATCGAGCGCTCGATACCCCCGGTTACTCCCACATTGAAGCGCCCGAACTGCCGCGTGATCCCACCATCGACACTGCCGACGATAGTTTGCGGCGCCTCCACGATATCGCTGTCCAGCCCGGGCGTACCCGACCGCTCCCGTGTCACCGACAGATCGGCATTGGCCTCCAGCGCCGTCACGCTGTCGACCGCATAACCGGTCGTCAGCCCCAGCCGCAAGCCACTGACATTGATTTCGCCGTCGACCGGCTGGTCGATCTCCGCGCTGGCGTCCAGCGCAATCTGTGAGCGCGACCCGACATGCTCGAGATTGACCTCGGGCACCAGCAGCACGTCATACTGTTCGCCATCATCCGTCGTGGTATAGGCGCCGCGCAATGCCACGGACCAGTCGATGTTGAAGTAGGGGTCATAGGGCTCGCGCAGCCCGCCAAAATCGATCGGCAACGCCTCGGTCGGGGTCGCCGGATAAACTCCTGGCAACAGCCGCAGATTGTCTGTACCCGAACCGTCACCACCACCCAGGCGCGATTGTCCCAGCACCGGACCGGCCAATCCCAACACGCACAGCACGCTGGCAGCGCCGCATTGCCCGATCTGCAGGAATGACCGCAAGGGCAAGGACCTGGCTCCCATCATGAATAACGCGGACGCACCCCGCCGGGCGCGTAATAACCGCGTCGCGATCCTTGCAGCTTATGGTTAACGAACTCTTTCGGAATGTCTGACGGCCCGCCCGCTAGATCGCCTCGATCCTGAGCACGGCGCCCTCATTGCCGATGATCCTGATGCGCTGTCCGGCGGGCAGGTCGGGACCGGCGATCCGCCATACCGTATCGTCGAGCACGAGCCGGCCGAACCCGCCCACCAGCGGTTCGGTCAGCACGCCCTCCTGCCCTATGAAGCGATCGGCGCGGCGGTTGAGATAGGGGCGATCGCTCTGCACGACCCGGCCGCGTTGCCAGCGCAGCCAGGCAAAGATCGACAGCAGGGACAGCAAGCCGAAGATCAGCCACTGCAGCGGCCAGGCAATGGGCTGGAACAGCACCATCAGGCCGGTGACGACCCCTGCCACGCCCATCCATAACAGGAAGCCGCCCGGCGCCACCAATTCGAGCGCCAAAAGGATAATGCCGGCCACCATCCACGACCAGGCGCCATAGCCGCCGATGAAGTCGATGAGCTGCATCGCGCGCCCTCAGCTTTGCCCGGGCGTAACGGAAGGCGGGCGGCCCCTGCGCGGCGTGCTCGGGGAGGAGCCGCCAAAGGTCTCGCGGGCAATTTCGGCAATGCCGCCGATCGAGCCGATGACGCTGGCCGCTTCCAGCGGCAGCATCAGGACCTTCTGGTTGGGCGAGGTCGCGATCCCCTCCAGCGCCTTGATGTAATTATTGGCCACGAAATAGTTGATCGCCTGCACGCTGCCGCTGGCAATGGCCTCGCTGACCATGCTGGTCGCCTTGGCTTCCGCCTCCGCCGAGCGTTCCCGTGCTTCGGCATCGCGGAACGCTGCTTCCTTGCGGCCCTCGGCTTCCAGCACCTGCGCCTGCTTGGCGCCCTCGGCCTGCAGGATTGCGGACTGCCGGCGCCCCTCGGCTTCCAGGATCGCGGCGCGCTTTTCGCGTTCCGCCTTCATCTGCCGGCCCATCGAATCCACGAGATCCTTGGGCGGATCGATATCCTTGATCTCGATGCGGGTAATCTTGACGCCCCAGGGCGATACGGCGGTATCCACCACCTTGAGCAGGCGATGATTGATCTCGTCGCGGTTGGACAGCAGTTCGTCCAGGTCCATCGAGCCCATCACCGTGCGGATATTGGTCATGGTCAGGTTAAGGATGGCGTTTTCTAGATTGGACACCTCATAGGCCGCCGCCGCGGCATCCAGAATCTGATAGAACGTCACGCCATTGGCCGTGATCGAGGCATTGTCGCGCGTGATCACCTCCTGGTGGGGCACGTCGAGCACCTGTTCCATGACGTTGATCTTTTTGCCGATGCCATCGATGAACGGCACGATAACATTGAGGCCCGGCTTGAGCGTGCGGGTATATTTGCCGAACCGCTCGACCGTGAAATTATAGCCCTGCGGCACCGTCTTGGCGCCGGCGAACAGCACCAGCAGCGCCAGGATGCCGAGCCCGATCAGCGTAATGCTCAGCCCATCGAGCGCGAAGCCCCCCAATATGTCCATCGCTGATTCTCCCTTGGTCTTCATGGGCGGGAGCTTATGGTTGCGTTTGGTTGCGCGCAACGGCGCGCGGGCGGGAACGAAGCCCTGTTCGCAACCGTTGCTGGCAGGAGCAAACCACGCCAAGAGCCCGCCATGCCAGCGTCACGTCCCATCTGGAAAGGCCAATTGCGGCTTTCCCTCGTTTCCATCGCCGTCGAGCTCTACACGGCCACCAAGACCAATGCCAAGCCGTCCTTCCGCCAGATCCACGAACCCACCGGCAAGCCCATCAACTATGAAAAAGTGGTGGCTGGCGTCGGTCCCGTGGATAAGGACGAGATCATGAAAGGCTTCGAATACGAAAAGGGCGACTATGTGCTGCTGACCGACGACGAGATCGACGCGGTCAAGCTCGAAACCCGCAAGACGCTGGAGCTCACCCAGTTCGTCGGCGCCTGCGAGATCGACCCCATCTATTACGACAAGCCCTATTTCGTCGTGCCTGCCGACGAGCTGGCCGAGGACGCCTTTCGCGTCATCCGCGATGCCCTGCGCCAGAGCCAGAAGGTCGGGCTGGGCCAATTGGCCCTGCGCGGCAAGGAATATCTCGTTGCCATCAAGCCCACCGGCACCGGGCTGCTGCTCGAAACCCTCCATTACGAGGAGGAAATCCGCAAATCCGATCCCTTCTTCTCAGAAATTTCCGCTAAGAAGGCCGACCCGGACCTGCTGGAGGTCGCCACCGCCCTGATCGACAAGAAAACCGCCAAGTTCGACGCCAAGATCTTCAAGGACCACTACCAGGCCGCATTGCGCGAACTGATCGCCCGCAAGCTCAAATCCAAGGGCAAGAAAATCTCCACCCGGGACGAACCCGCCCAGACCAAACCGACCGGCTCCAACGTGGTCGATTTGATGGCAGCGCTGAAATCGAGCCTGGAAGGCGGATCGAGCCCCAAGCCCGCGCCGGTCAAAAAGCCCGCCCCTAAGGCCGCACCGCGCAAGAAGGCCAGCTGACATGGCGGGCAAAGCTGAAACCCTGCTCAAGGAATACCAGGCCAAGCGTGATTTCGCCAGGACGCAAGAGCCCTCGGGCGACGCTGCCGCCGACGTGGGCGAACAACCCAGCCTGAAATTCGTCGTCCAGAAACACGATGCCACCCGCCTGCACTTCGATTTTCGCATCGAGCTCGACGGCGTGCTGAAAAGCTGGGCCGTCACCAAGGGCCCCTCCGACAATCCCGCCGACAAGCGCCTGGCCGTCCGCGTCGAGGACCACCCGCTCGATTACGGCACGTTCGAGGGTACCATTCCCGAGGGCGAATATGGCGGCGGCACGGTCATGCTCTGGGACGAGGGTACCTGGGAGCCGCTGCAAGGCGATCCGCATGACGGGCTTGCCTCGGGCGATCTCAAGATGCGCCTGCACGGCCATCGCATGCAGGGCGAATGGGTGCTGGTGCACATGAAAGGCCGCGACACCAGCCGCAAATCCGGCCCGGCCCGCGAGAACTGGCTTTTGATCAAACATCAGGACGACTACAGCAAGGACGCCGAGACGCTGGTGCCCCGCTTCACCACCTCGGTCTCCACCGGCCGCGATCTGGCCGACATTGCCAAGGGTCTCAAGCCGAAAAGAAAGACTGCCACCCCGGCCGATGCCGTCTGGCATTCCGACCACGACAAGGCCGTGGACAACCCGGTCCCGCCTCCCAGGGCAAAGGCGAACAAACGCGGCAAGGCCGCTACGGTGCCCGCGTTCCAGGCGCCCCAGCTCGCCACCCTGGTCGCCGAAGTCCCGGCGGGAAGCGACTGGATATTCGAGATGAAGTATGACGGCTATCGCTGCCTCGCCGCCGTGGCTGGCGATCAGCTCAAGCTCTACACCCGCACCGGCAAGGACTGGTCCAACCAATTCGACGCCATTGCCGCGCCCCTTCGCAAGTTGACCCCCGGCACCGCGCTGATCGATGGCGAACTTTGCGCGTTCGACGGCAAGGGACGCACCGATTTTTCCACGCTCAAGGACCATCTGTCGACAGGCGGAGCGCTGACCTATTTCGTCTTCGACCTGCTCGAACAGGACGGCGAGGATTTGCGTGCGCTGCCTTTGCTGGAGCGCAAGGCTCGCCTTCAAAAGCTGCTCGGTCCCATCGAGAAATCGTCGCTGGTGCAGTTTTCCGCGCACGTGACCGGCAATGGCCAGAAAGTGTTCGACGCCATCTGCGCCGAGGGCCATGAAGGCATCATCGCCAAGCAGGCCAATGCCCCCTATCGCGGCGAGCGCACCAGGGGCTGGCTCAAGGTCAAATGCGCCAAGCGGCAGGAATTCGTCATCGCCGGCTGGTCGCCGTCGACAAAAAAGAAGAGCTTTGCTTCCTTGCTGATCGGCACCTGGGAAGACGGCAAGCTGATCTATCGCGGCCGCGTCGGCACCGGCTTTACCGTCGAGATGGCCGATGCGCTGCAGCAACAGCTTGATGCCCGTGCCCGCAACACCAACCCCTTTGCCCAGGTCCCCCGCCCCATCGCCCGCAACGCCCGCTGGGTGGCGCCCGAACTGGTCGCCGAAATCGGCTACGCCGAGTTCACCCCCGATGGCGTCTTGCGCCACCCCTCATTCCTCGGCTTGCGCGAAGACAAGCCGGCCGCCCAAATCGCCCTTGAAACCCCTGCTGTGCCTGACGACGCGCCGACCGAGGCGCTGCACAGCAAGGCCGGCATCCTGGCGGCCCAAGCCGCCGGCATCCACTTCACCAGTCCAGATCGCATCATCTATCCAGGCCAGGGCGTGACCAAGGGCGACCTTGCCGCCTACTATGCAGCCGTCGCCGACCGCATGCTGCCCTATATCGAAAACCGCCCCCTGAGCCTGCTGCGCTGCCCGCAGGGCCGGGCCAAATATTGCTTCTTCCAGAAGCATGACACCGGCGGTTTCCCCGATGTCATGAAGTCCATCCTGATCACCGAAAAGGACGGCCAGAAGGAAGATTATTTTTACCTCGATAACCTCGCGGGCCTGCTCGGCGGCACGCAGATGAATGTGCTCGAATGGCATCTGTGGGGCGCGCGCGCCAAAGACATCGAGAAGCCCGAGCGTATCATATTCGACATCGACCCCGACGAGGGCCTGGGTTTCGAGCATGTCCGCGACGCCGCCCGTGATATCGCCAAAATGCTCGAGGATCTGGGCCTGCACAGCTATCCCCTTATTAGCGGTGGCAAGGGCGTTCACGTCATCGCGCCCCTGGTGCCCAAGCTGGAATGGCCCGACATCAAGGCTTTCTGCAAAGGCATCGCCCAGCGGCTCGCCGACCGGGAGCCCGACCGCTTCGTCGCCAATATGAGCAAGGCCAAGCGCAAGGGAAAGCTGTTCATCGACTATCTGCGCAATGAGCGCGGCTCCACTGCCATCGCCCCCTGGTCCAGCCGCTCCCGCCAGGGCGCACCAGCCGCGGTACCGGTGAGCTGGAAGGAACTGCCCTCCATCAAGGCCGCCAACCAGTTTACCCTCGCGGCGGCCGCCAAACGCGCCCAGAAGCCCGATCCCTGGACTGATTACTTTTCCACGACGCAAACCGTTACCAAGGCGATGCTGGACGAGGTGACAGGTAGCTAGGGCAGTGGTAATTACGAGCGTCGATCCACCGTCATGGTCACCGCGATGACCACGAAGGCGAAGACCACCATGCCCAGCGCCAGCACATGGGCGGTGTTCCATTCGAGCCGCTCGACATAATCATAGATCGAGATCGACAGCACCTTGGTCTGACCCGGAATATTGCCCCCGATCATCAGCACCACGCCAAACTCGCCCACCGTATGGGCGAAGGTCATTACCGCGCCGGTCATATATCCCGGTCGCGCCAGCGGCAGCGCCACCCGCACGAACCGCTGCCAATTGCTGGCACCCAAGCACGATGCCGCCTCCAGCGGCTCGTCCCCGATGGCGGCAAAAGCGTTGCGCAAAGGCTGGACCATAAAGGGCATGGAATAAAACACCGAGCCGGTGACCAGGCCGCCAAACGAGAAAGCCAGTGTCCGTCCGCCCCAAAAGCCGGCGATCCAACCGCCGGGCCCGTAAGGACCAAGCGCCAGCAGCAGGTAGAACCCGAGGACGGTGGGGGGCAGAACCAGCGGCAGCGCCACCACTGCGCCCACCAGTTCGCGACCGGCCCATTGACTACGAGCCAGCCACCAGGCGATCGGCGTACCGACCAGCGATAGGATGAGCGTATTGATCCCGGCCAAAGTCAGCGTCAGGCTGATCGGTGGCCAGAGTTCGGCAACGCTCATTCGACCAGGCCCGCTATTTTACGCTGTAACCCGACGCTTCTATCACAGCCATGGCGGCGTCGCTCTTGAGGAAATCGAGGAAATCTGTCGCGGCCTTGTTCTCGGCGCCAGTCTTGAGCAGCACCGCGTCCTGATTGATCGGTTCGTGCAGTTGCGCCGGCACGATCCAGACATGGTCCTTGCCGATCACCTGGCTAGCCGCGACGAAGCCAATCTCGGCATTGCCGCTGTCCACGAACTGCAGCGTCTGCGTGATGTTCTCGCCGGTGACGAACTTGGGCGTCATCGCCTCCAATAAGCCCAGCTTGGTCAGCGATTCGATCGCGGCCAGGCCATAGGGCGCCGTCTTTGGATCGGCGATGGCGATCTTGGCAAACGCATCGGCCTTGAGCACTGCTTCGCCATCGCTCACATCAATGGCGGTGCTGTAAAGTGCCAGCGAGCCGATCGCATAGGTGAACACCGAGCCCTCCACGCCCAGCCCATCGGCCACGGCCTTGGCCGGGCGCGTATCGTCGGCCGCAAGCAGGATGTCGAACGGTGCGCCTTGGCTGATCTGGGTATAAAGCGCTCCAGTTGCACCAAAGCTCAGCGTCACTTCATCGCCGGTCTCGGTCTTGAATGCCTCGGCCAGCTTTTCGGCGACCGCGGTAAAGTTGGCTGCCACCGCAACGCTTGCCGTCTCGGCATAGGCCTGCGGCACGAACAACACGCCCAGCAATACGCCTCCGGCCAAAATCTTGTGCATCTTCGATCCCGATATGTTTGAAGAACAATATCGGTTCTGGCAAACGCCGGACCAGCCCGCAAGCGTTATTTCTGCGCGGACATATCGATGAGCTGCCGCAAGGCACTCACATCCTGGGCAATGGCACTTCGCGTTTTGTCTTGCATGGCCCGGTAATGGGCTAAAACTTGTGCTCCCGCCGCAGTCAACTGCGCGCCTTGCCCGCTACCGCCGCGGCTCGCCTCCACCAAAACCAGGCCAAACCCGGTATTGAGCGCCTGCACCAGCCCCCAGGCCCGCTTGTAGCTCATGCCCATCGCCTTGCCGGCGGCAGCGATGGAGCCGGTCTTGCCGATCTGTTCCAAAAGGTCGGCCCGTCCCGGCCCCAGATATGCCGTTTCGCTCAGCGTGACCCGCAGATGCGTCAGGCCATCCACCGGCACCGGGGCCATCGCCTAGCCTCGAAGGCCCGAAGCTTCGTGTGCCAGTGTCTCGATCCGCGCCCAATCGCCCGATGCCAGCGCATCGGCTGGCATCATCCAGGAGCCGCCCACACAGATGACGTTGGGCAGTGCGAGGTAGCTCCTGGCCTTGACCGGATCGAGCCCGCCGGTGGGGCAGAACCTGATATCGGCAAGCGGGGATGCAAATGCCTTGAGTACCGGAGCGCCGCCCAGCGCCTCTGCTGGAAAGAATTTCAGGAAACTGTAGCCGCGATCGCTGGCTGTCATCGCCTCGCTGGGTGTTCCGATACCCGGCAACAGGGGAATGCCGATATCGTCGGCGGCATCCAGGATGCGTGGCGAAATGCCCGGCGACACCATGAACCGGCATCCCGCATCCACCGATTGCTGCATGTGGATGGCGTTGCGCACCGTACCCGAACCCACGATCGCCCCCTTGACCTTGGCCATTTCCGCTATCACCTTGAGCGCATTGGGCGTGCGCAGCGTCACCTCCAGGATCGGCAGGCCCCCCGCCACCAGCGCTTCAGCCAACGGTCGAGCCTGCAACACGTCGTCGAGGATGATGACCGGCACCACGGGGGCCAACGACAGGATGGCGCGGATCGCTTCGGCGTCTTGGGGCATGATGCACTCCCGCTTGGGTCAAGGCTTATGCAGGAACGGTTAGGGGTTAGGCAAAAATCCCGCAACCCTCTTGATTGAAACCGAAGGTGAAAATCCCTAGGTTCCCTCTCGCGCCCCTGGCTCGCGAGGCTGATTGAATGGTTCAGACGATAAATGCCCTCACGCCTCTTGCCGACGCCAGGGCCATTCTTGGCCAGTGCTATGACCTGAAATTTTCCAAGGCCATCGAGCGCGCCACCGATAAGGTGTTCGAGCGCGTCAAGGACAAGATTCCTCAGATCGAATGGAGCTTTTATGCGCCGCTGATCTTTGCCATCAACCGGCTGAAACGGGAGAAGGACGCGGTCATCCTGGCCCACAATTACCAGACCCCGCAAATCTATCACGGCGTCGCCGACATCGTCGGCGATAGCCTGCAACTGGCCATTGAGGCCACCAAGGTCAAGCAATCGGTCATCGTGCAGTGCGGCGTCCACTTCATGGCCGAAACCTCCAAACTCCTCAATCCCGACAAGACAGTACTGATCCCCGACAGCCGCGCCGGCTGCTCGCTGGCCTCTTCGATCACCGTCGAGGACGTGCTGGCGATGAAAGCCATGTATCCGGGCGTACCGGTCGTGACCTATGTCAACACTTCGGCGGCGGTCAAAGCGGTGACCGATGTCTGCTGCACGTCCTCCAATGCCGCGGACATCGTCAACCGGATCGAGGGCGATACCGTGATCATGATCCCCGACCAGTTCCTGGCGCAAAACACCGCCAAAAAGACCCACAAGAAGATCATCACCTGGGCCGGCGCCTGCGAGGTGCACGAAACCTTCACCGCCGAGGACATTTCCGAACTGCGCCACGCCTATCCCACGGCCAAGATCATTGCACATCCCGAATGCCCGCCTGAAGTCATCGATGCCGTGGATTTTTCCGGTTCGACGGCGGCGATGATCGACTGGGTCAAGACCGAGAGACCCGCCCGCGTCGTCATGGTCACCGAGTGCTCGATGTCCGACAATGTCGCATCCGAAACCACTGGCGTCGACTTCCTGCGCGGCTGCAATATCTGCCCGCACATGAAGCGCATCAATCTTGAAAATGTGCTGTGGTCGCTCCACACCATGACCGAGGAGGTCACGGTCGATCCCGCCATCATCGCACCGGCCCGGCTTGCCGTCGAGCGCATGATCGACATGAGCCGCAAGGGCGATTAGCGGCCAAGGGCATAGCGGCGATGGTAGGCCAGAAACGCAGTACCGGGACGAAACATCGCTTCGTCCGGCACCAGCAGCCCAACTCGCAACCCCGCCAGCACCCGTTGATCCAGCAAATGGGGATGCGGCACGACGATGCGATAGTCGTCTTCCACGGCGATCAGCCCTTCGCGGAACGGCCGCGCCAGCGAATGCACCACCGGCAGATAATTTTCAATCGCGAGTGGGCCGCCCTGCTCGCGCGGCTGAATGGCCTCCACCTCGAGCTCGGCATGCAGTTCCAACGCGGGCGCCCCGAAATGCGCGCCGGTCAGGGCGCAACGATACCCGTAGCTGACCAGCACCAGCTGATAGAGACTGCTATAGGCATCCAGACCATGGTCCGCGGCAAACCCGCGTTGGGCCTCTTCGCCCATGCCATCATCATCGGTATCAATCACCACGCGCCCCATTTTTTCCACGGCGATGACCTTACGTAGAAGAACCGGGCTTGCAAGCGGGACAATTCCTATCATGACCACCTTCGACAACACCCTTGATGCCGATGGCGCCCTGATCGTCGGGGCGGGGCTCGCGGGCTTGTTCTGCGCCCTCAAGCTGGCGCCCTGTCCGGTAACCGTCCTGTCGCCCAAGCCACTCGGCTTTGGTGCTTCCTCGGCCTGGGCGCAGGGCGGGGTCGCCGCGGCGGTGGGCGAGGGCGACACCAGCCACGCCCATGCGATCGATACCGAGATGGCCGGCGCGGGCATTGTCGATCACGGCATTGCCGAGGCGGTCACCGCCGAAGCCGCCGCCCGCATCGAGGATCTCGCGCGCTGGGGCACCCCGTTCGATCGCGACGATTTCGGCCATTACGCGCTGGGTCGCGAAGCCGCCCATTCGGCCAATCGTATCGTCAAGGTCGAGGGCGACCGGGCCGGCTGGGCCATCATGCAGGCCATCATCGCCGAGGTGCGCCGCACGCCATCCATCCGCGTGGTGGAGGGCATCACCGCACTCAGCCTGGCCCGCGACAATGGCCGCATCGTCGGGGTGTTCGGACGCCGCCTGGGCGACCGCTATTCCGAACCGGTGTTCATTCGCGCCCGCGCGACGGTTCTGGCCGCCGGCGGGCTGGGCGGGCTTTATGCCGTTACCACCAATCCACCTGGCGTGCGCGGGCACGCCATGGGCATGGCGGCCCGTGCCGGTGCCTTGATCGGGGATGCCGAGTTCGTGCAATTCCACCCCACCGCTATCGCTACGGGCGCTGATCCGGCGCCCCTCGCCACCGAAGCCCTGCGCGGCGAAGGGGCCATCCTGGTCAACGATATGGGCGAGCGCTTCATGCCCGCTTTGCACCCCGATGCCGAACTGGCGCCCCGCGACGTTGTCGCCCGGGCCAATTTCCGGCAAATCCAGGCGGGCCGGAAAGTCTTCCTCGATACCCGTCAAGTGCTGGGCGAAGCTATTCTCACCCGTTTTCCCACTGTCGCCAAATATTGCCTCGAAGCCGGCATCGATCCGGTCACGGGAATGATCCCGGTTGCCCCTGCCGCCCATTTCCACATGGGGGGCGTCAAGGTCGATGAGCGCGGACGCTCTTCCCTACCCGGCCTTTGGGTCTGCGGCGAAGCCAGTTGCACCGGCCTTCACGGCGCCAATCGGCTTGCTTCCAATTCCCTGCTCGAGGCCACGGTCTATGGTGCCCGGATCGCCCAGGACATCGGCGGGCTCGAACCGGTGGGCAATCTGGCGCCGTTCAAGGGCATTGCCTGGAACGAAGCCGAGGGTGAAAAGGCTGAACAGGTGCTGCGCGACCTGCCTGCCGTTCAAAAGCTGCGCCGCATCATGACGGACCTGGTCGGCGTCGAGCGCGATGCCGAGGGCCTCAAGCAGGCATTGCAGGACATCGCTTGGCTTGAAACCCGCGCCGAACACGTCACCAGCGCCTATCTCAACATGACCACCTCGGCGACCCTGGTTGCTGCGGCCGCCCTCAAACGCACGGAAAGCCGGGGTGGCCATTTCCGCAAGGACTTTCCCGACACGGACGAAAGCTGGGAACACCACACCACGATGACGCTGGACGAAGCCTTGGTCATCCGCGCTGGGGCTTGAACGACTTACCCTGCGATACTATCATAAAACGATAATGACGAGGACTACTATGCCATCCAGCTATTCGATCGGCGACCATTACGAAGCCTTTGCCCGCGACCTGGTCGCGTCCGGCCGCTATGCCAGCATCAGCGAAGTGCTGCGCGACGGTCTGCGCCTGATGGAAGAACGCGAGGCCCTGCGCGCTTGGAAGCTCACCGAGCTCAAGAAGGCAATCCAGGATGGGCTGGACAGCGGGGAGCCCGAGCCATGGGATGTCGAGGACATTATTGCCAAGGCGAAAGCTCGCAAGGCAATAGACAATGCCGCTTGAGATAAATCGCAGTCCAAAAGCGGAGCGGGACGCTTTCAGCATTTGGGACTATATCGCTCCCCACAATCCGACAGCGGCAGAGAAGATGCTACGGCGAATTGACAAGGCCATTCAGATGCTTGCCGAACGACCGGGAAACGGGCGTTCTTACGAAGAATTCGGCACAGGAGTCCGCATTTTTCCGGTCGATAACTACATGGTCTTCTACCGCCACTCGGACACCATATTGACCGTCATCCGCATCCTTCATGCAGCCCGCGACATGACGCCAGACCTCTTCACCGACTGACACTCATTCATCCAGCAGATATTCCGCAATCGCCGCGCGATCGGCGTCCGTCCATTGCGAGGTGCCATCGGCGATGACCTCGCCCATGGACCCGCCCAGAACGTCGAAGCCGGGCGTGAAGCCGTCCATCAGCGTTTGTGCCAGGGTGGCGGCATCGTAGCCATCCTCAAGCAAGGCATCGCGCGTGATTGCCGGCGCTTTACCACCGGTGCCGCCGGGCGAGCCGGTAAATGCCTTGTCCCATTCCACCGCGCCCAGCACATTGCGTGGCGAGTGGCAGGCAACGCAATGGGCCGGCCCGAACGCGAGATACTTGCCGCGATTGTACGGCTCGGATTTCCCCGCCTCTGGCACGAAGCGGGCCGGCTTGAAAAACAAGTTCTTCCATCCTGCCATGATCGGCCGGAAACTGAACGGAAACGGGATCTGGCTGGCCGCCGCCGGCGCGCTCACCGGCTCGGTCGCCATCAACGCCGCGTAGAGATCCGCGATCTCCTGATCGCTCATCAAGGTGTAGTTTTCATAGGGAAAGGCTGGATAAAGATGCCCCTGTGGTCCCACGCCATTGCTCATGGCGTCGGAGAATTGCGCCAGCGTCCACCGGCCAATGCCTGCCGTGGGATCGGAGGTGATATTGGGCGGCACAAACGTGCCGAACTGGGTAACCAGCCCCATGCCGCCCGACAGAAATGCCCGGCCGCTCTGCCCATCGGTGTGACAGGCGACGCACCCACCCAGCCGGATGAGGTAATTGCCGCGCTCCACATCGCCGACAAGGCTCAAGTCGCGCGCCGGGCCAATCACCGGCTTGAGCAGATAGGCCCCCGCGCCGATCCCCAAAACGACCACCAGGCCCAAGACCCACATCCACCGCCGCATCACCGCCCCCGACTTGCCGAACCTGACCAGAGCAGAGCCGGGGCCCGGAGACAATAAACGAGACCGTTAGCGCGCCAATTACGGCATGCCGAGCACGGCATCGACCTCCTGCCGGGTCGGCGGCTTGCAGCCGATCTGCCCGCAATTGAGCCCGGCAACGACCGCACCGAACCGCAATGTTTTTGCCAGCGCCGCATCGTCGAGCCGCCCCAGGGCGCCGGGCTTGAGTACCCCGGTTTCGTCCAGCCAGGTCAGGATACCCGCCATCAGGCTGTCGCCGGCGCCCACCGTGTCGCCAAACACCGGCGGCGACCAGATCTCGGCCTTGCCGCGTCCCTGGGCCGTGAACGCCAGCGAGCCCCCTTCGCCCAGGGTCACCACCACCAATTTGCAATTGGGCCTCGCCAGCAGGCCTTCGATATGCTGCTCGATACTGAGTGCCGGATCAAAATGGGCTAGATCCTCGTCCGACACCTTAATGAGATGCGCTTTGTTCAAAAACCCGTTGAGCCGGCCGATATAGCCGTCGCGATCCGTCACCAGCAGGTCACGCCAGTTGACATCCACCGAGATCACCGCCCCGCGCCCGATGGCGGCATCCACGACCTCCAGCCAGATCGCCGCGTCCTCGGGCTCGATCGGGCAAAACCCACCAGTCTGGTACAGGCCTAGATCCTGCGGCAACGCCGCCAGCAGTGCCGCGCGGCTAAAGGCCCGCTCGGCGCCGCGGGTGAATTTATAGCTGGCCTGCATCTTGTCGTTGAAGCTCACCTCGGCCGTGGTGGTCGGCGCCACCACGCGCTGCTCGATCAACACAGCGACGCCGGCCTCCGCCAGCGGCACCAGCAGCGTGTCGCCAAAGGCATCGGTGCTGATCGGGCACAAAAACCCGGTATCATTGCCTAATTTGCTCAGCGCAATGGCGCAATTATAGGGCGAGCCGCCCGGATGGGCGATGCGGCGGCTGCCGGCCGCGCGCGTTTCGGGCACCAGATCGATCAGACTTTCCCCACCAACGACAAACATCTTCGCTCCCGTGTCCGGCGCCCTTACGCCCATGATTGGCCAGCCACATAGCATTTTTGGCCGCCATGTCACCAGCCGCGCGAGCCGATGCTTGTCCTGTCCGCGCGAGTTTACCTTTGTTGCCGCCGCTCGGGATTAAAACTGTCTGCCCGGTGTTGATCTGCATGCAGGCGGTCATCACGGCCCCTGCTTTCCGGAGGAAATCTCATGACGATCCGTATGCTTCTGGCCGGCGCCGCGGCGCTGGCCCTGTTTGCCGCCCCCGCCTTGGCCGAAGACTATGTCGGCGGCGCCGTCAAGACCGCCGAAATCGGCGGCAAGCAAGTGCTGACCGATGCCAACGGCATGACCCTTTACGTCTTCGACAAGGATGCAGCCGGCAAATCCAATTGCAATGGCGAATGCGCTGTCAAATGGCCCCCTTTGATGGCCGCCGCCGATGCCGCCGACAATGGCGAGTTCACCGTCGTCACCCGCGATGACGGCACCAGGATGTGGGCGCATGAAGGCCTGCCGCTCTATTATTGGTATGAAGACACTAAGGCTGGCGACACCGGTGGTGACGGCGTCGGCGACGTCTGGCATCTTGCCGTCGACTGATCCAGCCGGGCCTTGAGTTTGAGCGACATCCTCGACCAGATCGAAACCTGCGTGCCGGCCCTGCGGCGCTATGCCCGGGCGCTGACGCGCAATCTCGATCTGGCCGACGACCTCGTCCAGGATTGCCTGGAACGCGCCATTTCCCGGCGCGCGCTGTTCCGGCCCACCGGCACCGTGCGCGCCTGGCTGTTCACCATCCTGCTGAACCTGTATCGCAATGATTTGCGCTCCTCTCATCGGCGGGGCGACATGGTGGACATTGCCAGCATTCCCGAACCGGCGACCCCACCGACGCAACCGGGGCATCTGGCGCTGGCGGAACTGGCTCGCGCCATCGAAATCCTGCCCATCGAGCAGAAGGAGGCATTGCTCTTGATCGCTCTTGAGGGCTTTTCCTATGCCGAGGCCGCCAGCGTCCTGGGAATTGCCCAGGGCACGCTGATGTCCCGTCTGGGCCGCGCCCGCGCCAGCCTGCGCCTGGCAACCGGGGCGGTTGCCGAGCCGCATCTGAGGACGGTCAAATGAGCGTCGTGACGCAAGACATGCTGATGGCCTATGCCGATGGCCAGCTCAATCCGTCCGATCGCGCCGCCGTTGAAGCCCATCTGGCCGCCAATCCAGAGGCAGCAATGAACGTCGCCTTGTGGCAGCGCCAGTCCGGTGCGCTGCGCGCGCTGTTTGCCCCCGCAGGCCTCGAGCCGGTACCGGCGCGCCTGCGCCCCCACCGCATCGCCGCGTCCTTCGGCTCGCGCCGTGCCCGCTCCTGGCGCCGGGCCGGGGCCGCAATCGTCTTGGTGGCGCTTGGCCTGGGCGCCGGCTGGTTTGCCCGGCCGTGGCTCGCGGGCGCGCCGCAAGCAAGCGACATCCTGATCGCCGATGCCGTCAACGCTCACACCGTCTTCGTGGCCGAAAATCGGCACGCCGTCGAGGTCGCCGCGAGCGAGGAGGGTCACCTGGTGACCTGGCTGTCCAACCGGCTGGCCACCCCGCTCGGCACGCCCGATCTTAGCGCGGAGGGCTTTACGCTGGTCGGCGGGCGCCTGTTGCCGGGCGCGCCCGACGCCGGCGGCCGCGCCGCCCAATTGATGTATGAAAACGCGGCCCACGACCGGGTGACGGTCTATGTCACTGCAGCCCTGACCGATCGCGCCACCGGCTACCAGTTCGCCACCTATGACGGCGCCGAAGCCTTTTATTGGGCCAATGCCCGCATCACCTGCACAGTGGTGGGAACGCTGCCTGAGGCAGAGATGAAAACCGTATCGCAAGCCGTGTACCGCCAGATGAGCGACGGCGATGGTACGGCCGGCTTGCCATGATGGGGATAAGCCCGTCTCAACTCTTCCGCAGGGCAGGCCGTTGCCTATGGCTGGGCCCTTGACGCCAGGCCTCAGTCGATACCTCCCCCTGGCAGGGGGAGGATCAAGGTGGGGGCGTGGATTGTCCCCGATATCGGGGCTCTCACACCCCCACCCAGCCTCCCCCTGGCAGCGGGAGGAGCGACTCGGTGACTGTGGCAGGATCGTGCCACGTCATATCCAATAGCCCTGCCCAAAGGAGAGATGAAGCACGTCCTACCCTTGCGTCCCCAGGGGCGAGTTGCGCTTGGGAATGTCGTTGGAATAAATATTGTGCGGCCCAACGTTGAGGATGTCGCGCTCGCCGCACAGCGCCATCGTGGTGTCGAGTTCCTTGGCAATGATATCGAGCGCCCGGGTTACCCCTGCTTCCCCGCCTGCGCCCAGCCCGTAGAGCATCGCCCGCCCGATAAAGGTGCCCTTGGCGCCCAGGGCCAGCGCCTTGAGCACATCCTGTCCGCTGCGGATGCCGCTATCGAGGTAAACCTCGGTTTGGCTGCCAACCGCATCGATGATCTCGGGCAAAACGCGAATGGTGGATGGCGCTCCGTCAAGCTGGCGCCCGCCATGGTTGGAGACCACGATGGCATCGGCGCCATGCTCCACCGCCGCTCGCGCGTCCTCGGGATCGAGCACGCCCTTGACGATCACCGGACCCCCGAACCGCTCCTTGACCCAGGCCACATCCTTCCAGCTCAGCGTTGGATCGAACTGCGAGGCGGTCCACACCGAAAGCGAACTGAGATCGTGTCCGCCTTCGACATGGCCCACGATATTGCGAAAGGTATGCCGCTTGGTGCCCAGCATCTCGATGCACCATTGGGGATGCTGCACCATCTGCCAGACGCTCTTGGCATTGAACTTGGGCGGGGTGGACAGCCCGTTGTGAATATCCTTGTGCCGCTGCCCCAGGATCTGCAGATCCATGGTCAGCACCAGCGCCGAACATTTGGCGGCTTTGGCCCGCTCGATCAGCCGCTCGATGAAGCCGCGATCGCGCATCACGTAGAGCTGAAACCAGAAGGGTGCCGTGGTATTTTCGGCAATGTCCTCGATCGAGCAGACGCTCATCGTCGAAAGGGTGAACGGGATGCCGTATTTTTCGGCGGCCCGGGCCGCCTTGATCTCGCCATCGGCCACCTGCATGCCCCCGGTAGCCGCCGGAGCGATGGCCACGGGCATGGTGATCGCCTTGCCCAGCATGGTGCTGGCCAAGCTGCGGCCCTCGAGGTTGACCGCCACCTTCTGGCGCAGCTTGATCTTCTGGAAGTCGCTCTCGTTGTCCCGATAGGTGGTTTCGGTATAGCTGCCCGAATCCGCGTAGTCGAAAAACATCTTGGGCACGCGCCGCCGGGCACGCGCCATCAGTTCGTCGATGGTCAGGACGGTATCGAGTGCAGCCATGGCGAAACTCCGGATCACCTTGCCTAGCAACTAACATGTTAGTCGTCAATGCGACCACCGTGCGGTTGGGGCGGCATCTCGGGATGGGTACCGGCCGGCGCCGGTAAGACACCGTAGGTGGTGTGGCATTGTGCCAAAGGCGGGCAACAGCCGAGGGATCTGGGGTTACTAAGTACCCCACCCGGCCTCCCCCTGGGAGGGGTCACGACACTCTTCGGGTATAATCGAGTTCCGACTACGCGGTCAGCTCTCGATCCAGTCCCAGCCACCGGCAGACCCCTCCCCCTGGCAGGGAAAGGTTGGGTGGGGGTATGCGAAGCCACGATTTTGCTGCCCCGCCTCACAAATCCCACCTTGCGCCCGCGCCGGCTCTTGCCCCAAATACGGCCAAGGGAGAACCAAGATGGCATTGCTGGCGGGCGAAAATCTCGAGTATATCGACAAGGCATTTTACGGCCTGGTGATCGGCAACGCGCCGATGGAAACCCTTTATGATGGCTGCCGCTGGGCCGAAGGGCCGGTGTGGTTCAACGACGGCGGCTACCTGCTGTGGTCCGACATCCCCAATAACCGCATCCTGCGCTACACGCCGGACCTTGGCGTCTCGGTGTTCCGCAGCCCGGCCAACTACACCAACGGCCACACCCGCGATCTGCAGGGGCGGCTGGTGTCCTGCTCGCATGGCGCCCGCGCCGTATTGCGCACTGAGCCGGACGGCACGATCACCACGCTGGTCGACAGCTACCAGGGCAAGCGGCTCAATTCGCCCAATGACGTCGTGGTCAAGTCCGACGGCACCATCTGGTTCACCGATCCCCCCTACGGCATCCTCAGCGATTACGAGGGCTACAAATCCGATCAGGAACAGGAACGCTGCAACGTCTTCTGCTTCGATCCGGCCGATGGCTCGCTTGTCGTGGTGGTCGACGATTTCGCCAAGCCCAACGGGCTGGCCTTTTCCGCCGATGAACGTATTCTCTATGTTGCCGATACCGGCCGCAGCCACGCTCCCGATTGGCCCGCCCATATCCGCCAGTTCGATGTCAACGGCACCAGCCTGACCAATAGCAAGACTTTCGCCGATATCGATACCGGCCTGCCCGACGGTTTCCGGCTGGATACGCAGGGCAATGTGTGGACCAGTGCCGGCCCATGCGTGAACGTCTACAACCCCACCGGCGCCTTGCTGGGCCGTATCCGCACCGGCCAGGCCACCTCCAACCTGACCTTTGGCGGCCCCAGGCGCAACCGGCTGTTCATCACCTCAAGCCAGTACGTTTATTCGCTCTATGTCGCCGCCACGGGCCTGCAGCGGCCCTGAGCCTACATCGTCGCCCCGACCTGCCAGGGCACGAACTCGTTGTCGCCATAGCCCAAGGCTTCGGACTTGGTCTGCTCGCCCGAGGCGACCTTGAGCAGCAGCTCGAAAATCTGCTGCCCCTTGTCCTCGATCGAGACGCCCTCGACGATGTCGCCGCAATTGATGTCCATGTCCCCGGTCATACGGTTGTACATGTCCGAATTGGTGGCCAGCTTGATTGAGGGCACCGGCTTGCAGCCATAGGCCGAGCCGCGCCCGGTGGTGAAGGCCAGAATGTTGGCGCCGCCCGCCACCTGCCCGGTCGCCGAGACCGGATCAAAGCCGGGCGTGTCCATGAACACGAAGCCTTTTTCACGCACCTTTTCGGCATATTCGTAAACCGCCGTCAGCGGCGTCGTGCCCCCCTTGGCCGTCGCGCCCAGCGATTTTTCCAGAATCGTGGTCAGCCCGCCCAGCTTGTTGCCCGGCGAGGGATTGTTGTTCATCTCGCCATGGTTGCGCCTGGTATAATCCTCCCACCAATGAATGCGGCTGATCAGCTTTTCACCCACGTCGCGATTGACCGCGCGGCGGGTCAGCAGGTGCTCGGCGCCGTAGATTTCGGGCGTTTCGCTCAGGATCGCGGTGCCGCCATTGCGCACCAGGATATCGGCGGCATAGCCCAGAGCGGGGTTGGCGGTGATGCCCGAATAGCCGTCCGAGCCACCGCATTGCAGGGCCAGCACCAGTTCGGACGCATCAATGGTTTCGCGCCGCGCCTTGGCCGCCACCGGCAGCATTTCGCGCATCCGCTCGATGCCCCATTCCACGATCTTGGCCGTGCCGCCCGACTCCTGGATCGTCATGGTCTGGAAGGTGTCGCTTTCGGTGATGCCATACATCTCCTTCATGCGCCCGATCTGGAACACTTCGCAACCCAGCCCCACCAGCATGGCGGCGCCGAGATTGGGGTTGGAGGCATAGCCCCATTGCGTGCGCTTGAGGATGTCGAAGCCCTCCCCGCGCGATTCCATGCCGCAGCCGGTGCCATGCACGAAGGGGATCACCCCGTCGATCTCGGGATAATCATCGAGCAGCCCGGAACGGTTGATGCCTTCGGCGATGAATTTGGCGACCGTGGCCGAGCAGTTCACCGAAGTCAGGATGCCGACATAATTGCGGGTGCCGACAGAGCCATTGGCGCGGCGATAGCCCTGAAAGCTCGCCCGCTCGTCCACCGGGACCATCTGGGGCGCGATTGCCCCTTCGGCAAAGGCATAATCGTGCTGCAGCGTGCCATCGGGCCCACCCATGCCGCAATTGTGCTCATGCACCCATTCGCCCGCGGCAATGTCGGTCGTGGCAAAACCGATGATCTGCCCGAACTTGATGATCGCCTCGCCTGCCCGCACCGGCCGCACGGTGAATTTGTGCCCCTTTGGCACCCGCTTGGCGCGGATCACGCCCTGCGGCGTTTCGCTGCCCGCATCCAGATTGGCCAGCGCCACCGCGATATTGTCGGCCGGGTTGAGCACCAGCGTTTTGACTTCGGGGCGGATCATGGTCTGCGACATGGCTCTGGCTTTCGGCTGGCTGCGGTGGGCGCTGGTCCTGACGCCGATGATCCCTTCGCCGTGTGCGGGCCCGAGGACTAAATCGTGTTGTCAAGAGTTACAGGTCTGACTAACATGTTAGCATGAGAATGGAAGCAAGTCCCTATCATTTTCTGGTTCGGCCCGCCGCCCTGTCGCGCGGCAGCGTCACCGTGGACGTGACCAACGTGCTGCGCCAGGCCATCGTTACCTTGGCGTTGCGACCGGGACAAAGCATCGACAAGACCGCCATTTGCGAGCAGCTCGGCGTGTCGCGCTTTCCGGTGAGCGAGGCGCTGGCGCGGCTGCAAGGCGAGGGACTGGTGGATATCGCTCCCCAGCGCGGCTCGGCGGTATCGCTGGTGCGCATCGCCGACGTGCGCGAATACATGCTGATCCGCAAGGGGCTCGAAAGCGAGGCGCTGCGCGTACTGATCGGCAAGCACAATGGCGAGGTGATCGCGGCGCTCCACGCCAACATGGCCGCCCAACGCGAAGCGGCCGCACGTGATGACGCCGAAACCTTCCACGAGGTCGACGTCGAGTTTCACGACATCATCTTCCGCTCGATGCGCTTCACCCGTATCAAGGGCATCATCGACAGCGCCCGCGCCAATCTGGATCGCGCCCGCCGCCTGATCATCACGCCGCGGCGCCTGGCCCTGACCATTGCCGAGCACAAGGCGATTTTCGATGGCATCCTGGCGCAAAACCGCGATCAGGCCACCATGGCCATCCGCGCCCATATCGACGCGGTCATGGTGGAACTGTTCGCCTTTGCGCGAGACAACCCCGCTTTGTTCGCCGATGGCGATAGTCTGGACGCGGACAGCGACAGTTTTCCGTTTGGCTAGGATATGTGTTGAGTGCGGCGAGACGAGACAGGGCTGCACATCAGCCCGGGGAGAAGAAAAATGCTGAAAAACATACCGCCACTGCTGGGCCCCGACCTGCTCGGCATTCTGCGTGCCATGGGTCATGGCGACGAAATCGCCATTGTCGACGCCAACTATCCCGCCGATGCCGCGGGGCCTGCGCTCGTCCGCCTCGACGGCATCAGCGCCACCGATGTGCTGGAGGCGGTGCTGACCCTGATGCCGCTGGACGATTTCGTCGAGCAGGCGGCGATCTGCATGCAGGTGGTCGGCGATGCCGGCGAGCGGCCGCCGGTGGTGGCCGAGTTCGAGGCCATCGTGACCCGTCACGAGCCGAAAATGAGCGTGTCCTCGCTTGAACGCTT
The DNA here is from genome assembly GCF_964244875.1 of uncultured Devosia sp. Taxonomy (NCBI): domain Bacteria; kingdom Pseudomonadati; phylum Pseudomonadota; class Alphaproteobacteria; order Hyphomicrobiales; family Devosiaceae; genus Devosia; species uncultured Devosia sp. Next base: position 43,231 of record NZ_CAXTKA010000017.1, read on the forward strand.
CGCCTTTTACGCGCGCGTCAAGACCGGCTATGCCATCGTGCAGACCGGCGAGCGGCGCCTTTACGGCAATATCCTGCTCAAGAAGGGCATAATCCGGCCCGCCTGAAATCGCCTCGACCGAACCGATTGGACCAAGGTCGCCCTCGACAGGCCGACATCCCAGCCGCTACAGCGTTCCCATCAAAAACTGGACCCATCCCCATGAAGCTTCTCCGCGTAGGCGCCAAGGGCGCTGAAAAGCCCGCCGTCCTGGACCAGGATGGCGTCATTCGCGACCTCACCGGCATTGTCGGCGATATCGGCGGCGATGCGCTGACGCCCGAGGGCCTGGCCCGCATCCGCGCCACCGATATCGGCGTGCTGCCCAAGCTCGATGCCGGCGCGCGCATCGGCCCCTGCGTCGGCAATGTCGGCAAGTTTATCTGCATCGGGCTGAACTATGCCGATCACGCTGCCGAAACCGGCGCGCCGATTCCCGCCGAACCGATCATCTTCATGAAGGCCACCAGCGCCATCATCGGGCCCAACGACGACGTGATCATTCCCAAAAATTCCATCAAGCCGGATTGGGAAGTCGAACTCGGCATCGTCATCGGCACCGAGGCGCGCTACCTCGAGGAGGCCGACGCGCTCAGCCACGTGGCCGGCTATTGCCTCGTCAACGACGTGTCCGAGCGCCACTTCCAGACCGAACGCGGCGGCACCTGGGACAAGGGCAAGGGCAGTGACACCTTCGGCCCCATCGGCCCCTGGCTGGTGACGCGCGACGAGGTCGCCGATCCGCAGAACCTGTCGATGTGGCTCGAAATCGACGGCCACCGCTACCAGAACGGCTCCACCAAGACGATGATCTTCGGCGTCGCCACGGTCGTTGCCTATGTCAGCCAGTTCATGAGCCTGCAGCCCGGCGACATTATCTCCACCGGCACCCCTCCAGGCGTCGGCATGGGCATCAAGCCGAACCCGGTCTGGCTCAAGCCCGGCAATGTGATGCACCTGGGCATCGAGGGCCTGGGCGAGCAGACGCAGAATGTGAAGGCATACGGGGCCTAGATTGCCTCGCCTTTCCCCTCGGGGGAAGGGTTATAGCATCAAGTTTGTCGCACGATCCGCCAGTACCACAGGACGGCTCATCCCCCTCGAGGGGGAGGCTGGGTGGGGGTGCAGCAACCCGAATATCGCGGCTGGGAAACCCCCACCTTGATCCTCCCCCTCGAGGGGGAGGTGTCGACTGGGGCATTTTGGCAAGATCCCCTATGGCCGCCTCGCTACCAGGTCGATCTCCACCAGGGCGCCGACGGCTAGGGCCGTGACCCCAATCGTGGTGCGGGCGGGCAGCTTGCCGGGCACGAAGAATTCCGGCCAAGCCTCGTTTAGCCCAGTATAATCGCGCTCGAACTGGGTGAGATAGATCCGCGCCATGGTGACGTGCTCGAAGCCCAGCCCGATCCCACCCAGCACCACGCGCAGATTGTCCATCACCCGTCTGGTCTGCGCCGCGATGCCTGCCGGCAAGGGCGCGTCGGGTGCGGCGGGGTCGGTCGGCATCTGCCCGGTCAGAAATACCCAGCCATCGGCCTCCACCGCATGGGAAAACGGCGCGACCGGTCGTGGACCTGTCGCAATCATGTGGTGAACAGGCAAGGACATCGCTACACTCCGGTGATCGTGGGTTGCGAGCGTTCCGGTTCACCCGCTAAAAGTCAATTGCCCGGCCTGGTGGCCAGCGACCACGGAGACCGTTCGTTCATGTTTGATATCTTTCACACGATATCGGCCTATCTCGAGAGTTTTCTCAGCGCGATTTCCGGCAATTTCTGGCTGACCTTTACTTTCATCTTCTTGGTCGCCATCGGCGAGGCGGTGTTCGTTTTGGGCCTGTTCGTGCCCTCGACGCCGGTTCTGCTGCTGGTGGGCGGCATTATCGCCGAAGGCCGGCTGCCGTTCTGGGAAGTGTATTTTGCCGCCGTCATCGGCGCCATCATTGGGGACGCGATATCCTACGGCATCGGCCACCTGCTCAAGGATTCCATTCGCACGGTCTGGCCGTTCAAATACCACACCGAACTGATCGCCCGCGGCGAGGCCTTCTTTGCCCGCCACGGCGGCAAGAGCGTCTTCATCGGCCGCTTCATTCCCGGCGTCAAGGCGGTCATTCCCGGCGTCGCCGGCATCATGGGCATGAGCTATCGCAAGTTCACCATCATCAACGTGACCTCCGCCTTCGTCTGGGCCGCAGCCCATATCCTGCCCGGCATGCTCTTGACTGCCTGGCTCAAATCCATCGGTCTGTCGCTTGAACTGGTCATCGTGGTCGGCACGCTGATCCTGGTCGCGCTGTTCCTGCTCATCCATTATCACCGCGCCATCCTCCTGGCATTGGCACCCTGGCTTGGCAGCCTGGGACGCTCCATCCAGGCGCGCTGGGGCAAGACCGATATCGTCCATTAGGCACGGTTCGCAAAGGCCATCCGGCCCGTTTCACGAAGTCATGTCTTGCCGCCGCCCGCGATTGGCGGCAAGCTCTCTGTCATGCGCATCTGGACAGCCCGTTTGCCGGTCGTCATCGCTGCCTGGGCCGGCCCGCTGCTGGCGCTGTTGCTGCTGCTTGGCCCGGCCGCGGCGCAACCGGCAAATCCGGCGCTCGATACCCTGTTCGCCCAGCTTCGCCTGGCCCCCGATGCCGACGCCGCGAAGCTTATCGACCGTCAGATCTGGGCCCTGTGGATGACCCCCGCCGATCCAGATCTCGCCGGTCGCATGCGCCGTGCCCTGGTTAGGCTGAGCCTTGATCCACCCGCCGCCATCGCGGACCTCGAGGCCATCGTCAAGGACCATCCCGAATATGCCGAGGCCTGGAACCAGCTTGCCACCATTCATTTCATGATGGGCGATTACCAGACCTCGCTGGCCGAAATCGACAAGGTCCTCCAGTTCGAGCCGCGCCATTTCGGAGCGCTTGCCGGCCGCGCCTTAATCTATCGCAGCCAGGGCCGGCAGGCGCTGGCGCTCAAGGACATTGCCGCGGCTCTGGCGCTGCACCCGTTCTTGTCCGAACGCGCCCTGTTTCCCCAATTGCTGGACGACGTCACGCGCATCTAGCCCAACCCCGGATACAGACCATGAGCACCGCCGACATCACCGTTGAACGCCAGGATGGCCCCACCCGGGGCCGCTATGTGGTCAATCTGGCCCCCGGCATTGAGGCCGAAATGACCTATCGCAAATCCCCGGGCGTGATGAGCATCGATCATACCGGCGTTCCGCCCGAATTTGGCGGCCGCGGCATCGCCGCCCGATTGGTCGACGCAGCCATTGCCGATGCCCGCGCCGAAGGCTTCAAGATCGAGCCGCTGTGCTCCTATGTGGTGGCCCAGTTCAAGCGCCATCCCGATTGGGCCGATCTGCGGGCCCAGCCTCAGCTGCCGTAGCGCACGGTGTCGAGACTTGGCGCAGTCATGCCGTCAAGGCTTTCCCACGGGATCAGGATCGTCGGCGCGCCATAGGCATAGGCCGCGACCTCATAGGGCTGGAACTGGATGGTCAGGCCATAGGGGCTGCTAAAACTCCACCGGTCCGGCTGGGTGACCACATCGGCAATATCCTGGTCCGCGTCCAGCATGAGCCAGTCGCCGTGTTCCTTCTTGAGTTCGGCAACGCTGAGCTCCAGCAGCTTTTGCGCCCAGCCCTCGCCGCTGAACACGTCGCTCGCCTCCAGCGCGCGGCCCTCATCGGTCAAGAAATGCAGGTAGGACACCGTCCCATTGCCATGCGCCCCGCCATGGCCAAACCAATCGCTCTGCGCCTTGAGGGTGATGCGCCGGGGCAGCGCCTCGAGCGGGCTGATGGTGAGATCGCTGTCGCTTTGCGCATCGGCCGCCGGTGCATCGCCATCCGTATCGGTCAGCGTGCCCGACAGCGTCGTCACTGCGGTATCGACGAACGCGTTGAAGCTGGTCGCCAAGCCATCATCGCCCTCGAGCTGGGGAAACGACACCGTATGGCTGGCCACTTTCCAATAATAATCTGGCTGGTTGGCCGCGTCCGGATCGGGCAACGTTGCGAAACGGCTGCTGAGAGCGAAGCGATGCCCGCCCAGCATGCGGCTGTCTTCGAGGACACTGATTCGCGCTGCGGCCGCGCTGGCAAGACACTCGACCTGCTCGGCGTCATAGCGGACGTCGTCCGGCAACAGCTCCGCATCATCGGTGCAGGACCGGGCCGCGAAATCCAGCCAGGCGCGCTGGTCGGCGCGCATGTTCGATACCGCCGGCTTGCTCAAGCCGCCAGTCGCCGTGGCAAAGGCCTGGGCCAGCGTCTCGTCGGCGCTCGACAGGGCGGGATTGTCGCATATGGCGTGTTCGAACGCGGTTGTCGCCGCAGCGCAATCAAAACTTGCGGCCTGCGCCTGTGGCGCCAAAACTAGCGCCACCAGCATCAGCACCGCGCCCAGCATCGTTCGCACCATTGTCCATCTCCCTTTGCTTGCAACCCGGTCCGTCCAGCGAACAGGCCACGTGAAACGAGCCTGGATCATCAAGCGCCCATATTTGTGGCGGCAGCAATGAACCGCTGCGTTTCCCGCATTTCTTCAGCCCGCAATTCGTGCCCGCCATCATGCCAGAACAGCTCTGCCGCAGCGCCCTGACGGATAAAATAGTCCGCCAGTTTGTCCGTCGCGGCCGCCGGTGCGATCGGATCGCGGCGGCCGGCCGTCAGCAGCACACGCCGCCCTGTCAGCCCCCCTGCCGCAGGCGGCTCGAATGGGATCAACGGATGCATCAGCACCGCCGCGTCGAACAGTTCGGGCGCCGCGAACAGCACCGAAGCCAGGATATTGGCGCCATTGGAATAGCCCAGACCCATGACCTGGGCGGGCCTGTCCTCGGCAACTCGCGCCCGCACGAACTGCGCCATCTGCGCCGTGCGCAGCGCCAGATCGGCCATGTCGTAACGGCCCTCCCCCGTGCGCCGGAAGTAGCGTAGCGCACCGCCTTCCGACACATTGCCCCGCGGCGCCACGATTCGCCCGCCCGCCAGCAACTCGCTGCCGAGATCGAAGAACTGGTTTTCATCGCCGCCTGTACCGTGAAACACCACCAGCAGCGGCGCGCCGGGTTTTCCCTTGGCCTCGCGATAGACGTATTCGGCCATGCGGCCCTCCTGCCTCTGCATTGCGGCCATCATATTGTCGCAGCCGTGCTTCAAGCCAAGCGCCGACCGGCGTCACGCACTGTTGCCGATCGCTTGACGATCTTCCAGCCTCCGCGTTGTCATGCGGCCCCATCCATGCACAATGACACCATGTTCCTGTCCATCTTCGACGTTTTCAAGATCGGCATCGGCCCCTCGAGCTCCCATACCATGGGGCCGATGACCGCCGCCAATCGGTTTCTGGACGCGCTGAAATCGGGCGACTGGCCCCGCCCGGCCCGCGCCCGTCCTGCGGCCTTGAGCGCGAGCCTGCACGGTTCGCTGGCCTTTACCGGCATCGGCCACGGCACCGGGCCCGCCGTCATCCTGGGCCTCTGCGGGCAAAACCCGCGCCAGGTCGATCCGGATGCCGTGGACGCCATTCTTGCCGCGGTCGAGGCCACCGGCACGGTGCAGCCACAATGCCATCCCGCCTACCGCTTCGTGCCAGCCCGCGACCTCATATTCGACAAGCGCACGCCCCTGCCCGGCCATCCCAATGGCCTGCAGTTCACTGCCCTGGACGCCGATGGGCAATTGCTGCTGCGCCGCATCTATTATTCGGTCGGCGGCGGCTTCGTGCTCACCGATGCCGAACTCGAAGCGCAAAAAACCGCCTCCCCAGCTTCGGCCGACGTGCCTTATCCCTTTGCCCATGCGCGCCAGATGCTGGCCATGGCCGCAGCCTCGGGTCTGTCCATCGCCGCCATGAAACGCGCCAACGAGCAAGTGAACTGCTCCCGCCAGGCGCTCGACACCGGCATCGATGCCATCTGGTCGGCAATGTCCGCCTGCATCGATCGGGGCCTCGTCCAATCCGGCACCATGCCCGGCGGGCTCAACGTCAAGCGCCGCGCCGCCGCTATTTTCGCCCAGCTCGACGCGCAATGGCAGCGCAACGAAATCAGCCCCTTGATGGCCAATGACTGGCTCTCGGTCTATGCCATGGCCGTCAACGAGGAGAATGCCGGGGGCGGGCGCGTCGTCACCGCACCCACCAACGGCGCCGCCGGCGTGATCCCGGCCGTCTTGCGCTATTTCCTTAAATTCGACGCCCGCGCCAATCCCATAGCGATCCGCGACTACCTGCTGACCGCCGCCGCCATTGGCGGTATCATCAAGCACAATGCCTCCATTTCGGGCGCCGAAGTGGGCTGCCAGGGCGAAGTGGGCTCGGCGTCCGCCATGGCCGCAGCCGGGCTCTGCGCCGTCATGGGCGGCACCCCGGCCCAGGTGGAAAATGCCGCCGAAATTGCCCTCGAACATCATCTGGGCATGACCTGCGATCCGATGGCGGGCCTGGTGCAGATCCCCTGCATCGAGCGCAACGCCTTCGGCGCCGTCAAGGCCGTCACCGCCGCTTCGCTGGCCCTCAAGGGCGACGGCACCCACGCCGTGCCGCTCGACGCCTGTATCGAAACCATGCGGCAGACCGGCATGGACATGTCCCACCGCTACAAGGAAACCAGCCTCGCGGGCCTCGCCGTCAACGTCGTAGCCTGTTGAGGCGCCGAGCCGCCGTTAAGTTGCGCGGCCGGCGCGAGCCAGTCCCGCCAGATACCCCAGGAGCACGACGTACAGCACCGTCTGCGGCAGGATGCCGAACATGGCATTGGTCAGGCCGAGCCCGAAATACCCCGTGCTCAGCAGCACTCCGCCCATGATCACGGCGCGATCGGCGCCGCGGCGCAGCGTCACCACCAGGGGCGTGGCGATGACGAGGCCATAGGCGGCAAGGCCAAGCACGCCGCCCCCCGCTCCGAAATCGGCGATGTCGCTGTGCAGATGTTCCAGCGTCTGCACGATCTCCACATCCGGAAAGCGCGCGCGCACCAGGGCCATGACCTGCCCGAAGCCCTGCCCGACGATCGGGGACGCCATGAATTGTTCCCGGGCGGCCGTGTACAAAGCCGTCCGGTTGGGATCGAGCACCCCGCCCGCAGTGCCCGAGAGGGCCTGCAGCGTATCGCCGAACAGGCTGATCGCGCGCATCGAGGAGGCCAGCATGACGCCCGCGATCGTGGCACCGGCAGCCAGCACCCCGAAAACGGCCACGAACCATTTGTCGCGCCAGAACCAGGCCACCAGCAGCGGCAGGCTGGCCACGGCCATTGCCACGCCCCCCAGCAGGGGCCCGCGCGAGCCCGACAGCATCACCACTGCCAGCCCAAACAGCGGCCCCGTCAAAAACAGCAGGCGCCAAGGCGAACGGCCCACGCAGACCCCGCTCAACGCCATGAAGCCCACCATCACCGAAAGGCCGCCGAAATGGATGGGATTGTTGCCGGCGCCAACCCGGACGGTGCCGCCATCCGACTCCGAAAGCCCGACGAAAAACGCAACGATCACCCCGATCAGGCACAGCAATGGCAGCGCCAGCCCGTTCAGCAGCTCGTCATTGCGCGCTACGAGAAACGCCACGCCCGGCACCAGCAAAAGCGGCGACAATGCCGCAAGCGGCAGCAAATCCAATGGCCCGCGATAAACCAGCGGCAAGGTGAGGGCGAGCAAGGCCAAAGCCAAAGCGGGCATCCACCAGCCGCGTGCCGTCACGATCGGGGAGCGCTGCCCGATCGCTGTGGCCAGGCCGATCAAGGCTGTTGCCAAAGCGACATAGTCGGCGATCGAGGAGGCCACGGCGATGAACACCAGCGCCGACACCGCAAGCACGCTGCCGAAGAGTTTGAGCATAGTTCTGTCCGCGCGCTCCAAAGTCCCGTGTCGCAAACCGGCTGTGGCGACGCCTCGTCAGGCCAGCGTGACGCTGATCGTGCCAAGCCCGGCCAGGCTGGCGCGCACCGTCTCGCCGGGCTGCCCCAGCACCTCCTTGAGACGGGCGCCGGTGATGATGATCTGCCCCTTGCGCAACCCCCCTTGGCGCAGCGACCCCTCATTGGCCAGCCAGACGATGGACTCGATGACGCTGTCCAGCGAGGCTCCGGTATCGGTGCTCAGGGTTTGCGAGCCGATATCCAGCGTCAACGCGATCGTCGCCAGATCCAGTCCTTGCCAATCGGTCACCACCGGACCGCTCACCACGGCCGACCCGGCCTGCAGATCGCCGATGCTCAACAGCGCCGGCAGTTCGTAGTCGGCAGCGAAGCGCCGGCCGACAATCTCGAAGGCCGGCAGCAATCCCTCGATGGCCGCGGTGACCTCATCGCGCGAATAGCCGCCTTCGCGCGGCGGTAAATCGGCCCCAAGCTTGAGGCCCACTTCCAGCTCCACCAGCGTGGCCATCAGATCCACGATGTTCAAGGTGGCGCCGGATGCAAAGAACGCCCGCGCCAGGATGGGCGAGCTGATCGGCGCCGCTTCCGTGCCCGAGGCGATTTTCCAGCCGCCCACCTCGCCTTCCAGGGCAATGATTTCGTCCTGGATCGCATAAGCGGCGGCGCGGTCCTGCGGCACCAGTGCCTCGGGAAAAGTCACGAGCTTTTCACCGGTTCGCCGGACCCGCGACAGCAAGAGAGCGGCCTGGGCAGCGCTGGCATTGGTCATGATCAAATCCTTGTTGCAAAGCCGCGTTCGTGCCGCCGTTGTGACCCCGTTGCAGCCCAAAGTCCACCCTGCATGCAACGCCGGCTCATCCCAGTACAGCCTAGCCACGGGATAGCAAAAGACCCGCACACCTTGGGGCATGCGGGTCTTGCTGACGTCTGACATCCCATCCGGGAAACATTGGTTGCGGGAGCAGGATTTGAACCTGCGACCTTCAGGTTATGAGCCTGACGAGCTACCGGGCTGCTCCATCCCGCGATAAGTCTTTGGAAACATTATCCGGGACAGGATGTCGAAACGGCTTGGCCGCGACGTGACTGCTATATAGGGCCCCCGCCCCGATACCTCAAGGCCAAAATGCGTGCAACGTGACAGTTTTTTGAACGGCTGCTGCCGCTAGCAGCCAGCCGTCGCCTTTTGCCGCCGACCCGCTATAACCAAAGGATCGCACACTCGTCCTGCCGGGGCCTCATGACGCTGCTGACCACGCTGTTTCCGCTGATCTGCTACTTCGCCTACAATGTCTTTGTACCGCAGATCGAAAAGCTGCGCCCCTCGCTGTCGGTCATCATGAACCTGCAGCGCCGCCGCTGGGTAGCCAATGCCGCGATCCGCGAATCCCCGTTCGACGCCATCCTGTCGGGCAATATCATGCAGTCGGTCAGCTTTTTGGCGTCCACCGCCGTGCTGCTGATCCTGGCGGTCTTTGCCGTCTTCGGGCAAATTCCGGCCCTGATGGCGTCGCTCGACTCCCTGGAGCTCGGGGCCAAATACAGCGTCGGCCAGGTTCAGTTCCACCTGGCGGTGATGCTGACCATGTTCGTGCTGGCGTTTTTCGCCTTCACGCTGTCACTGCGCCAGTTCAACCATTTCTGCATTATGCTCGGCGCCATTGATCACGGGGCGCCAACTTCCGACGCCGAAATCGACGCCATCACCGAAATGAACGTGCTGGGCGCCCGCAACTTCAACACCGGCATTCGCGCCTATTATTTCTCGGTCTCGACGGTGGCTTGGTTCGTCTCCGAATGGGCCACGATCGTGACTTGCCTGCTGACCATCCTGGTCCTGGCGCAGCGCGAATTCTTTTCCTCGGCCCACCGCACCGCCGCCTCGGCCGCCCTCGTTGCCGCCCGCAGGAAATCCGGATTGCCCGACGATCCCGGCGCCTGAAGGGCCGGGCACAGCTTCACTTCTGCTTGGTCTTGCCCGTGCCGCCGCCTTGGACCGGCCCGCGCAGGCGCGCCAGATTGTCGATCGCCAGCTGATAACCCTGATCGGCCGACTTCTGATAATAGGAGATCGCGGCCGCCTTGTCCGGCTCGACCCCAAGGCCCTCTTCATAGATATGGCCCAGATTGTTGAGCCCGATCACCTGCCCTGCATCCGCGGCGATCTGCGTCCATTTCAACGCCTCGGCATTGTCCACAGCGGTGCCCTTGCCGTCCATATAGAGCAGGCCCAGATTGACCGCGGCCAGCATCTCGCCGGCTTCCGCCGCCTCCCGATAAAGCTCCAGCGCCTTGCCGTAATCCTGGGCGACGCCGCGCCCGTCCTCGTACAGCAAGGCCAGATTGTGCTTGGCCAGTGCCATGCCCTGGTCCGCCGCCTGCTGGTAGAGCGCAAAGGCAGCCTTGGGATCGGACTCCTGCCCCAGGCCGTTCTCGATCAGAAAACCCAGATTGTTCTGCCCATACATGTCGCCCTGGTCGGCAGCCGCCTGGTACAATTCGGCCGCCCGCTGGTAATCGACCGGTTGGCCCAGACCGTCGGCGATCAGCTTGCCCAGATTGACCTGCGCCGAGGCATCGCCTTGCGCCACCGCGCGCTCGAACCAGGCCGCCGCCGCCACATAGTCGCGCGGCACGCCGATGCCGTCCTGATACATCAATCCCAGGTTCGATTCGGCCTTGGCCATGCCCTGCTCGGCAGCGGCGCGATACCACTTGGCCGCCTCGGCCCGATCTTGCGCCAGGCCTTCGCCAAAGTCATAGCTCAGCCCCAGGCTGTTCTGCGCCAGGGCAAAGCCGGCCTCCGCCCCCTGGGTCAGCAACTGCGCCCCGCGCGCGGCATCCTGCTCGACGCCATCGCCGGTGGTCAACATGTCGCCATAGATCGACAGCGCCACCACATTGCCCCCCGCGCTTGCCGTTTCGAACAAGGGAACGGCCTTGGCGGAATTGCCGCCCGCGAAGTAGGCGCGCGCCAGCCAGCCGGTGAGCTGTACCGAATTGGGTTCCTCCTTCAGCGCCTTTTCACAGGCTGCTATGGCTGCGTCGGCATCGATGGCCGACAGGTCGCGGCCGATATTTTCAAAACCGGGCTCGAACTGGCTGGATGCCGCCGCCGCACAAGCATCGAATGCCGGCCCGGCCAATGCCAGGGAGGTCGATAGCGCCAGAACCGCTGAGCCCAGCAGCGCCTTACCCAAAACCATCTTGCCCAAGCCAATCATCCGCGATCCTCCCTCGTCGATGCCGCACCATAGTCATAACCGCCTCGCCGCGACGGCGGCAAGACAGTGCGGTCGACAATTGATCTGCCTATTGCCCCAGCCGGGCCGCGAGAAAGGCCGTGCTTTGCGCCAGCACCGGCGCCATGGCGCGCAGCGGCCGTGCCAGCGCCATCACCAGATGCGCATGCCCAATCTTGGGATAATAGGTTTCGCCGACCTCTACCCCCGCCTGCCGCAATCGGCGCGCCAGCGCCTTGGCATTGAGCGGGCCGACCAAAGTGTCCTCGGTACCGTTGGCCAGCCACATCGGCGGCACCTCGGCGCTGACCAGGTTGATCGGCTGGGTCGTCCTGGGCATCCGAACGGCGCCGAACACCCGCAGCGATATCGGCCCGTCGAACGGCAGGAAGTCATAGGGCCCTGACAACCCAACCACCGCCTTGACGCGCTCCAGCACGCCACGGGCCTTGAGATAGGCCGGGTCCAGCGCCAGCATGACCGCATTATAGGCCCCTGCCGAATGCCCCATCAGCGCCATCCGGTCCCCATCTCCGCCATAACCTGCGATATTGTGCGCAGTCCAGGCGAACGCGTCGGCGCAGTCTTGCAGAAAGGCCGGATATTCCACCTCCGGCACCAGCCGGTAATCGGCGATCACCGTTACGAAGCCTTGAGCCGCGATGGCCCGTCCGGCAAATGTGTAATTGTGCCGGCTGCCGTCGCTCCAGGAGCCGCCATAAATGAAAAACACCACCGGCCACGGCCCGCTTCCGGCCGGCGCGTAAATATCGAGCCGATGACGCGCCCCGGGTCCATAGGCCACGTCGGCGGCGATTTTGGCGGACTCGCGGTCCTTGGGCAACAGGGCATTGATGATGGCAAGAAGGGACACGGCCATGAGGCGCTCACGCAAACAGGAGCAACAGATACGCGCCACGGCCGCAAACGGTTTCCGCAATGCAGCAGCGCGGTCGCCGCAGTTGCTGCCTGAACCGCGCCGCCGGTTGTGACCACCGCGACATTTTCTGACATTGACAATCAGGTATCGCCGCCGTTTTATGCCCCGGTTACCTGTCCACAGAACCGCACGATTATGCTCGTCTGCCAATGTAACATGATCACATCCCGGGAGATCGAGGACATCGTCCTGTCGCTCCTCAAGGCCGATCCGTGGCAGTTGGTCGTGCCGGCCAAGGTCTATCACGAGCTTGCCCGCCGCGCCAAATGCAGCGGCTGCGTGCCAAATGTGGTGGACATTATCGTTCGCGTCACCGAGAACTACCACTCCCAGCAGGCCAGTTCGCCGGGTGAGCTCATCGCGCTCGAAACCCGGCTGGCAAAGCTGAAGCAGCAACGGAGTGGAAATCGTCGTGAAGGGCGAAGCACAAGTCATCGAGCGGCTTAACGAAGCCCTCTTTCTCGAACTCGGCGCGGTCAACCAGTACTGGGTCCATTTTCGTCTGCTCGACGATTGGGGCTACAAGAAGCTGGCGGCCAAGGAGCGCGCTGAGTCGATTGAAGAAATGCATCACGCCGATCGCCTGATCGAGCGCATTATCTTTCTCGAAGGCCACCCCAATCTGCAACGCATCGCCCCGCTGCGAATCGGGCAGACGATCAAGGAAGTGCTCGAAGCCGACCTAGCCGGGGAATACGACGCCCGCAACGCCTATAAGGCATCGCGCGAACTGTGCGAAAGTATTGGCGACTACGTTTCCAAGAACCTGTTCGAAGCGCTGTTGACCGACGAGGAAAGCCATATCGACTTCCTCGAAACCCAGCTCGACCTGCTCGGCAAGATCGGCGAACAGAAATACGGCCAACTCAATTCGGCCCCGGCGGACGAAGCCGAATAACGGCGCGGTCGATGCAGCAACGCCAAGGGCGACTGCTACACATCATCAGGCCAGGGCACCACGGTCAACTCAGGCCATACCAGCCGGCTGCGCGCCGCCTTGGCCTCATGGGTATGCCGATTGTCCAAGGCCGCGTTGGGTGTCACGCGGAAGGCGAAGATGTCATCGAGCCCGAACGGCGCAAAGATGCTCATCCGCCCGTCCGTTTCCAGCCGCGCCGCCACGGCATGGGTCTTGGAAGCAAAATATCGCAGCATTTCGGCGCTGCTGCGCAATTGCGGATAGGGCGTGCCGAACTTTTGCGGAAACCATAGGTGCACCCGCGCCTGATTGCGCACTTCGACCGGCAGCGGCACCTCAGCAAAGCGGATCGCCGCGCGGCGGATCACCGCGTCCTCCGCCTCATAGGACAGATCGCCGTCATCAAAGTAAGCGACATCAGCGTCCTTGATGCCGGTCAGCGCCCGCCGCCCGCTCAGCGCATTCCACACCGAATTATAGATGGCACCCGAGCAAAGCAACCCGTCGGGCAGGCCCAGATCGAGCATGCCCTCAAGCACGGCCATCAGCACCGGCTGCGCTCGGATGATCTCCTCCAGCACACGGCGCTGCGTCGGCTCCCCGGTTCCGGCATATCGCAAATGCTCGCTCATGCCCCAAGGCTACAGCGATTCGCCCTCTACTTGCTGACCGGCTGAAACATTGCGTCCATCTGGGCGATGATATCGTCCATCGGCTCGATGACCTCGGCCGGCGGCTCGGGCACGACGGCAAGATAGGGCACGCCGCTGGGAAAAGCTCCGAACTGGTTGAAGAACAGCGTCATGTCGTCCAGCACCGGCGCCCGCCAGCGCCACAGCGATCCCAAGGCGATGACCGGCTCCATATGCCCGAAGCCGGGATAGAACTTGGTGGTTACCCACACGCCGCGCGCCTGCATAGCGCGCGCCAGATGCTCGGTATTCTGCATCCGCACGATCGGATCGCCGGTGCCGGTCGCCAGATACATTGGCGGCGCATCGCTGGTCACCAGATTGACCGGCTGCGTTCCCTCAGGATTGGACGCCGCGCCAAACGCATTGCGCACCTCGTCATATTCGAACGGGTAGAAATCATAGGGCCCAGAGAGGCCCGCAACGGCCCGGATCGGCATGGTCACGCCATATTCCTGCAGGAACGAGGGATCGAGCGCCAGCATCACCGCATTATAGGCACCTGCCGAATGCCCAGCCAGAAACAGCCGCGCCGGATCCCCGCCATAATTGGCGATATTGTCCTGCACCCATTTGAGCGCGCTGGCATTGTCCTCGAGGAATTCGGGATAATGCACTTCAGGCACCAGGCGGTAATCGGCGATCACCGCGACGAAGCCACGCGCCGCCAGAGCCCGCCCGACAAACTGATAGTCGCTGCGCTCGCCCCGGTTCCAGCCACCGCCATAGATGAAAAACACCACCGGGGCTGGGGCCCCGCGCTGCTGGGGCGCATACACGTCAAGCTTGTGGCGCGCTCCGTCCGCATAGGCGATGCCATCGCCCACTTTGGCCGTTCCCCCGTCCATGGATGCCGGCAGGTTGAACGGGTCCATCACCGACATGGCAGCGGTCGGGCCCTGTACGGCCAACAACACCAGCAGCGCCACCATGAGCGGCCGGAAAACACGCGAAACAGGCAATCTGGTCATGAGCACTACAATCAAACGAAAAGCCGGGAGCGTGGGCATGCCGGACGAAGCCGGACAATGTGTGACCGAAGCTGCCTTCTGGCGGCTTCGTGATCGGCTGCGCCCAGGGGCCCGCCAGCGGTCATGGGAAATGGGCGAGGGCAGGCGCCTCAATATCCGAAGCCTGCCTGCCCTCTACTTAAGCCCCGTCAGGGTGATCCCATAGGGTTAACGAAAGGTTAATTTTTGAGCCGATCCAGCAACCGACCGGACACGAACCCATCGGCGGGCAGGCCCGATTGTTGCTGATAGGCGATGACCGCCGCGCGTGTCTTGGGCCCGATGGCCCCATCCGGCGTGCCCACATTGAAGCCCGCTTGGTTGAGACGGCGCTGCAACTCCTGCCTTTGGCTGGCATCGAGGGCATAGTCATTGGCAGGCCAGGGCGCGGCGAACTCCGCCCCGCCCAAAATCCGGTCCGCCAGGTGGCCAACCGCCAGCGCATAGCTGTCCGAATTGTTGTAGCGCTTGATCACATCGAAATTGTGCAACAGCAAGAATGTCGGCCCGCTTGCTCCCGCCGGCATGTAAAGCCGCGCCACGTCGCTGCTGCGCGGGAATGGCTTGCCCGAAATCCGGGTAATGCCCATCTGCTGCCATTGCCCGATCGGCGCCTTGCCCATTTCGCGCGCCGCGCCATAATTGAAGCCCGAGGGCAGATGCACCTCATAGCCCCAGGTTTCGCCCGGGCGCCAATCGAAGGCCTTGAGGTAATTGGCGGTCGATCCCAGCGCGTCCTGCACCGAGTTCCAGATGTCCTTGCGGCCATCGCCGTTGTAATCGATCGCGTAGCGCATGAAGCTCGATGGCATGAACTGGGTATGCCCCATCGCGCCGGCCCATGAGCCGACCATGTTGGCGGGCCGCACATGCCCGTCCGAAACGATGCGCAACGCCGTCAGCAATTCGCTGCGGAAATAATCGGGCCGATAGCCGCCCTCGGTCAGCGTCGCCAGCGCAAAAATGGTGTTTTCGCCACCCATGAAGCCGCCGAAATTGGTTTCCATGCCCCAGATCGCCAAGACGATTTCCGGCTGTACGCCATAGCGCTGCTTGGCGCCGGTCAGGGTGTCGTTCCACTCGGCCCGCATGGCGCGGCCCTTGGCCGCCTGCGCGTCGGTCACCCGCTTGGCGATATATTGCGCTACCGTCTGGGAAAATTCAGGCTGCTTGCGGGTCAGCTCCAGCAGCCTGGGGATCATGGAATAGCCCGCGAACGAGGCCTCGAAGGCCTCTCGACTGACCCCCTTGGCCTGCGCCAGTGGCCACAGTCCGCGCACGAAGTCCGCACTGTTGGCCAAGGCGGCCGGCACGGCTCCCGCGCTCAGCAGCCCCGCGAGCAGCACGGCCGCAATGCCTTTCGAAAACCCGGAACGCCTGCCCGTCTTGTGCACCATGATGAGCCTCGTGATACCCAGCAAACACGTCACCACCGTGACGCCAACCATCCGCCGGTTACGGCATAAGTGGCCACCCCGCGGATAGCCTATTTTAACCCATCCAATTAAGATCGCCTTAAGGCCAAGGCTTCTGACCATCGCCGGCCCGATCACAAGGCCGTGGCCGGACGGCGTACCGCGCTTCAGGCGGTCAGGATGATGGCTGTTCGCCCACCGGTGGCAGCGCGCGACCGGAGGTGCCGGGCACATAGGACACCCTGGGCGTGGGCACTTGGATGTTGCGCTCGGCAAACAGCCTCATCACCAGTTCGCTGAAATACCGCCCGGCGCCCCATTGCTGGCCGGCAATGGTCTTGATCCGCGCCCGCAGCGTCATCGACGCCGGCGTGATGGCGATCAGCCCCTGCAGATCCAGATCATCGAGGATGACGCTCTTGTGCTCGCTGTCCATGACCATGGAGAAGGCGTCGCGCAGGGTCTGTTTGACCGCTTCGATATCGCTGTCATAGGCCACCTCGATCTCGGCGACGTAAAACGAGTATCCGCGCACCATGTTGCTCACCTGGTCCACCGAGGAAAACGGGATCAGGTGCACCGTCCCGCTCATGTCGCGAATGGTCACCGAGCGGATGGTGAGCTTTTCCACTACGCCGGACTTGCCCGCCGCCTCCACGACATCGCCTTCGTTCATGACGTTTTCGAACTGGATGAAGATGCCGGTGATGATGTCCTGCACCAGCTTTTGCGCGCCAAACCCGATCGCCAGGCCCAGCACCCCCGCACCCGCGAGGAGGGGAGCGATATTGACCCCGATCTGGGCCAGCGCCAGCATCACCCCGAACACCACCAGCGCGATCGTGAAGGCATTCTTGAACAGGTTGAGCAGCGTCTTTTCACGGTTGGTCGCCGCGACCCCGGCAGCGTTGTTGAGCCGAAATTCCACCCATGATGCGACGGCCACATAAAGAAAGATACACGCTAGGATAATCAGCAATGCCGAGCTGACCGAAACCACCACCTGCTGCCCGCGATCGCTGGAAATCCAGCCGACGAAATCGAACAGCGCCCAGGCCTGCGCCACCGCCAGCACCACGCCCACGATTGCGATCAACCGCACGATGCCCATAACCCGCGGCACGAAGGCATGCAGCCGCGCCTCGAGCAGCGGCAGGCGCGTCTTGATGTCCTGCGGCAAGTGCAGGCCCGCCTGGACGAACCGGGCAATGAACATCACCACCAGTACGCCCACCAGCACCGCAATCCCGGTCTGGACCGTAGCGCCCAGCATGAACGGCAGCGCCTGGTCCGGATTGGCGAACCACACGATCAGCAGCGCCACCAGATAGGCGATCGCCAGCATATGCCAGAACCGCCCGACCAGCAGCAGCAACTGCCCCAGCCCGTCATTCTGGCGTTTGCGCGCCAGATCATCCAGCCAGGTGCGCACCCCATCCTTGCATTGCAGCACGATGGTGATGCCGATGGTCACGGCGGTCGCCATCACCAGCACCTGGACGGCACCGGCCACGGTGCTTGAAAGATTGGCCGAGATCACCGGCGCGACGAACATGAAGGTATAGCCGAGCAGCGAGATGATGCGCCCCAGCCAGAACGACCAATAGGCGGCATTGCTGTCGCCCACGGGCAACAGGCGCAGGGCCTCAAAGCGCGGCTGCAACAGGGTACGCAGCACCATCTTGCTGATTTCCACGAGGAGGAACGCATTGAGCAACAGCGACTGGTTGATCCCCATCCTGCCCGGCGTTCCGGTGACGCTCAACGCCAGGATATTGCCAAGCGCCCAGATCAGGACGATCGAGCCCAGATCGAGCGCCGCTGCGCCAAGCGCTCCGGCCAGTCGCACATACCAGCGCTTGCCCGCCACCCGCGCGGCAATCTTGCGCTGCAGCCAGACCACGACGATCCGCGCGCCCAGCAACCCCACGACCAGCGCCGCAGCCACGATCAAGACGCCGATGGCGATATCTCTCAAAGCCGTAAGATCGACGCCATCGCCGCTAAAGCCGCCGCGCAGGCTGTCAAAGACCTGTCCCAACGCCCGCAATGTGCCCGAGACGCCTTCGGCCGCATGCCGGGTATATTCGGCCAGTTGCCGTGCAATGCTCAAATCCGCTGGCCGCTCGGCCGGCACAGCCTCCGCAGTCTCAGATTGTCGCAATCGCTCCAGCAGCGCCGCCCGCGTATCGTCGTTTTCGATGATCCTGATAAGCTCGTCGACGCCGCTATCGGCCGGCGCTGCGGTTTCGGTGACCAGAGGCAGCGTCTGCGCCGATGCCGATCCGGGGACCAGCATCACGAACAGCAGCAGGGCAATTGGTAAGCGCATGGTCACTCTCAGCCTTTGATTACGGAATGCGGAAAGCCCTGAAAGCAGGCCACCTGCATAGCGTCAACGCCGCAAGCGCGTAAAATGTGGCATCGGGGCAAAATCTGCACATGCGCGGCTCCGGGCGGGGCTGGAAATCGCTACTTGCTCGTGCCAGCATGCTGCCTGTGTCCATCCCCCTGCCCCCGGGCCACAATGGCGGCCCACCCCTCGACGATCCCCGAGCACCCCAATGGGGCAGCCATGGCATCGGCAAATACTTCGAATGGAAGGCCGCGACCCGCGCCGCCTGGAACGACGTACCCTTCGATATTGCCCGCATGCGCGCCCGCCGCGCCCAGGCGCTCGGACTGACCTATAGTGAATATACGCTCGAAATCCTCGAGCGCGGCCGCTATCTCCAGGCCGGCGATACCGAGCGGATCGCCCAAATCAAGCGCCGGCGCCCGGTGCCATGATCAGCCCCGCGACACCTTGAACGCCTATGGAACGGTCCATGTCGATATCGCGCGATCCACTGATGACCCGGCGTCTTTGCTTGCGGCCCTCCTCACGGACCAATGCAGCCCGGGCGGTCCAAATTCAGTCCGACTGGCATGTTGCACAAATGCTCAGCCGGGCTTCGTTTCCGCCTGTCGCACAAGACATGACCGATTGGTTCGGCAGCCACGAACGCGAATGGTCAAATGGAACGGCCTATCGTTTTGCCGTGGACCACGGTGGCAGGATGATCGGTCTTGTTGATCTCGACAGCGTCGCTGACGATCAGGGCACGCTCGGCTATTGGCTGGAGCGCGCGGCTTGGGGAAACGGCTTTGCCATGGAGGCTGCACAGACGCTGACGTGCTTTGGCTTCCGGGAGCTGCGCCTGGCGCGCCTGAAAGCGGGATATGCCGCCGACAATCCGGCATCGGGCCGTATTCTGACCAAATTGGGTTTCCGTCTGATAGACAAGGTTTCAGCCACTCCCGACCGCGCGCGGCGACCATCGAGCAATGGCGCTATGTCCTTGAGCGCGCTGAGCATGGATGAAAAGCAAGACGATCCATCCAACAGGGCGGCCCCGTGCGCTTGACGGATCAACTGGCCATGGACTATGCGACGCGGCTCGACGTCGGTCGTCGCTTCTATTCTGATTAGCCCCACGCCTGACGCCATTGGGCCAACGTCCATCGACCCAGTCTCTATCCTGATTGGCCGCCAACGCCCGACGCCCTTCGGCTAAAGCCCGATGCCGAATGCCCGACGCCATCATGCGGCCAGCGTCCATCGGCCGGTTCTTTGAGCGAAGTGAGCCCGGATAATGCAAACGGCCCATCCAACAGGAAGGACGGCCCCCCCCCCCGACCCGGACGTACCAATTGGCCATCGACCATCCGGACACGACGCGGCTAGCTGGGCGGTCGTCGCTTCTATCCCGATAAGCCTCCATTACCCGACCCGCCAGGCCTTATGCCCGACGCCCTGCGGCAAATGTCCTTCTGCCGAGTTCCTTGAGCGAAATGAGCCCGAATGAACTGCAAAACGATCATCCCACGGGACGGCGCGGTGCGCGTGACGTAGCTATGGCCATCGACCATCCAGATACGACGCAGCTCGGTAGCGGTCGTCGCTTCTTTCCTGATTGGCCCCCGATGCCCGATGCCCGATGCCCGATGCCCGATGCCCGATGCCCGATGCCCGATGCCCGA
>NZ_CAXTKA010000018.1:0-60586 GCF_964244875.1 uncultured Devosia sp.
GAGTCTGGGCCGTGTCTCAGTCCCAGTGTGGCTGATCATCCTCTCAGACCAGCTAAAGATCGTCGCCTTGGTAGGCCATTACCCCACCAACTAGCTAATCTTACGCGGGCTCATCTAATTCCGATAAATCTTTCCCCCTTAGGGCGTATACGGTATTAGCAGAAGTTTCCCTCTGTTGTTCCGTAGAACTAGGTAGATTCCCACGCGTTACTCACCCGTCTGCCACTCCCCTTGCGGGGCGTTCGACTTGCATGTGTTAAGCCTGCCGCCAGCGTTCGTTCTGAGCCAGGATCAAACTCTCAAGTTTGATTTCCGACTTGGTCGCTGTAATGCACGTTTGCATGATTGACGAGAACTCACACCGTCTACGCCGCTGCAAGCAGCGCAAACAATATGTTTTCTCTTAGAAAACGTGCACCCATCGAAGTCTTTTGCCAAATCCTCAGTTGCCCAAGAACCTGACCGCAAGAACCTCGCCGTCCACGTTTCTCTTTCTTCCATCTTCACAATTTCAAAGAGCTGACCTCGCTGCCCTCGCGGGCTAGGACGTCATTGGAAGCGTTGGCCTCCGCATTCTTTCAGGAAACAAAACTTGTCTTCCGGTTGCCCGGCAGATCGTCCGCCCTTTCAGAAAACGCTGAACAGTGGGAGCGAAGTTCGCTCGACGTCGTCAACGTGGCGGGTTGTAGTCGAGACCGTTTGGCCTGTCAACACCCTAATTTCGATTTTCGTTTCTTACCGAATTTCGAAACACTGAACTTACTAATTTCTTAGAGTTTTCAGTGGCTTGCTGCTCGTTCGGGCCGTTGCCGGCGCCGCGGTCTGCAGCGATGAGCCGGGTTATAGGGGCAGCCCTTTTGCCTGTAAACCCCCC
The DNA here is from genome assembly GCF_964244875.1 of uncultured Devosia sp. NCBI lineage: Bacteria > Pseudomonadati > Pseudomonadota > Alphaproteobacteria > Hyphomicrobiales > Devosiaceae > Devosia > uncultured Devosia sp. Next base: position 875 of record NZ_CAXTKA010000018.1, read on the forward strand.
AAAACGACAAAACCGTCATTTTTGGACATTCGGCAATCTGGGCTTGTGGAAAACTCGACCGGACCGCCAGTGATTGCGGTGGTTACAGCGCCGTTTTGGCTCATATGGACCTGCTTTCATCGTCTTCAAGGCTTCGACTTCGGCGTTTTGCCATACGCTATCCTGCCCAGGCCCTGCCACGCGTTGTGGCCTAATATCGCCGCATTTCTTGCAGATCACCGCACGGGGCGTATAAGACTCCTGCGGGCATGCGCGCTGGCTATTTCCAACCAGACCGGCACCAGGCCCGCCGCCGGGGAACGATCGTGACAGTTCGAAGGATTGGGCGTTGAACGCAGCGCAACGAAATCGCCATGCAGCGCGCCTCAAGGCTACCGGCTATGAGGACAGTCCGGCCCTGACGGTGCAGTCGACGGACGGCGATATTCCCCATGGCCGCGAGCTGAGCTTTGCCTGGCTCGCCGGCACGGTGATGACCGGCCTGACCTCGGTTCTGTTGATGTTCGCCGCGCTCTATGTTTCGTTCCAGGGCCAGGATACCTTCTCGACGGCCTATGAAGCGTTGCAGCTGGCGCGGCCCAAGGCGGGGCTCCAGGCACCGACCGATTTCGATGCCAAGTCCTCGCGCGTCCGCCCCGTGGCCGCCACCCGCTCCGATCTCGAAGTGATCGAGGCTTCCATTCGCGAGAATGTCGATGGCCGCGACATGATCCGCAACCAGCCCTTCGTGCGCATCCGGGCAACGTTGGCAACCGCCGCCACCTCGCTGTCGGAGGATGCTCCGCCCTATGATCCGGTAGCGATCCTGAGCGCCACCGCGCCCGAAACCGGCGCCGACGCGCTCGAGGTCAATACCGATATCTATGGCGCCGAAGTGGAAGGCGAAGTGGCCGTCCGCCTTGCCGCCATGCCGATGACCTTCGTGCCCGCCCGCGTCATCTCGGACCAGTCCGCCGCGCTGTTCGTGCGCGAGACGGTCGAAAGCGCCTATTCGGATTCGGGCTTTGACTCGCCCACTCTGGCCTATGCGGCGCTGGGCCCCACCATTCGCGATCTAGGCATCGCCACCAATGGCACGACGATCGGCGGCGTTGCCGAAAACGTCACCGTCGTGCCCCAAAGCATGAATGCGACCGAGGCCGGGCTTGGGCGATCCGAGCGCATCCTGACCATTCGCCAACCCACCCCGATCACCGAAATCCTGACCAAGAACGGCTTTACCGCCCCAATGATCACGGCGATCGAGGGCAACCTGCAAAACGTGCTGCCCTCCAAGGACCTGGCCGCCGGCACGCGGTTGCGTATTCTGTTTGGCCCCTCGCGCACCTCGCAAAGCCTGGTTCCCTATCGGCTCAGCGTCTACGTGCACGACAATGCCAGCAATAGCGACCGGCACCAGGCCACCGTGGCGCTGACCGACAATGGGCAATATGTGCTGGGCCTGGAACCCCCGGTGATCCAGTTTCCCGAAGAGGACACCGAGGAAATCAACGTCGCCAACCTGCCCACCATCTACCGCTCGCTCTGGGAAACCGGTCGCAAGCATGATCTGGCCGATGCCACCATCAGGCGCATTATCGGCATGTTCGCCTATGACGTGGACATGAACAAAAGGATCGCCGCCGGCGACAGCATCGAAATTCTCGAAACGCCCGCCGATGCGCAGGGCAAGCAGGAACTGCTCTATGTCGGGCTGACCCTTGGCTCGACCAGCCGCCAGCTTTATCGCTTCGCCAACCCTGACGGCACCGTCGACTATTTCGATCCCGAGGGCGAAACCGGCAAGCGCTTCCTCAATCGCCGTCCGCTCCAGGGCGGGGGGACGCTGCGCTCGCGCTTCGGCTATCGCATCCACCCCATTTTCCACACCCGCAAGCTGCATACCGGCGTCGACCTGGCCGCCCGGTCCGGCACGCCGATCTATGCTGCCGGCGACGGCGTCGTCGAGTTTCACGGCTGGCAGTCGGGCTATGGCAACAAGATCGAGATCAAGCACGTCAACGGCTTCGAAACCGCCTATGCTCATATGAGCCGCTACGAGCCTGGCATCGATGTCGGCACCCGTGTGCGCCAGGGACAATTGATCGGCTATGTCGGCTCCACCGGCTACGCCACCGGCCCGCACCTGCATTTCGAGATGCTGATCAACGGCAATCTGGTCGATCCGCTCAGCGTCAAGCTGCCGCGCGAAAATACCATGCCGCCGCAATACGTGGCCCAGTTCCAGCAGACCATCGCCCAGATCAACGAACTGATGGCCCGCGACCCGGCTCCGGTGAACGTCGCCGCAGTCAACTAGACCGCGGTTCGGACCGGCTGGCGCTCCAGCGTCCACCAGGCGATCGCCGCCGAGATCAGGCTCAACACCGCCGTGATATAGGCAACGCTGGCGAAGGCCGCATCTGTCGCCGCCAGACGCAGGGCCTCGTCGCCGGCGCTCAGCCCCGGCGCCGCCATGCCGAAAAAGATCGGCAGTTCGGCTGCGCTCCCCAGCGATTGCTCGAACACCGATGCGACCACCAACCCCAGCAGGGCCACGGCCATCAGCCCGGCCACCCGCGCCACCGCATTGTTGACGCCCGATGCGACGCCCGTATCGCTGTCATCCACCGCGGTCATCACGGCAGTGGAGAGTGGGGACACCACCATGCCCATGCCCAGCCCGAGCAGCGCCACGCACGGCAACACCGCCAGCCGGACATTGTGCAGCGGCGTCGTCCATCCCAGCAACCCAAAAGCCAGGGCGACCAGCACCGACCCCACCGCGATCAGGGGCGCCGGCCCGAACCGGTCCGCCATCACGCCGCTGAACGAAGACAGGATGGTCAACAGGATTCCCAGCGGCAGCAGCGCCAACGCGACTTCCGCCGGCGAGACGCCCCAGCCGGCGATCAGCGTCATCGGCAAAAAGAACATCGCGCCGCCCAGCGCGAAATAGAGCGCAAAGGTCAGCGCATTGGCGCCTGAAAAAGCCCGGATCGCAAACAACCGCAGCGGCAGCATCGGCGCTTGCGCCCGCGCTTCCCAGACCAGGAACAGCACGGCAACGATGATCCCGCTGCCCGCGTAAAGGCCCATATGGCTCAATGGCGGCGTGCTTTCGCTGCCATCTCCGGTCAACCCATAGGCGATCAGCATCAGTGCCAGACTCGCCAGCACCGCGCCGACCAGATCGAGCCGTCGTCCCGCTTCGGGCACGTCCGCCCGCACCTTGAACCACAGCAATGCCAGTGCCGCTGCGCCCAGTGGCAGGTTGATCGCAAAGATCAGCCGCCAGCTCGCTTGGCCGAACCAGGTCAAAACGAAGCCGCCGATGATCGGTCCGCCGATCGAAGTCAGCGACGAGGCGGCCGCCCAGATGCCGATCGCCCTGCCGCGCACCTCGCGCGGATAGGCCTTGGCGATGATGGCCAGACTGCCCGGCACCATGAACGCCGCGCCTGCCCCCTGCACGGCGCGCGCGATCACCAGCACCAGGGGAGTTGGCGCCAACGCCACCACCATTGAGGCCACGACAAACACCGCGATCCCCAGCCCGAACATGTTGCGCAGTCCGAACCGATCCCCCGCCGCGCCACCGAGCAGGATCAACGAGGACAGGAACAGCAGATAGCCGTTGGAAATCCACTGCGCATCGGCCAGCGTCGCGCCCAGATCGGCCCGGATCGCGGGAATGGCAATGGAAATCACCGAGCCATCGATAAACCCCATGCTCGATGCCAAGATCGCGGCGACAAGCACCGGCCGTCGTTCGGCCGGCGTGCTCGCCAAAGCCGGGGCGCCCGGTGCAGGTGTTACGACATCGCCCACGTCACTGTCCCCGAATCGTTGCTCGATCATCAACCCGCCCCAGCGCCGCCGCCAGCCCTATTCGGTGTCTGGCATGACCGTGCCGCGCAAACCTGATACACGGGAGCGCCCTGCCCATCATGCGGACACGGCATCGTCCCGCGCGACGAACACCGCCAATTCGTTCCCGCCCGGCTCGCGAAAATGAAACCGTCGCCCGCCGGGAAAATCGAACTGCGCCCGCGTGATCACGCCACCTGCGGCGATCACGCGCTGTTCGGCGCCATCCAGGTCGTCCGTGCGCAGAATCGCCATCGTCGCCATGACCTTGCCAGCCGACTGATCGATACCCCCATCGATCCCGGCATCGCTCAGCGCGTCATAGTCCGGGCCATAGCTGACAATGCCCCAGCCGAACGCCGCGTTGAAAAATGCCGACGTTTCCGCCCGGTTGCTCGACGGAAATTCCACATAGTCGATCTTGTCGTTCATCGTCGTTGATCCCCCAAGGTTCTCTATTCGTTCTAATATCGACCAACCGTCAAAGGCAACAAAAAAGGCCGGTCTTTCAACCGGCCTTCTAGGATCATCCGCCTACGCAGCGGCATCCACCATCGCCGGCAGGTCGGGCAACAACACCAGCCCATCCTCGCCCACATCGATCAGCACGGCATCGCCATCGGCGATTCGCCCGCTCAGAATGGCGTCGGCCAGCCCGTCCTGAACATCGCGCTGAATGACGCGCTTGAGCGGGCGCGCCCCATAGGCCGGATCATAGCCCTCATTGGCCAGCCAGTCGCGCGCCCGAGCCGTCAGCCGCAAGGTGATGCCGCGATCTTTGAGCAAAGCGTCGAGCCGCTTGAACTGGATATCGACGATGGCGCCCATATGTTCGCGGCCCAGCCGGTGGAACAGCAGGATTTCGTCGAGCCGGTTGAGAAATTCGGGCCGGAACGCAGCCTTGACCATGTCCAGCACCTTGCCGCGTACCAGTTCGACCGAATCGCCGTCCTTGAGCTCGACCAGGTATTCGGCGCCCAGATTGGACGTCAGGATGATCACGCTATTGCGGAAATCCACCGTCCGCCCCTGCCCGTCCGTCAGCCGCCCGTCATCGAGCACCTGCAGCAGGATGTTGAACACGTCCGGATGCGCCTTTTCTATCTCGTCGAACAGGATCACCTGGTAGGGCCGGCGCCGCACCGCTTCGGTCAAGACCCCGCCCTCATCATACCCGACATAGCCCGGAGGCGCCCCGATCAAGCGCGCCACCGAGTGCTTTTCCATGAACTCGCTCATGTCCAGCCGCACCATCGCCGTCTCGTCGTCGAACAGGAACTGTGCCAGCGACTTGGTCAGCTCGGTCTTGCCCACCCCGGTCGGCCCGAGGAACATGAACGAGCCGATCGGCCGGTTGGGGTCCTGCAAGCCCGCGCGGGCCCGGCGCACGGCTTTCGCCACCGCAGCGACGGCCTCGGCCTGCCCGATCACGCGGGCGCCCAGCGAGCCTTCCATATGCAGCAGCTTTTCGCGCTCGCCTTCCAGCATCCGGTCCACCGGAATGCCGGTCCAGCGCGACACCACTTGCGCGATATGGCTGGGCGTCACCACCTCCTCGGCCATCAGCGGATCGCTGACGCCATCGCCATTGGCGTCCTCGGCCGCCTTGATCTGCTTTTCCAGCCCCGGAATGACGCCATAGGCCAGCTCCCCGGCTTTTGCCAGGTCGCCCGTCCGCTGCGCGATTTCAAGCTGGCTGCGCGCCGCATCCAGCCCTTCCTTGAGCTTTTGCGATCCCTGCAGCCGGTCCTTTTCCGCCAGCCACTTGGCCGACAGGCCCTGCGCCTGCTCTTCGAGGCCACCCAGTTCGCCCTCCAGCCGATCCAGCCGCGTCTTGGAGGCGTCGTCGGTTTCCCGCTTCAGCGCTTCGCGTTCGATCTTGAGCTGCATGATGCGCCGGTCGAGCTCGTCCAGCGCTTCGGGCTTGCTGTCGACCGCCATGCGCAACCGCGCGCCGGCCTCGTCCATCAAGTCGATGGCTTTGTCGGGCAAGAACCGGTCGGTGATATAGCGATTGCTCAACGTCGCCGCGCTCACCAGCGCCGAATCCGAAATGCGGATGCCGTGATGCAGCTCGTACTTTTCCTTGAGGCCGCGCAGGATCGAGATCGTGTCCTCGACGCTGGGTTCGGCAACGAACACCGGCTGGAACCGGCGCGCCAGCGCTGCGTCCTTTTCGACGTGCTTGCGATATTCGTCCAGCGTGGTGGCACCAACGCAGTGCAGTTCGCCCCGCGCCAAGGCGGGCTTGAGCAGGTTGGATGCATCCATCGCCCCTTCGGATTTCCCGGCGCCCACCAGCGTGTGCATCTCATCGATGAACAGGATGACCTGCCCGTCCGATGCGGTCACTTCATTGAGCACGCCCTTGAGTCGCTCCTCGAATTCGCCGCGATATTTCGCGCCGGCGATCAAGGCGCCCATGTCGAGCGATAGCAGCGACTTGTTCTTGAGCGATTCGGGCACGTCGCCATTGACGATGCGGATGGCGAGGCCCTCCGCGATTGCCGTCTTGCCCACGCCCGGCTCCCCGATCAGCACGGGATTGTTCTTGGTGCGGCGGCTGAGCACCTGGATGGTGCGCCGAATTTCTTCGTCCCGCCCGATCACCGGGTCGAGCTTGCCTTCGCGCACGTCGGCGGTCAGGTCGCGCGCATATTTCTTGAGTGCGTCATAGCTGTTTTCAGCCGACGCCGAGTCGGCCGTGCGGCCCTTGCGGATATCCTCGATCGCGCTGTTCAGCGTCGCCGGGGTCACGCCAGCCGAACTCAGGATCTTGCCGGCATCGGTATCGGCCTCGATCGCCAGCGCCAGCAGCAGCCGCTCCACGGCGACGAACGAATCGCCGGCCTTTTGCGCTGCGCTTTCGGCAGTGTCGAAGACGCGTGCCAGTTCGCGGCTGAGATAAAGCTGCGAGCCGTCACCGCTCACGCTGGGCAATTTCGCCAGGGCCGCCTCGACGCCGGCCCGCGCCGCCTTGGCATTGCCGCCGCCGCGTTCGATCAGGCCATTAGCCATGCCCTGCTCGTCGTCAAGCAGCACCTTGAGCAGGTGCAGGGGCGTAAACTGCTGGTGCCCCTTGCCCAGGGCCGCAGTCTGCGCGCTCTGGATAAAGCCGCGCGCCCGCTCGGTATATTTTTCGATATTCATTCAACTCTCCTGGTCTCGCCCGCCCGGCTGCCCCAAAGGCACAACCAGACGGCGGAAGCGTCGTTTGATGAAACGCCCGGCTTTCGGCGCTGCTCCATCACGACCAAGATATAGGCAGAGGATCACAAAGGAAAAGAGGCGCTGCCACGCCCTCGTGGTTCAAGGCTCACGAAGGCTCGCAGCCAACCATGAGGGCTACGCTTGAGGCGGTATTCAGAAGACCTCATGGAGGCGGCAGCGCAGCGACCTCGAACGACGAGGGCGCGGCCCACGCAAAAAAGCCGGACATCGCTGCCCGGCCTTCCACTCTTCAATTCGGACGATCTTACTCGGCAGCTGTCGTGCCACCGGTCAGGAACGCGGGCAACGCGCCCACATCGGGCTGCTCGCCATCGGCATCCACGCCGGCATCGCCACCCGCAGGGCGGCGGCGGCGCGGGCGGCGCTCGCGCACCTTGCGCGGCTCGCCCTCGGCTTCGCCATCGGGGGCTTCGGCCGGCACGGCTTCCGCTACCGGCGCTGCAGCCTGGGCGGCTGCGGCTTCGGCGGCCGCCGCCGCGGCCTGCTCGCGCGCCAACTGCTGGGCCTTGGCGCGCTCCTCCGCCGATGGCCGATCCGGGCGGGGCTGACGCTCCTGCCGATCGCCACGATCCTGGCGTTCCTGGCCATTGTTTTGCGGCTGCTGCTGTGGCTGCTGGTAAGGCTGCTCGCCATCGTCGCCATCGTTCTGCTGGCTATTGGCCGGCTGCGGCGAGGAAAAGCGCGAATTGATCTCGGGCATGTCGTCGTCGAAATCTTCGCCCTCTTCGCGGCTGGCATTGGGCTGCGCCGCCGACACGATGCGGAAATAATGCTCGGCGTGCTGCAGATAATTCTCCGCCATCACCGAATCGCCGCTCGATTGCGCGTCGCGGGCCAATTGCATGTATTTTTCCGCGATATGGGGGGCGTTGCCGCGCACCTTTACGTCGGGGCCGTTGCTCTCGAAGCTGCGCGACAACGGATTGACGTGCTTGCGCCCCCCGTTGCGGCCACGCGAGCGGTTCTTGTTGCTGTTATTCTGGCTGTTGGGTCTCATCTGGTCGCTTTGTCTAACTCGAAAAAAGTTAAGCGTCACACATTTGGCGGACCGGCTGATGCCAGGGTCGGCCAATGGCCAGGCGGAGCGCTTCGCTCCCGCACCTGGCAAATCTGGCTTCATGAAGACCGTGAGCTGTCATGCGGCAATGCCACTTGTTCCGATATCATCAAGCGTGGGGCCGGAACTCCAGGACCGCGCTGAGCCTTGCAGCTTTCGAGATGAACGGGTGACTATCACCGTGGCGCTCATGATGCGCCGTTGACAGCAAGTGTGAAGCTATCTGGTTCGCGTCGCCATTCCAAGCATAAAATGCTCCAGTTCACCGGGCTGTGCGCGTCTTGGTTACGATATGGTGCGCAATCGCCACGCGATCAAGCCCCGCCAGGTCCTGGTGGATGGCGACATCGCCAAATCCGGCCTGGGTGAGCAAGGCCGATACCGCTGCGCCTTGGTCAAAACCGATCTCGACCATGACTTGGCCTCTGGGCTTCAGCCACATGGCCGCCCCCCTGGCGATAGTCCGGTACGGCGCCAGCCCGTCCGGCCCGCCATCCAGTGCCAGGCGGGGGTCGAAATCGCGCACGTCGGAGGCGAGTGTGTCGACCACGACCGAAGCAATATAGGGCGGATTGGAAACGACGAGGTCAAACCTTTCACCACCTCTCCCTTGGGGAGAGGTGGTCAGCGGCTCAAACCACGATCCTTGTAAAAATTCGATCCGTTCCCCCACCCCATGCCGCTGCGCATTCCCCCGCGCCGCCGCCAGCGCCTCGGCGCTCAAATCCGTCGCCACTGCCGTCACCTCCGCCCGGTTCACCAGCACGCTGACCGCAATCGCCCCCGTCCCCGTCCCCAGATCCAGCAACCGGCCACCTGCGGGCAGCGTCCCGATCGCCAGATCCACCAGCATCTCGGTCTCCGGCCGCGGCTCCAGCGTCGCCGCGTTCAAGGCGAACGCCAGGCCGTAAAATTCCCGTTCACCAACGATCCGCGCCACCGATTCTCCGGCCAGCCGCCGCTGTAACAATTCGGCCACGCGCAGCGCACTGGCGTCGTCCACCGCTTCGCCCTCGCGCGTCGCGATCTCGAGGTCGCTCAGCCCCAGCGCAAACGCCGTCAGCCGTTTCGCATCGAGCGCTGCGCTGTCGAATCCAAGCCGTCCCAGCACATCGCGCCACTGCCGCCACAGCGCGCCGATGGTCATCGGGCCGCTCAGTTCGCATTCTCCAGGTCGGCCAATTGCCCGGCTTGGTGCTCGGTGATCAGCGCCTCGATAAGTTCGTCCAAGGCTTCCCCCGTGATGACCTTGTCGAGCTTGTAGAGCGTCAGGTTGATGCGATGATCGGTGACCCGCCCCTGGGGGAAATTGTAGGTCCTGATCCGCTCCGACCGATCGCCCGATCCCACCTGCCCCTTGCGCTCGGCCGAGCGGGCGCTGTCGCGTTCCTCGCGCTGCATTTCATAAAGCCGTGCCCGCAACACCAGCATCGCCTGCGCCCGGTTCTGGTGCTGCGATTTCATCGCCGAGGTGACCACGATTCCCGACGGCATATGGGTGATGCGCACCGCCGAATCGGTGGTATTGACGTGCTGCCCGCCCGCGCCCGAGGCCCGCATCGTATCGATGCGGATATCCTCGTTGCGGATCTCGATGTCGATATCCTCCACTTCGGGCAGGACCGCCACGGTTGCCGCCGAGGTATGGATACGGCCCGAGCCCTCGGTCGCCGGCACCCTCTGCACCCGGTGCACGCCGCTTTCGAACTTCATGCGCGCATAGACGCCCTTGCCCGAGACATTGGCGATGATTTCCTTGAATCCCCCCATTTCCCCGGGGCTCTCCTCCATGATCGTGACCTTCCAGCCGTGGCCCGCAGCATAGCGCTCGTACATGCGAAACAGATCGCCCGCGAAGAGCGCCGCCTCGTCGCCGCCGGTGCCGCCGCGGATTTCGAGGATGATCGACTTCTCGTCCGCCTCATCCTTGGGCAGCAGGAGCACGCGCACGGCCTGATAAAGGCGCTCGATCTTGCCGTCGAGCTCCTCGATCTCGGCCTCTGCCATCTCGGCCATGTCCTTGTCGCCGCTTCTGAGCAGCGCCTCGGCCTCCACGCGATCGCTCAACGCTTTATTATAGGCGCGGATTTCCCCCACGATCGGGGCCAGCTCCGCATGTTCCTTGGAGAACCTGACGAACTCCTCCGGCCCCGCCCCACCCGACAGCGCCGCTTCCACATATTGGAAGCGCGTCTCGAGCGCGTCGAGCTTGTCCTGGGGAAGCTGTGCCATGCGTGTTCTTTCCGGTTTTTACGCTGCGTTTAAGGCGCAAGGGCGCGGAACTCAAGGGCGGTGGCTTCACCTGTCATGTTGCCAAATGCAACAGTCGACACCTCCCCCTCGCAGGGGGAGGATCAAGGTGGGGGTGCTGTCCACGGTGCGAGGGCGCCCAACCCCCACCCAACCTCCCCCTACGAGGGGGAGGGGCCGCATCGTGCATGCGGCGGCAATGAACTAAACTGGCAGCCCTTGCTTCTGAACCCATTCATGCAACAGCGCGCGAATGGAAATCCCGCTCGCCCCATCGCTGAGCGCCGCCGCCACCGATTGCCGGATCGGCACCAAATCCAGGTTCAGCACCAACTCCTTGATCGGCCCGATGGAAGCCGGCCCCATCGACAGCCGCGTCATCCCCACCGCCATCAGCGCCAGTGCATCGACGGGCTTGCCGGCCAGCTCGCCGCACATGGTGATCGGGATGTTGTAACGCCGCGCCGCATCCACGACATGCCGGATCGCCCGCAATCGGGGCAAGGCGATCGGATCGTAGTTCTTGGCTACGCGCGGATTGGCCCGGTCCGACGCCGTCAGGAACTGCACCAGGTCGTTCGACCCTATCGAGACGAAATCCGCTTCGGGCAGCAACTGGTCCAGCTCGAACAGCAGCGAGGGCACTTCCACCATCACCCCCAGTTCGAGCTTGGACGGCACCGGCTTGCCGGCGCGCCGCAGCCGTTCGACTTCCTTGTTGACCACCAGGCGCGTTTGCCGGAACTCGAACGTCTCGGTCACCATCGGCACGAGAATCTTGAGCGGCTGCCCGTTGGCCGCCAGCAACAGCGCCCGGATCTGGGTGCGCAACAGCCCCGGCCGGTCCAGCCCCAGCCGGATCGAGCGATAGCCCATGGCCGGGTTTTCCTCGCTGTCATTGCGCAAATAGGGCAGCACCTTGTCCCCGCCGATATCGAGCAGGCGAAACACGATCGGCCGGTGCTTGGCGATCGCCATCGCCTCGGCGTAAAGGGCCACCTGCTCGCCCAGCCGCGGCAGCTTGCTCGCGATCATGAACTGCAATTCGGTGCGGAACAGCCCTACGCCTGCGGCACCCGTATCCTCGAGCATGGGCAGATCGGCCACCAGCCCGGAATTGTGCAGCAGCGTGATCTCGATTCCGTCCCTGGTCAACGACGGCAAGTCCTTGAGCGCGGCGTAATGCGCCTGCCTTTTGGCGCCCACGCGCACCTTGTCGATATAGGCCTGTTCGATCTCGGGCGTCGGGCGCAGATGCACCACGCCGGCCGGGCCATCGATGATGATGTCATCCCCGCTTTCACACATCGACACGATCGACTGCGCCCGCCCCACCGCCACCATGCCCAGCGACCGCGCGACGATCGCCACATGTGCGGTGGCTCCGCCTTCCTCCAGCACGATGCCCCGCAGCTTGCTGCGGTCATATTCCAGCAGTTCCGCCGGCCCGATATTGCGTGCGACCAGGATCGCATTGTCGGGCAGGTTGCGCCCGATGCCCTCATGGTCCCCGGTCAGCACCCGCAACAGGCGATTGGCCAGATCGTCCAGATCATGCAGCCGGTCGCGAATATAAGGGTCGGTCTGGCGCATCATGCGCGCGCGGGTGTCGTTCTGCACCCGCTCCACTGCCGCTTCCGCCGACAGTCCGTTTTCGATCGCCTCGGACAATCGGTGCACCCAGCCGCGATCATTGGCGAACATGCGGTAGGTCTCGAGGATTTCCCGATGGTCCGAGCTCGGCTGCATATCGCCATGCTCGAGCATGGCGTCGATCGAGACCCGCATCCGCTCCAGTGCGCTGTCCAGCCGCGTCTTTTCCTGGTCGGTATCCTCGGCGATGAAATTGGTCACGATTACGCGCGGGTCGTGCAACACCACGGTGCCCAGCGCGATGCCATCGGTAAAACTGACGCCGGTGAACATGCGCGGCCGCCTCAGGTCGATATCGGACCCCGGCTTGATCAGATTGTCGAAATCCGAGGTCGCGATCATCTCGGCCAGGATTGTGGCCGTAGTCAGCATCGCCTCGACTTCATCCTCGCCATAATGGCGCCGCTCGGCATTCTGCACCACCAGCACGCCCAGCGTCTGGCCGGCGCGCAGCACCGGCACGCCCAGAAACGCGTAATACGGGTCTTCCCCGGTTTCGGGCCGGTACGCGAAGGCGGGATGGCTGGGTGCATCGTCCAGCGACAGCGGCTCGGCTTCGGCCGCGATGATGCCGACCAGCCCCTCGCCCAGCCGCAGCGTCGTCATATGCACGGATTCGGCCTTGAGCCCCTTGGTGGCGAACAGCTCCAGCGCGCCGTCGTCGCGCAGCACATAGAACGAGCAGACATCGGCCCGCATGTTCTCGGCGATCAGCGAAACGATCTTGTCGAGACGCTCCTGGCTCGCCAACGGCTCTGCCATGGTCTCGCGCAATTGCCGCAGCAGCACGCGCGGGCCGACTATCGTGGTGGCCATGTTCCCAACCTGGCGGCCCGCAAGCCGCCCCCCTCGCCCGGGCACGGCTGAAAGGCTTCAGGCGCGCTAGGACTCTTTTTTGTCCAGACCGTAATACGTATGGAGCGCGCGAACCGCAAGCTCGGCATATTGCTCGTCGATCAGCACCGAGGTCTTGATTTCCGAAGTGGTGATCAGCTGGATATTGATCCCCTTGTCGGCCAGGGCCTTGAACATGGAGGACGCGACGCCCGCATGGCTGCGCATGCCCACGCCCACTACCGAAATCTTGGCGCCGCCCTTGGAGCCCGAAATCCGGGCATATTCGATGCGCTCGCCGGCATTCTGCAGCGTCTTGACCGCCTTGTCGTATTCGCTGTCGGGCACGGTAAAGGTGATGTCGGTGGTGGCCCCGTCATCGGCGATGTTCTGCACGATCATGTCCACGATAATGCCTTCGTCCGCCAGCGCACCGAAGATCGCCGCCGCCACGCCGGGCTTGTCCTTGACGTCGCGCAGCGTGATCTTGGCTTCCGCCTTGGCGAGCGTTACGCCTGAAACGATCTGCTTTTCCATGATTTCATCCTCATCGCACACCAGCGTTCCAGGCACTCCGGGCGTTCCGTCCGGCGCCAGCTGCGGCGCGTCCGGATCATCGAACGTGGAGCGCACCAGGAGCCGCACTTTGTGCGCCATCGCCATCTCGACCGAGCGGATCATCAAGACCTTGGCGCCCAGCGAAGCCATCTCCAGCATTTCCTCGAACGAAATCTTGGACAGCCGCTGCGCCTTGGGCACAATGCGCGGGTCGGTGGTGTAAACGCCGTCCACATCGGTATAGATGTCGCAGCGATCCGCCTTGACCGCCGCTGCCACCGCCACCGCCGAAGTGTCCGAGCCGCCGCGCCCCAGCGTCGTGATCCGGTTGTGCGGCGACACGCCCTGGAACCCGGTGATTACCGGCACCCAGCCATCCTTCATGCGCTGGTCCAGTTCGGTGCCGTCGATCTCCACGATCCGCGCCGCGCCATGCGCATCGTCGGTATGGATGGGCACCTGCCAGCCGGCGAACGAGCGCGACTGGATACCGATTTCGGAGAGGACGATCGCCATCAGCCCGGCGGTCACCTGTTCGCCCGAGGCGACCACGGCGTCATATTCGCGCGCGTCGTGCAAGGCGCTGGCCTCGTTGACCCAACCCACCAGCTCATTGGTCTTGCCACTCATGGCCGAGACGACCACGCAGACCTCGTGGCCCGCATCGACCTCGCGCTTGACATGCCGCGCCGCCTGCCGGATGCGCTCGACGCTGGCCACGGAGGTGCCACCGAACTTGACGACGATACGGGCCAACTGCTTCCCCGACACTCCACCGAACCCGGCGGTACGCTTCTTGTTGGCGCGGACATGCCACAAAGGGCGCAGGGGATCAATGGGGATGGGGCTGTGAGAACGAGGCGGGGTGACAGGCGCACGTCGGTATTGGGGTGGAAAGGAGACAGGCGGCTTCTGGGCTCGGCTCGTCGCAAAGCAGAATTGGTAGTTTTGCTCAGTCCATTAAGCTTTGAAGGTATTGGTCTACGTGTTGCGTCCAAAGAGCAGGCTTGAACATCAATGCGTGACCCATGGGCGCCGCGACGAAGTTTCCTTCACCACCTGCGGACCTGAATTGATCGAAGTTAGCTCTGCAGTGCGATATTCGATAATATTGATCGTAACTGCCATGCAGCCAAAGGGTTTTCACCCCCGCCGGCGCGCCCCGTTCGAAAAGCAGCGGATTGACGATTTCATGGTTTGGACACCCCCTCCCGAGCCATCCGCCGTTGAAGTTGATGGAGCCGCGAAACGTATTTGGCCTCATCCCGGCATACGCGATAGCCAAGATACCCCCGCGTGAAACGCCCCCAATGACAAGCCTTTCCTTGTCCACATCAGTTCGGCCGTGCAGATGGTCGACGACGGCATCGACGTCCTCAACTGCTCGCTCGAAGCCTGCAATCGCGATTTCAACGTCACAGGAATAGCCGGAACCGTCTGCATCAAGCCTTTCCCCATATACACCGCCGGATTTCCCTCTACCCCTTCGTTGCGGGAACAGTGCCATCCAGCCGCATTCGACAAAGTAGTTTGCCATGACCGCAGGAGCCACCGTTCTGGTGTAGAGCGATTTGTTCCGGCCATTCCCAGTGGAGCCATGATGGAACACAATGGTTGGATGCGGACCTTCTCCGCTGGGCTTCGCGGTGACGATCTCCAGAGCAACGCCAGGCTCACTTGAAGGTATGAAGGACTTTTGGAGTTTCATTCCGCCGGCCTCGATGTCTGCTTACGTCGCAGATATCACTTCGACTAATCGACCGAAATGGGGTCGCAAACGGACGCTTTTTGGCAGCCTGACTGCATATGCGACGGGACTACAAGCTGTCCCAATCTCGGTCCACCCCAAAAACTTATCCCCGCACCTTGCTCCCCGATTATCATACCCCCATTCCCGCCGTTCACGCGGCACCGACGAAGTGCCGGGCGGGGAGCTGGTTGCATGGGGTCGCCCAGGCACGAGCGTGACGCTGACAACCGGCCGGACGTAATCGTCCAACCCGAAAGGGCGGCCGCTCCATGCGTGCGCGGGAAAGCCAGATCGTGTGAAGCGGCTTTCGCCTCTTCAATATACCAAATCGGGGGCGCAAGCCCTCGGGGCGAAAGCCGCTTCCCACCGTGTCCCCGCGACGCCGCAAGGCCGGGCGGCGCTTCGGCGTGTTCTCGAACAGGACTCCCGGTAAATTTAGGACCGTCGAATGGGAATTGTGACGGATGCTTGCGCCCTGTTCATTGCCTTGCTTCCGCCCTGCACGGCAGGTCATATGGCTTCAAACGGAGCCGCTCCATGACCGCCACCACCATCAACGACGCCGAGATTGCCAAGTTCACCGCCATGGCCGAGCAATGGTGGGACCCCAAGGGCAAGTTCAAGCCGATCCACAAGTTCAATCCCGTCCGGCTGGCCTATATCCGCGAGCATGCATTGGCCCATTTCGGTCGCGACGGCAGCGTCATGCGCCCGCTCCAGGACCTGCGCCTTCTCGATGTCGGCTGCGGCGGTGGCCTGCTATGCGAGCCGCTGGCACGCCTCGGCGCCACGGTCACCGGCATCGACGCGGCCGAACGCAACATCACCATTGCGCGCCTCCATGCCGAGCAATCCGGCCTGACGATCGATTACCAGGTCACCACCAGCGAAGCCCTGGCCGCCCAGGGCCAGACCTACGACCTCGTGCTCAACATGGAAGTGGTCGAGCATGTCGACAATGTCCCGCTCTATATGAAAAGCTGCGCCGATTTGGTCGCCCCCGGCGGGCTGATGCTCACCGCCACCCTCAACCGGACCGCCCGGGCCCTGGCCTTTGCCGTCATCGGCGCCGAATATGTCCTGGGCTGGCTGCCCAAGGGCACCCATGACTGGAAAAAGTTCATCACCCCCGACGAATTGCGAGCGCTGATCACCCGCAACGGCCTTCAGGTCACCGACCAGACCGGCCTGGTCTACCACCCCCTGGGCGACGACTGGCGCAAGTCGCGTGACATGGCGATCAATTACATGATCATGGCGCAGCGGCCCGCCGCCGGTTAGAACGACACTGTTGGCCTTGGAGTTTTTTATGCGCCTTTTCCGCTTGCCGCTGGCTCTCGCCGCACTCCTCGCCCTGGCCTGCCCGGCCGCCGCCCAGATGTCGCCCGAGGCGATGACCGATCGGATCGAGCAGGTGATCGGCTTTTCCGCCGAATTCGGCACCGCCTTCGACGAGATCACCGCCGCCATGCGCGATGGCGATATCGACACCGTCGCCGCCTATGGCGCCTATCCCTTCGAGGTTGCGGCCAATGGCGAGCTCTACGATATGTTCGAGGCCAACGACCTCGCCGATAATTGGGATGCCCTGCTGCTGCCGCAAACCATCGCGGCCATCGGCGCGCAGGATTATGGCGATCTCATCGTTTCCAGCGACGGCATCGGCTTTGCCGCCGGCGCCATGTGGATGAATTTCGTCTGTGCCGACGACACCTGCGACAGTGGTGATTGGCTGATTACGCGGATCAACAACTAACGCACTCAATAGCACACACCAGCCTGGCGTTCGTACGCCGGTTACCAATGGCCCCTCATTATCTAAGTATTTACCACATTACCGCAAAAGTTCGGCAATCAAGCTGCTGTTTTGTTTGGTTTTTTGCCCATGCTTGCGCGCGCCGCCTGTCACGATAGCTTTGATCTGCGCGCCCTGGTGCCGGCGCTGGCCTTCGCCGTTCTGAGCGCGGGCCTGGCATTGGCGACCACGATGGCGGCGCCCCAGACCGGCGAGATGGCGGTGGTTTTTCCCCCGTTCACCGATGAGCGCACCGCCTGGGCGCTGGTGAGCCAGGCCGGGGGCCTGGTCGTTGCACCCACCAGGGTGCCCAATGTCGTGGTCGCCTATGCGCCCGACCCGCAATTTCAAAGCCGCATCGCCCGTCTCGGCGCCCTGTTTTTCATTGCAGCGCGTGGCCTGTGCGCCAATCTGCCCCAGCCTCTGGAACCGTCATGACCCTCGACCAAAGCCGTTCCCGCGCCACCTATGCCATCGGCGTCTTTGCCGCCATCCTGACCCTGGCCGCCATCGGCACCGAATACCTGCTGCGCGGCGCCTTCGGCACCGCCAGCCTGATCTCGCTGGCCGGCATGGCCGCGCTTCTGGTCACCTTTGCGCTGGCCCGCGGCGGGGCCACCTTCCGCTACCTGGCGGTTTCGGTGCTGATGGCCCAGGTCATGGCCATCCTGATCGCCAGCGAAGGCTATCCCTGGCAATCCGATATCAACATGGCCTTTTTCGCCGCGCTGGCGCTCTGCGCCCTGCTCTACGACGCGCGTGCCATCATCCTTGGCGCGGTGCTGATCGCCATTCACCACATCATCGTGGGCATGGCTTTCAGCGATCTGGTGTTCTTTGGCGGCGGCGGCATGGGCCGGGTGGCGCTGCATATCGGCATCATTGCGGTTGAAACCGTGGCGCTGGCGGCCATGACCCTCAATACCCTGCACATGTTTGCCCTGTCCGACCAGAAATCCAGCCAGGCCCAGGCCAGCGCCAACGAGGCCCGCGTCCTCGCCGACCAGGTCAGCCAGGCGACTGCCACCCACCGCCAAGAGCGCGCCGGCACACTGGATCAATTGCGCAGCTCGTTTGAAAACGTCGTCATCGCCGCGGCGGCGGGCGATTTCTCCCACCGCATCGATCTGCAATCCACCGACGACGAACTCGAATCCCTGGCGCGTTCGGTCAATGCCCTGGTTGCAACCGTGGAAAGCGGCCTTGCCGAAACCGGCAAGGTGTTGGCCGCCCTGGCCCATACCGATCTGACCCAGACCATGACCGGCAGCTATCAGGGCGCCTTCGGCAAGCTCCAGGCCGATACCAATGCGGTGGCCGCCAAGCTGGTCGAAATCGTCGGCGAATTGCGCGACACCTCGGGTGGCCTCAAGAGTGCAACCGGCGAGATCGCCTCGGGCGCCAACGACCTGCGCGAGCGCACCAGCCGCCAAGCCGTCGCTATCCAGGAAACCAGCACGGCCATGGACAAGCTTGCCGCCACGGTGGTCCAGAACGCCGAACGGGCACGCAGCGCCAGCGATGTCGCCGCCGGCGTCACCCGGACCGCCGAGGAAGGTGGCGCCGTCATGCACCGGGCAACCGAAGCGATGGAGCGCATCACCCAGTCCTCGGGCAAGATTTCCAACATCATCGGGCTGATCGATGATATCGCCTTCCAGACCAACCTCCTGGCGCTTAATGCGTCGGTCGAGGCCGCCCGCGCCGGCGACGCCGGCAAAGGCTTTGCCGTGGTGGCCGTGGAAGTGCGGCGCCTAGCCCAATCGGCCGCCAGCGCCTCCGCCGACGTCAAGGCGCTGATCGAGCAATCGGCCAACGAGGTCCAGGGCGGCTCCAGGCTGGTCGGCGACGCCGCCGCGCGGCTTGAATCCATGCTCGGCGCTGCCCGGTCCTCCAACGACATGATGAACAACATTGCCCGTGAAAGCGGCGACCAGGCCGCTTCGATCGATGCCATCAATTCGGCAGTCCAGGCCATGGACGAAATGACCCGCCACAACGCCGCCCTGGTCGAAGAGATCAATGCCGCGGTCGAACAAAGCGAAACCCGCGCCCGGGACCTCGACCGCGTCGTCGACATCTTCGCGGTTCCATCCGCCAGCCATCGCCAGGCCCCACTCCGCGCGGTTCGCGCTGCCCCTCCGCACCCGCAGACCGCGGCCCGCGCCTATCTCAGCAATGGCAACGCCGCGCTCGACAAGGACTGGAACGAATTCTGAGCCCTTGCGGCGGCCCGGACGGTCAGGACTTCAGGTGTCCGCTTTGATCGCATAACACAGGCTCTGTCCGCCTGCGCAGGGGGAACCAACATCGGGCCGCCGCGTCACTCCTGACGCTGGCGGCCTGAAAACTGTCCGCCCCACCGGACAGGAGTTCCCCATGATCAAGGCCATCGGCTACGCCGCCAAGCATTCCTTCAGCCGTCTCAAGCCGTTCGAGTTCGAACGCGCGGACGCCGCCGCTGACGAAGTCGAGATCGAGGTGCTGTTCTGCGGCGTCTGCCATTCCGATATCCATCAGGTCAAGAACGAGTGGTCCAACACGGTGTACCCTTGCGTGCCGGGCCACGAGGTCGTCGGTCGGGTGACCCGGATCGGGGCTTCGGTCACCAGCCACGCGATCGGCGATCTGGTCGGCGTCGGTTGCATGATCGACAGTTGCCGCCACTGCAGTCCCTGCCAGACCGGCAAGGAAAACTACTGCGAAGGCCCCAATAGCTGGCTGGCGACCTATAACGGCCCCATGGTGCCCGCCGCCAAGGCGCCCGACGGCCACAACCATTACGGGCGCGACAACACCTTTGGCGGTTTCTCCAGCG
This sequence comes from uncultured Devosia sp., assembly GCF_964244875.1. Classification (NCBI taxonomy): domain Bacteria; kingdom Pseudomonadati; phylum Pseudomonadota; class Alphaproteobacteria; order Hyphomicrobiales; family Devosiaceae; genus Devosia; species uncultured Devosia sp. The sequence goes on from NZ_CAXTKA010000018.1 coordinate 20,670, forward strand.
TGCTAGTGGTCAAGCAGGACTTCGTGCTGCGCATTCCCGATGGCCTGAGCCCGGAAGCCGCCGCACCGATCCTCTGCGCTGGCGTCACCACTTATTCTCCGCTCAAGCATTGGGGCGTTACATCCGGCGACAAGGTCGGCGTCATCGGCATGGGCGGGCTTGGCCACATGGCCGTCAAGCTGGCCCTTGCCATGGGCGCCGAGGTGACCGTCTTCACCTCCACCAAGGAAAAACTGCAGGAAGCCCTCGAACTCGGCGCCACCGGGGTCATCGAAACTGACGCCAATGCGCTCAAACCCCTCCAGAACAGCTTTGATTTCATCCTCTCCACCATCCCGCAAAAGCACGACCTCAACCCGTTCATACCCCTGCTCAAGCGCGACCGGACCCTATGCGTGGTCGGGGCGCTCGAACCCATGGCCGGGCTCGACAACCAGCAGCTGGCCTTTCACCGCAAGAGCGTCGCCGGCTCGTTGATCGGCAGCATTGCCGACACTCAGGAAGTGCTCGATTTCTGCGCCGCCCATACGATTGCGCCCGATATCGAGGTTATCCGCATCCAGGACATCAACGACGCCTTCCGCAAGGTCGAAAACGCCGAAGTGCGCTTCCGCTACGTCATCGACATGTCGAGCCTCAAGCTGGAGGAAGCGGCCTGATGCAAGCCTCGGCAGGGCATCACGCCGGCACCGGCCGGGCCGCGATCCGCGCCCGTACCTGCGGCGTCGCCAGGCAATTTGCAACGCTCTCATAGCCCACCGCCCCGTGATAGGGCAGCACGCGCCGGGGCACGCTGTGATTGGCTGGGCAAAGGATCACCCCCTCATTGGGACCGATCATAGCCAAGTCCAGGATTGCGGACGAGCGCGTCAACAGGAACAGCGTTTTGCCCATTGCGCCCAGGCGCAGATAGGCGGCCAGCGCTGTCTGCGTTTCCTGGTCGAGCCCCTCTTCCACCATGTCCACCACCACCACTTCGCCCTTGGCGCCGATGATGCCGGCCAGCAGCGCCGTAAGCGCCCCGCTGGGTTTGGCGCCCTCCTCCAGCAACCAGCCGACAACCCGATCGACACTGGCCTTGAGAGCCGGATCCCTCGCCAGCATCGCCCGCGCTGCCGCCCCGCCAGCTTCCAGTCGGTCCAATCCCAGGAAACTTCCACCCGGCATGATCTGCGCCAGCGTTTGCGCCAACCGCGTCTTGCCGCTCCCCAGCGAACCGATGATGTAGTTGACGGTCCGGATATCGCGCAGTTCGAACCGCTCGCCACCCCAGGGCCAAGGCAGATCAAACGCGATCTCCGGCTGCACCACATCGGTTATGCTCGAGGCCTTGCCTTGGGCCAGGTCGTTGCGCAGGCCACGCACCCGATCGACAATTGCCGCCAACTGCCCCAGCCGGTCCTCCAGGCTTGCCTGGTGCGCCCGCAACATCATCGCCAGCCCGCCATCATCCCCGCGCGGCAACCGCTCAACCTGCGACAGGGTCAGCCCCAGTGCCCGCAGCGCCACGATCTCGCCGATGCGCGCCATCTCGCCCGGACCATAGACCCGCCATCCGGCCTCCGAGCGCATCGGCAAGACCAGCCCGCGCTGCTCGTAAAGCCGCAACGCTTTGACCGATACCCCACACTGCCGCGCCGCCGCCGACGCACTGAGATAAACTGCGGAACCACCCACGAATCACCTCCTCAATTCCAACAGCTTCCGTTATCGCCCCATCCCCAAGGTCCGGGTCAAGCGGCCCCGTTTGCGCCACTCTCGTGCACTTTCCGTTCCAGTCCTCGCCATCCCATCCGTACCGTACGGTACGGTACACCTTTTCCTTGCTCCATGTCCGCAATGGGTCTAAACCTGTTATCCAACATCGACCGCTCAACGCGGCCTTCAGTTTGAGGACGGACCATGCCAGCCTATCGCTCCCGCACCACCACCCATGGCCGCAACATGGCCGGCGCCCGCGGCCTCTGGCGCGCCACGGGCATGAAGGACGCCGATTTCGGCAAACCGATCATCGCCGTGGTCAATAGCTTCACCCAGTTCGTACCCGGCCATGTCCACCTCAAGGACCTGGGCCAATTGGTCGCCCGCGAGATCGAGGCGGCCGGCGGCGTCGCCAAGGAATTCAACACCATCGCCGTCGATGACGGCATCGCCATGGGCCATGACGGCATGCTCTATTCGCTGCCCTCGCGCGACCTGATCGCCGATAGCGTTGAATACATGGTCAACGCCCATTGCGCCGATGCCATGGTGTGCATTTCCAATTGCGACAAGATCACTCCCGGCATGCTGATGGCCGCCATGCGCCTCAACATCCCCGTGGTTTTCGTTTCCGGCGGGCCGATGGAAGCTGGCAAGGCCATGATCAAGGGCAAGCTGCAGGCGCTTGATCTCGTCGATGCCATGGTGATGGCCGCCGACGACAAATATACCGACGCCGAGATCGCCACCGTCGAGGAAGCCGCGTGCCCCACCTGCGGCTCCTGCTCGGGCATGTTCACCGCCAATTCCATGAACTGCCTGACCGAGGCGCTGGGCCTGTCGCTGCCCGGTAACGGCTCGACCCTGGCTACCCATTCCGATCGCCAGCGCCTGTTCCAGGAAGCCGGCCATCTGATCGTCGATCTGGCGCGCCGCTGGTACGAGCAGGACGACGCCACGGCCCTGCCGCGCACCATCGCCACCAAGGCCGCCTTCGAAAACGCCATGGCGCTCGACATCGCCATGGGCGGCTCGACCAATACCGTGTTGCACATCCTGGCCGCCGCCCATGAGGGCAAGGTCGATTTCACCATGGACGACATCGACAAGCTCAGTCGCAAGGTGCCGGTCTTGTGCAAGGTCGCGCCGGCCAAATCCGACGTGCATATGGAAGACGTGCACCGCGCCGGCGGCATCTTCTCCATCCTGGGCCAGCTTGACCGCGCCAACCTGATCAACCGCACCGAACCCACCATCCACGCCCCCACCATGGGCGATGCGCTCGACAAATGGGATATCAGCCGTACCAATTCGGAAAGCGTGCGCAATTTCTTTCTGGCCGCCCCCGGCGGCGTGCGCACCACCCAGGCTTTTTCGCAATCCAACCGCTGGACCGAACTCGACCTCGACCGCAAGGACGGCGCCATCCGCTCGGCCGAACACGCCTTCTCCAGGGATGGCGGGCTCGCCGTCCTCTCGGGCAATATCGCCATCGACGGCTGCATCGTCAAAACCGCCGGCGTCGATGAGTCGATCCTCAAGTTCACCGGCCCGGCCCGCGTCTTTGAATCCCAGGACGCCATCGTCAAGGCGCTGCTGTCCAACGAGATCAAGGCCGGCGACGTCATCGTCATCCGCTACGAAGGCCCGCGCGGCGGTCCCGGCATGCAGGAAATGCTTTATCCCACCAGCTATCTCAAATCCAAGGGCCTGGGCAAAGCCTGCGCCCTGATCACCGACGGCCGCTTTTCGGGCGGCACGTCGGGCCTGTCCATCGGCCACGTCTCGCCTGAAGCCGCCGAAGGCGGCACCATCGGCCTCGTGCGCGAAGGCGACATCATCGATATCGACATCCCCAACCGCTCGGTGACCCTCCGCGTCTCCGACGACGAACTGATCCAGCGCCGCCACGACCAGGACAAGCTCGGCTGGAAACCCGTCCATCCTCGCAAACGCAACGTGACCCAGTCGCTCAAGGCCTATGCGGCCTTCGCGACAAGTGCGGCGCGCGGTGCGGTGCGGGATCTGGGGGAGTTCGAGGATTTGTTTTAGCGTTCGTTTGCAGGAACCAGAAAGCACCCCCACCCAGCCTCCCCCTCAAGGGGGAGGAGTCTGCCGGTGGATAAGTCTGGATCGAGTTCCAAAAGTTGAGCCATCGCCTCCCCCTTGAGGGGGAAGGTTAGGGTGGGGGTGCTGGCGAGCCACGATGCCCAAACGGAACTCAGGTACCCCTCACGACAATTCCGTCACAATCCCCTCGCCACCCCGGCCATCACGTGCTAAACGCCGCTCAGCCGAAGGTGGTCTGCCAAGATTGCCGGCTGGTTAGGTTCGATGGCGGGGATTCCACCCTCCCCATCGAACCGACCTAAGCTGAATCACGCCTTGCGGCCGATCCGATCCAGCGTGGCGAACTCATCGTCGCCGAGCGCGATAGCCGCAGCCGCCACATTTTCTTCCAGATGCTTGACGCTCCCGGTGCCCGGAATCGGCAACATGACCGGCGAGCGCTTCAGCATCCAGGCCAGCGCGATCTGGCTGGCCGAGGCCTCATGGGTGTCCATGATCGCCTTGAACTCGGCGCTGGTGGATTCCAGATTGCCGCCGTCGATCGGCCGCCACGGAATGAAGCCGATGCCGTTTTGCTCGCAATAGTCCAGCACATCCTCGGCATCGCGGCTGACCAGATTGTACATATTCTGCACCGTGGTCACCTTGAAGTACGTCTGCGCCTCCTTGATGTCGGCGACACTGACCTCGCTCAGGCCCACATGGCGGATCAGGCCCTTCTTCTGCATGTCGGCGATCGCCCCGAACTGATCGGCACGTGGCGTAACGCTTTCGATGCGGTGCAATTGCCACAGATCGATCACCTCGAGCTTGAGCCGGCGCAGGCTCTGCGTCACCCCCTGGCGCAGGAACTCTGGCCGCGCCAATTGATGCCACTGGTCCGGCCCGGTCCGCGTCAACCCGCCTTTGGTGGCGATGATCGTGCCCTGCGAATAGGGCGCCAGCACCGCCCCGATCAACTCCTCGCTGACATAGGGGCCATAGCTTTCTGCCGTATCGACAAAATCGACATTGATCTCGGGCAACCGCCGCAGCGTTGCCTTGGCTGCCTCCAGATCGGCCGGTGGGCCCCAGATGCCCTTGCCGGTAATGCGCATCGCGCCAAAGCCCAACCGGTTGACCTTCAGGTCGCCGCCAATGGAAAAAGTCCCCGAACGGGACGCGTCGAGTTCAGCCATGATGCTCTCCAGGATTTTCGCGCCGCATCGGCGCCGCTAGTTGTGTTCTTCAGGTAGGTCGGGAAGCGGGGCGAATTCCACGCCCTCTTCGGCTAACGCGATCACCTCGTCGCGCGTTGCCTCGCCATAAATGCCGCGGGCCTCGACTTCCTCGAAGTGGATTTTCCGCGCCTCTTCGGCGAACTTGTCGCCGACATAGTCGGCTTCGCTGGTGACCTTTTGACGATAGGCCCGCAGCATCTCGCGGAGCTTGGCCGCGTCGGGATGCCCGGCGCTCAGCGACATTTTCTCCGAGCCCGATCGCGCCACCGCCGGCGCCATCAGCGCCTTGCTCACCTGCGCCGAACCGCACGTGGCGCAACTGACTACGCCGCGCGCCTGCTGCGCGTCGAACGCAGCAGCATTCTTGAACCAGGCATCGAACCGGTGGGCGTTAGCGCATTCAAGCGTATACTGGATCAAAAGATCATCCTTGCACTAGGCCGCGCCCAACCGCGGCTCACGCCGATAATCCCGGAGCTACGACAAACGGGCGCGCATTGGCCAGCGCCGGAATGCGGCTTCGCGCATCCTCCACCGCTGCCGGGTCGATATCCGCCACCAGCACGCCGGGAGTATCATGATCGAGTTCGGCGATCACCTTGCCCCATGGATCGATCACCAGCGAATGCCCATAGGTTGCGCGCCCGTTCTCATGGTTTCCACCTTGTGCCGCCGCGATCACGTAGGAGCCGGTTTCAATCGCCCGCGCCCGCAACAGCACATGCCAATGCGCCTGTCCCGTCGGTACCGTGAATGCCGCCGGCACCGCCAGCACCTGCGCCCCCGCATTCGCTAAGGCATTGAACAACGCCGGGAACCGCATGTCGTAGCAGATCGCCAGCCCCAGCGTGATCTCGTCCACCTGCGCCGTCACCGCCGCCTCGCCGCCGCGATAGGTCGCGCTTTCGCGATAGGCATTGAGCCCGGCAATGGTCGCATCGAACAGATGGATCTTGTCATAGAAGCTCAAAACCGCCCCGTCCGGATTGAACAGGATCGAGCGGTTGGCAAACCGTCCATCCGCCAGCGCCACCGCCATCGAGCCGATATGGAGGTAAATCCCGTGCTCCCGCGCCATGCCCGACAATTGCGCCAGCCACGGATTGTTCTCGAACGGCCCCGCCACCCGCGCCAGCCCCTCGCGGTTCTCGGCGAACGCCATGGTCACTTCAGGCGTCAGCACATAGCGCGCCCCCGCCGCTGCCGCCTCGGACACCAGCAAGCGCAATGCCGCAAGATTCCCCTCCGGCTCCAGCCCCGACCGCATCTGAATGGCAGCGATTTTCATGGTCAGCGCAACACTTTCGATCTGGTCTTCGCTCAATGCCTCAGTCGGCGCCTCCCCTGCCAGGGGGAGGATCAAGGTGGGGGTCTGCCACCCCGACATGGGCTCTGGGACACCCACCCAACCTCCCCTGGCAGGAGGAGGAGCCGTTCAGCGGCCTGACGACTGAGTCGCGAGCCCACCTCTGCTAAGCTTCTAGCAACGCATCCAGCCCACCGGCGCGGTCCAGCGCCGCCATGTCGTCATAACCGCCCACATGGGTCGCGCCGATGAAAATCTGCGGCACGGTGCGCCGTCCATGCGCACGCTCGGTCATAGCTGCCCGTAGGTCCGGATCCAGCACGGTGATTTCGGTATAATCGGCACCCTTGTCGGCCAGCAGCGACTTGGCCGCGTGGCAGTAAGGACAGGTCGGGGTGGTGTAAATTTCTATCTTGGCCATGGCTACTCTCCGAAAGTATTGGCGTTTCCTCAAAGCTATATGGGCATTTCCGCGCCAATGACAACACGCGCGAAGGTCATCACGTCCACATGGGCCACCCCCGCCTTGAGCAGGGTCCGCGTCACCACCTTGACGGTGGAGCCGGTCGTATAGACGTCGTCCACCAGCACCACGCGCCGCCCTGCCAATCGCGCTATCATGTCGGGATGCACCGCGAACGCCCCCGCCACGTTGCGCGCCCGCCCGTCGCTGCTCAGCCCCACCTGCTGGCGCGTTCGCTTGGTCCGCCGCACCAGATGCGGGTCCATTGCCAGCCCGGTCAGGCGCGCAATGCCCAGCGCCAGTTCGCCCGATTGATTATAGCGCCGTTCGCGCTGTCGCCCCGGATGCAGCGGCACTGGCACCAGCACCGGATTGCCGTCCCACAACTGGTGTCCGGCCGCCGCCATCAGCCGCGCGCAAAACCGCGCCAGTTCCGGCCGGTCGCCATATTTGAGGCGCGACACCAGGGTGCGTGCCACCTCATTGTAAATCACCGCCGCCCGAGCTCGCCCGAATGGCGGCGGCTCGGCTATGGCTTCGGCCGACAGGGCCTCCGGTCCGACGAAGGCGCCAAACGGCACTCCCAGCCGCGGGCAGAGCGGCGCCGTGATCGGCCGCAACTGGGCAAAACAGGGGCCGCACAAAGCATCGCTCACCGCCATCGGCGCCTCGCACTGCAGGCATGCCGGCGGATAGAGCTGATCGAGCAGCAAGCCACCGGCGCGCCGCAGCCCGGCGATCACGCGGTGGTGCAGCGCCTCGGTTTTGACAACCTCGTCCATGCTCTCCATAAGCACCGATACTGCCACCGCAACCCAACGCTGTCGCCCCCGCCCATGGCCCTGCCGCCAAAAATTTTCGACGCCGAGCTGATTGCCCGCCGCCTGGCGCGTCGCAGTGGCGACGATTTCGTCATGGACCTGGTGCTGGGCGATCTGGAGGAGCGCCTGCTTTCCCTGATCCGCGATTTTCCGCGCGCCCTGCTGATCGGCCCCGATATCGCCCGACTGCCCGCCACCGGCCGGACCGCCAAGGGTGAATTTGCTTATATCCGCCTGCCCGCCTTTACGCCGGACGGCGAACTGCCCGCGCTTCCGGACGGCGAATTCGACCTGATCGTTTCCCTGCTCCACCTCCAGGCCGTCAACGACGTGCCTGGCTACCTCGCCCAATTGCGCGCCCGTCTCGCTCCCGACGGCCTGCTGCTGGCCGCAGCCCTGGGTGGCAATACGCTGACCGAACTGCGCGAGGCTTTCCTTGCCACCGATGCCGAACTTTCGGGCGGCGCCTCGGCACGCGTCGCTCCCTTCATCCAGGTGCGCGACGCCGGCGCCCTGCTGCAACGCGCCGGCCTTGCCCTGCCCGTTGCCGATGTCGAAACCCACATCGTGCGCTATTCCTCCCCCTTTGCCCTGATGGCCGAGCTCAAGGCGCTCGGCGCCGCCAATCCGCTCCACGATCGGTCCCGGCGCTTTGCCACACGCACCCTGCTCACCGCCGCCGCCCAGGCCTATGCGCGAAAAGACGCCGACCCCGATGGCCGCATCCGCGCCACGCTCGAGTTGATCTGGCTCTCCGGCTGGCGTCCCCACGAAAGCCAGCAACAGCCCTTGCAACCGGGTAGCGCGACGGTCAGCATGACGCAGGTCCTGGGCAACAAGGCAAAATAACGCCTAGGCCTCCGATCCCTCTGGTCGGGACACCTCACTGCGGGCGAGACGGTCCAGCCATTCCCCCATCAAGCCCCGTTCGCCGTTCGTCAGAGACATCGCCTGCGGCAGGGCGGCCCGCAAGGTGATCGCGGCGCCCGCCACACCTGCCTGCTGGCGCGACGGCGTGTCCGCCACGATAGCCGCAATGACCGCCTCGCGCGCTGCCTCGACCAGGCCTGGGTCGCGCTGCGCTTCGGCCATATTGAGCAGCGTGAGCACCGCGCCATCCCCCATGGCCTGCACCAACGCCAAGGCCCGCTCCTCCGCGACCCGCAACCGCCCCGCCAATGCAATTCTCTTGATCCGCGCCCGCAACACCTCCAGCCCGATCGTCACCGCGGGCGACACTTGCCGCGGGCCAGGATCACCGCTCATGATGGCGAACAGGCCCGGATGATCCAGGCCAAAGGCAATATGGGTGTCCCAGCCGTCGCGCAGGTCCTGCACGGGATCGGGATGCGGCGGGCGCTGGGCCTTCCCCGCCATATAGGCAGCCAGTCCATGCTCGGCCACCGCATCGAGCAGTCCGCGCTTGTCACCAAACAGGCGATAGATCGTTGGCGCCTGGACCGACGCCGCGCTCGCCACGGCGCGCGTCGTGACTGCGTCACGCCCCCCTTGGGCCAGCAGCACCGCCGCAGCCTCAATAATGCGCGCCCGCACATCGCCCCGGGCGGTATCGATGTCCAAACCGATTTGCGCGTCGCCTGTGCTCATGGCTGCATAATATCACCATTATGTTTCCATCGATAGCACGAACTTGTTAGCGATCTTTATCTGTGATAACAGTACAACCTGATCGCTGATAACGGCGCGCTTTGTTGGCTCGTCATGGGAGAAACCATCATGATCATCATTACCGGGGCCAACGGCCAATTGGGCCGGGCCATCGCTGAACAATTGCTCGAACGCATTCCCGCCGCCCGGATCGGCGTCAGCGTCCGCGACATCGAGGCGGCCAGACCGCTTGCCGATCGCGGCGTCCGCGTCCGTCAAGCCGATTTCGCCGACCCGACGACCCTGCCGCACGCCTTCGAAGGCGCCAGCCAACTCCTGTTGGTCTCCTCCAACGCCAGGGCCACCGGCGGCGACGCCATTGCCCAGCATCGCTTGGCCATTGCCGCGGCCGCCGCAGCGGGTGCGCGACGGATCGTTTACACCAGCCATATGGCCGCCGGCGCCGCCTCAGCCTTCCCGCCCATGCTCGACCACGCCGCGACCGAAGACATGCTGGCGCAGTCGGGCCTCGCCTGGACCGCCCTTCGAAACGGCTTTTATGCATCGAGCGGCATTGCCCTTTTGGGCAACGCCTTGGACACCGGTAGGCTCTCCGCACCCGCCGACGGCAGGGTTGCCTGGACCACGCATGCCGATCTGGCCGAAGCTGCGGCGATCATTCTGGCCCAGGACGGCGGTTTCGAAGGTCCGACGCCGCCGCTGACCGCTTCCCACGCACTCGATCTCGCCGATCTGGCTGATCTTGCCGCAAGGCTGCTGGGCCACCCGGTTGCGCGGCAAACACTTGCCGATGCGGATTTTCTGGCGCTCATGGCAGCCCGCGGCGTGCCTGAAAACCGCGCCGCTATTGCCCTTGGCCTCTACGTCGCCAGCCGGCACGGCGAGTTCGGCACCATCGACCCCACGCTGGAGCGCCTGCTCGATCGCCCGCCGATCGCCATGCACGAGGTGATGGCCACCCACATCGCCGCGGCCAAGGCGATCCAGGCCCCATAAAAAAAGCCGGCGTGTTCGCCGGCCTTTTCAAGTTCAAACCGGCAAGCCTTTATGCGGCAGCTTCTTCGTCCGGGGCTGCATCGGCTTCGGCGGCATCGGCCTTGGTGCGTTTCGGCGACTTGGCCAGGTTGCGCTGGATCAGTTGGATCGCCTCGGTCAGCGTCAGCTTGTTGACGGCGCTGATTTCGCGGCTCATGCGGTCCATCGCCTGCTCGAACAATTGGCGTTCCGAATAGCTCTGCTCGGGCTGCTCTTCGCTGCGATAGAGATCCCGCACCACTTCGGAAATGGCGATCAGATCGCCCGAATTGATCTTGGCTTCATATTCCTGGGCACGGCGGCTCCACATGGTGCGCTTGACGCGCGCGCGGCCGGTCACGGTCGTCAGGGCCTGGGCGACCATATCCTCCTCGGCCAGATGGCGCATGCCGACCGATTTGATCTTGGCGACCGGAACGCGCAGCGTCAGCTTGTCCTGCTCGAAGCTGATGACGAACAGCTCCAGCGTCAGGCCGGCGACTTCCTGCTCTTCGATCGCCACGATCATGCCGACGCCATGAGCGGGATACACGACAAATTCGCCGATCTTGAATCCAAGCCGCTGCGTGGTCTTTTTGGCTACCATGAGATAACTCCTGTTTGACGCCCCGATGGACAGTTCCCTGCGGGAAGGACCGTCCATTCCGTACTGTTCAATCCCCGCAAGGGGCACACTCGACGCAGTCAGGCTCACTGCCCGCCCGGTCCGCTTTCCGGCGCGCTCAGCATCAATCGATGATTTGTCAAAAAAAATGTGCCTGGCGGCACTCTGGTGACGGGCTTGGCTGCATGTAGACAGACCATAGCACAAAATTTCAGCAAAATCAAAAGGAACGAATCAACACCTGGTGCATCCAGCGACCTGAGCCCTGGGCGCCGGAAAGCTGCCACTTGCGGCCAGGCATCACCCGAACATCAGCGGCTCAATCGCCTTCGCCGGGCGTTTCGGAAAAATACTTCTCGAACTTGCCTTCCTGGCCGTCGAACTCTTTGGCGTTGGCCGGCGGATCGCGGCGCTCGCTCAGGTTCGGCCAGACCGAGGCATATTTCGTGTTGATCTGCAGCCAATGGTCCAGCCCGCTTTCGGTATCCGGCTTGATCGCCTCGGCCGGGCATTCGGGCTCGCAGACACCGCAATCGATGCACTCGTCGGGATGAATGACGAGCATGTTCTCGCCCTCGTAAAAGCAGTCGACCGGGCACACTTCGACGCAGTCGGTATACTTGCACTTGATGCAATTGTCGGTGACGATATAGGTCATCTGGCGGGCGGTTCTTGGGGGAAACGGGAATGGAAAGGGCTTGCCAGCGGGTTGCTAGACCCTTTTTCCGCGCGCTGCAAGGCTCCCCGGCGGATCGCTGTTGTCGCCGTTACCTGCAATCGCAGCAGGCTCTACCCTTCCCGCTCGTCACGAACTCTGGTCATCGTCCTTGAGCCGATCGGTCTCACGCCGCTCCTTCTTGGTCGGTCGCCCGGCGCCATCCGAGCGCTGCGCGATCGCGGCCTCATAGGGCGAGCGCTCGGCTCTTGGCAGCGGCTCGGGCGACAGATCCTCATATAGTCCCTGCGCTTCGCTCGCCGGTCCCCGCCGCGTGCCGGGATCGAGGATCTTCCACACCACGATCCGGTCATGGATCGCCATGGTCAGCACGTCGCCGGCGCCCACCATGTGGTCGCTATCGAGCGTTTTTTCCGAATTGACCCGGATTGCCCCGGTCTCGATGATCTTCTGCGCCAGCGTGCGCGACTTGATGGCGCGTGAAAAAAACAGGAACTTGTCCAGCCGCTCCTTGCGAGCCAAGCCTTGGGGGCGAACCGCCCCTGTTCCCGTTCCTGCCAATCGTTACTCGGGCTTCTTGTTGCGCAGCGCCGCCAGCGCCGCGAACGGGCTGTCGGGATCATAGACCACCTTGCGCTCCTCGCGTACCGGACGTGTATTGTCCTGCCGCGCCGGCTCGCTGCGCGGCTTCTCGAATTTGGGCCGCGCTTCGGCCTTGGCCCGGTTTTCGAACCGCGCCTTGCCATTGAGGTGCTGCGCCTTGGTGAGGTCCTGCACTTCCCCCTCGGGCCGACGATTGACGATCCGCTGCGGCGGTGCATCGGCGGGTCGCGTCCGATCGGGCCGCGGTGGGCGCACCTGCTGCACTTCCCCTTCGGGACGCTGCGGACCGCGCCGCGGCCGGCCTTGGCGCTTGGCAGTGTCCTGTACCCTTTTGCCGCCGGGAAACCAAACCTCGTCGAACTCCGGCTCGACCGGCTTGGCATCCTCTACCGGCACTGCGACCAGGTCCACTGCCGCGATTGGTGCGGCTTCGACGATCGTCGTTGCTGCAATTTCGGGCTCGACCACCGGCTCATCGGGCACGGCTTCGATTTCCGCAACGGCCGAAGGCTCGATTTCGCTCGGATTGTCCACCAGCACCGCTTGCAGCGCCGGCGCTTCCGCTATCGGCGCTTCGGCCACCACAGGCTCGACGACCTTGAGCGTCCGTCGCAACCGATAGCCCAGCGAGCTCAGAATCGACGCAAAGTCCTCCCCCGAACATCCCAATAGCGAGGTCATCTCGACCGTCACGCGAAACCCGTTGCCCTCGGCAGCGCCCATCGGCGGCTCGCCCTGAAACCGGCTCGGATCGACCGCGATCAGCGGCCGGATGATATCAGCCAGCCGCTCAAGGATGTCGACCCGCACCGCCCGCTTGCCCGCCACCTTGAAGCCGGCAATTTCATAGAGCTGCTGGTCGACCCCGGGATCGATGAGAAACGAGGTGCGTCCGCTGAGCACGATATGGGGCAGGTCCGTCACGCCCGGCTGGCGGATGCCGCCATGCTTGAGTGCGAACAGGATCAGCGCCAATTCGCGCGGCGCGGGCTTGAGGCTGAGCGGCAGGTAGATGTGATAGGCGCCGAACTTGATGCCCAGCTTGCGCATCTTGCCGCGCACGTCCTGATCGAGGTTCTTGACCTCCTCGGCCACCTGCGCCCGCGGCATCAGCCCCAGGCCCTCGAACAGCTGGAACGCGATGCCGCGCGCCCCCCCTTCCAGGTCGGCCGGTGCTTCCAGCACCATCAGTTGTTCCAGCACGGTGTTGATATGGTGGCGCAGCCACAAGGCCAGCCGCTCCTGCACCCGCTCCAGATCGGGCCCGGTCAGGCTTTCGTCGGCCAGCAGCAGAATGCGCGGCCGCAGCAGCGCGTCACCCTCGAGCAGTTCGGCAACGACATCGCCCTTCCACCGCATCCGCCCGTCGGTCGCCAGGACGAACTCTTCGTTCGGCGCCCCCGCCAGGCGCTCGGCCCGGTTGTGGATTTCGGGGGCCACCACCTGGTCGGCAGCAGAGCGCACGCCCTTGGCGTCGATCTCGCCCTCGCTGCGCGCCATCGTGAAGCGGAAGCCTTCGAGCGTGCCGATAAGATGGCCTTCCAGCCGCACTTCGCCTTGGCTATTGATCTCGACAGATGCCATACGTTTGTCTTTCAGATGTCGGAGCAGCACGCTGGTGCGGCGGTCGACGAACCGCTGGGTCAATCGCTCGTGCAGAGCATCGCTCAGCCGATCTTCGATATCCCGCGTCTTTTCGCGCCAATGGACTGGGTCCGCAAGCCAGTTTTTGCGATTGGCGACAAACGTCCAGGTGCGGATTTGCTTGATACGGTTACTAAGCGTGTCGATATCGCCGCTCGAATTGTCGCAAAACCGCACCTGCTCGGCCATCCAGTCGGGGTTCACCGCCTGCTTGCGCATCAGGTCGGAATAGATCCGGGTGATGATTTCGCCATGCGCAGCCGGTGAAATCCCCAGGTAATCCGGGGTCTGGCACACATCCCACAACAGTTTGGCCCCGCTCAGCCCCCGTGCCAGGGCGCCCGCTTCGTTGCGGGCCACGAATTCCAGCGCCCGCTGGTCCGTGGCGATCGGCACCCGCGTCAGGCTGCGCTGCTCGGGCGTCCGCTCAAGGCTGTCGAGCAAGGCCGGGATCGACGAGAAATCCAGCGCATTGTTGCGCCATTGCAGCACTTTGATCGGCTCGAAATCGTGGGTTTCCAGTGCCACGATCATCTCGTCGTCGAACCCTTCGGTTCCCGCCGTTACCCCGAACGTGCCATTGCGCGCATGCCGCCCCGCGCGCCCGGCGATCTGCCCCAGCTCGGCCGGCGTCAATGGCCGGCTCTGGTGCCCGTCGAATTTGGTGTCGTCGGCAAAGGCCACATGATGGATATCGAGGTTCAACCCCATGCCGATGGCGTCGGTCGCCACCAGAAAATCCACATCGCCATTCTGGTACATCTCGACCTGCGCATTGCGCGTGCGCGGGCTCAGCGCCCCCATCACCACCGCCGCCCCGCCCCGCTCGCGCCGGATCAGCTCGGCAATCGCATAGACCTGGCGGGCCGAGAATGCCACGATCGCCGAGCGCTCCGGCTGGCGCGAAATCTTCCGGGAGCCGGCATAGCTCAACTGGGAGAATCGCGGTCGGTCGATGATTTCCACATTGGGCAACAGCCGCTTGATCACCGGCGCCATGGTCGCGGCGCCCAGCAACAGCGTCTCGCTCATGCCGCGCGCATGCAGGATGCGGTCGGTGAACACATGCCCACGGTCGAAATCGATCGCCGTCTGGATTTCGTCGATCGCCACGCAATCGACCTTGATGTCGGTGGGCATCGCCTCCACCGTACACACCCAATAGCGCGGCCGGGGCGGCACGATCCGCTCCTCCCCCGTTACCAGCGCGACGGCGCCTTCCCCTGCCCGCTCCGCCACGCGATGATAGACCTCGCGTGCCAGCAGCCGCAGCGGCAAGCCGATCATGCCGCTCGGATGGGCCAGCATCCGCTCGATGGCAAAATAGGTCTTGCCGGTATTGGTGGGCCCGAGAATCGCCTTGAGCGTTGAATATGGTGAGAAAGTCATCGTCGCCAATGTAGGACGCCGGGGCGCCCGATAGAAGTGCCAGAACGCGCAACGTCCCACAACAGGACACAACAAACGACGGAAATCCATGTCCGTTTGGTGACAGAACGGGCCGCGAACAAACCGGAACCGAATCGATGAGACTCGGTGAGTCTCACTTTGTTCCGGTCTAACTCTGGTAGGTCGATACCGCCGAACCCACTAACATCTTTGTGACGCGCCGGGCCGGCCGCCTCAAACCGCAAGTCCCGTTCAAGATCGTTACGCGATACTTAACAAACCGCCGAATCTGCCCTCCAAAGCCCAAACATGAAGCGATCGTTAAAGCCCCAACCCGCTATTTTTCTTGAGCATTCAGTCTGTGTCCCAAGCCGGCAAAGGCGTTCAAACTCCTAAATTGCGGAAGTCCACTATTGACCGTCCCGACCCGGGACACGCATCCGCGGCTAATCACCCTGCCTTCCCCACCAAGCGCAGGGCTATCGTCCCTAGCCCAGACCTTTGACAAATCTCGCAGTCAACGCCTCCCCTTCCAGGGGGAGGAACAAGGTGGGGGTTTACCATCCCCCATATCCATGCTCGCGCGCCCCGAACCATCCTCTCCCTGACGAGGGAGGAGCTGCCCGGTGGCACTGGCAGGATTATGCTCGCATAACCCATTGCCTTCCCATCAAGGAGACTTCCGAGCGAGCCGCAGGGACGAACTATCCAAAGCTCCCGTTCCGAAACAGTCCAAGAGCCCAACCGCATCCCCCGTTAACCCCCGCATCAAACCCCGAACGAACACGGATCGAATCGGGCGAACCGTGCCAGTGCGCCTTTGTTCACCCCCCGCCCCTGGTGGTCGGACCCACCGCCACCCACCAGGCGTTCATCGTCCGCCGGAGCGAACCCGCTTTTCCCCAAAAAGCCGTTCATCTTCGTGACCAGACCGTGAATTCGGCCCTGCCCAACGCCCATTCTGAACGACAGGTTAAAACCCGATTGCCGTCGTCGATCCCGGCCGTCATCTCTCCCGCGCTGGTTTCCAACCCTTTCCCGACGCGAAATTGACGAAAAACCCGTTGACCGTCCCAGGCCGGGACAAGCGTGTCGCCGCAGCAAAGCGCCGCCGCGAGTGCTCGACCCGCCCCGGCAGCATCAAAATAAAGGAAAAATCAGGTCGGCGCCGGCTAAGGCGTCATCGCCGTCAGCACCATGGACAGATCGCCTACGCTGGTGGTCAGCAGCACGCGGTAGGGAATGAAATATCCCGTCTCGCCCAATGGCGCGTACCAGATCAGGATGCGGTCGCTATCGGCCAGGTAGCTGGTCATTTCCGAACTGGTAAAATGGCCCGAGATCGGCTGGTAATCCAGATTGCATAGGATGACCGGCCCCTGGTAACCGGTGCGCGGCGAAGTCGCCTGGTCTTCGGCTGCGAAGGCCATGACGATGTTGAAGCGCTCGACCCCGGTGAACACCGCAAGCTTGCGCCGACACAAAGCTTTGTCCAGCGCCCCGCCCTTGACCACGAAGGCCGACAGCACATCCCCCACATTGCTCAGATGCGAGCGCTCGATCGGCACCCGGTTGTAATTGTCCACCAACGGCGGATCGACCCGGAACGCCGATACGTCATGGCCCGCATAGCTGACATCCACCGTGAAAACCTCGCCATTGGCCCGGGTCTCCAGGTCGAACTGCTGGCTGGTCAATTGCGGCACGCTCGATTGACCGCTGGCCGTCACGCTGGCCGTGCCGCTCGACACCAACGCACCCAGTCCGGCCACCTTGGCTTCCAGATCAAGGCTGTAGCGCCCGCCGCTATCGGTCAGGTCCACATCGACATTGGCCACGTTGATGCCGCCTAACGTCACCACATAGCGCGCATTGGCGTTGACATCCGCCGCCAGCGCCGCGTGAGCGACCAAGGCGAAGGCGCCGGCACAGATAAATCGGGACAGGATCACGATGGCTCGTCTCTCAGCACGCGTGGCAAGGACGGCACGCCCCCCGGCGCCGCAGCGAATCAGTTCGACCCAGAAAATGCCTGCGCCGATCCCCCCTTGCAAGCCGATCGCGCCCGTTTGAGCCCGCCTCGCCTTGACGGCGTCGCCCGTTTTCTCTAAAGACGCCCCAGATTTCACAACAATCAAGGCCCGTTGCGGACGTCTCCGCCACGCAGGACCTTTACACAAATAGGATATCTCGATGGCCCGTCGCTGTGAACTGACTGGCAAGGGCGTGATGACCGGGAACAATGTGAGCCACGCGCTCAACCGCACCCGTCGCCGCTTCCTGCCCAACCTCTTGAATGTAACCCTGCTGTCCGAGGCGCTTGGCCGCCCGGTCAAGCTGCGCATCTGCGCTGCCGCCCTGCGGACGGTGGAACATCGCGGCGGTCTCGATGCCTTCCTGCTCAAGCAGGATGACGCCGACATGAGCCCCCTGGCCCGCGGCCTCAAAAAGGAACTGCGCGCCGCTCTGGCCGCCTAAGTTCATCGAGTCCGGGTTTGGACCGCGCAGCGCCCCAGTGCTGCGCGGTTTTTGTTTGAACATACAGCTCAGCCATCAGGGTCTCTGCTGTCGCTCGCCCGCCGGTCGATAGCCTGGCGTAAACCGCGAACCCCTGTTATTGAACGCGTCCCGCCCCGGTCTTTTGCCGGCCAGCGCCTATGAGGTCCATTGCCATGTTCACTCGCCTTTTGGTGGCCATCGCCGCCATGGTCGTGGTTGTCGCCGCGTCCAACATACTCGTGCTCTATCCGCTGCAGGCCCAGCTTGGCTCTGTCAACCTGGCGGATTTGTTGACCTGGGGCGCCTTCACCTTCCCCTTTGCCTTCCTCATCACCGATCTGACCAACCGCTTCGATGGCCCGCGCAATGCGCGCCTCGTGGTTCTGGTCGGCTTCCTGGTTGGCCTCGGCGTCTCGTTTTATCTGAGCTATCACCCGCTGCCCTGGAATGCCGGTGGCGCGCCCGCCACCACGCAGCGCATCGCGCTGGCTTCGGCGTCGGCGTTCCTTGTCGGGCAATTGCTCGATATCGCCGTGTTTTCGCGCCTTCGCGCCAGCCGCTCCTGGTTCCTGCCGCCGCTGGCAGGCTCGCTGTTCGGCTCGATCATCGATACGACGATCTTCTTCGCCTTCGCCTTCGCCCCCGCCCTGGCCGGCATCGACGCCCTGTTCGGCCTCGCGGACGGCTCGCTTGGCTTCCCCGCGCCCTGGCTCGGCATCGGCCCTGAAGTGCCCCTCTGGACCTCGCTCGCCACCGGCGATTTCCTCGTCAAATTCCTCGCCGCTTTGTTGCTCCTGGCGCCCTATCGCGCGCTGATGGGGCGGCTGATGCCGCTACCGCCCCTAGCGAGCGCCTGAGCGTCGTTCTTCCCCTCGCCCCTTGAGGGAGAGGGACAGAAATTCTTCGTTCAGAAGAATTTCAGGGTGAGGGGTTCTGCGCTTCCCCATGCTTCGACGCTATGGCTACGGCCCCCTCATCCGGCCCTTCGGGCCACCTTCTCCCACAAGGGCAGAAGGGTGACAACTGAGAATTTTCGGCTCCTTCCCCTTCTCCCCTTGTGGGAGAAGGTGCCCGAAGGGCGGATGAGGGGGCCTTATGGTGCCAGCGCAAATTCCAGCAACAGATTGCGCTCCCAATCGTTGAAATTATTGTCGCTTCCCAGCACGATCCGCGTTTCACCGCCGGGCGCGGTGTGAACCGCCACCTGCTCCATATTGTCGATCGTCCCGCCACTCGCCTGCAGCAGCACTTCGCCCACCATCAGATTGCCCGGCCGCACATCCTGCGCCCGCACCCGCCGCAGGGTCATCGTGAATGCCAGGAACGACACCCCGCGCTCCAGCACCAGCAAATCGCCATTGGGCAAAAACGCGCAATCGGTTGGGTTCACCGCCGGGCTCGATTGATAGCTGAGCGGCCCCTTGTCGTTCTGCCCCAGGAGCCAGGCGACGTGCTGGCCGTCATCGTCGATCACCCCTTCGGTCAACAGCAGTGTCGAGCCGGCGATCGGGGAGGCGTCGGGCGCCACGCAGACTGCTTCCAGCGATTCATTGGTGCGCGTATCGGTCAGCCATTCGGGAACCTCCACCTCCTTGGCCGCTCCGCCGGGCACCATGTCGGTCAGCTCGAACTCCGCTACCCGCGTCAGGTGCTCGAACCCCACCCGCACCGCTTCCGGCACGCCATTGCGCAGCACCGTCGTGATCGCCTCGGCATCGCGGCTATACTGCCGGGGCAACGGCGCGCCCTTGGAGTTCTGGATCGGCTCGATGCGCACGCCGATAAAGCCGAACAGCCGGTTGCCTTCATCGTAGGCCAGTTGTCCAGAGATGAAATTGCCCCGGTCCGAAACCAGCGCCACATGCTGGTCGGTGCTGGTGAAGGCGATCCCCGACAGCCCCCCGAAGCTGTCGTCCTGGCTGACCATGGCGATGCCGCCGCGCCAGATCAGCCGATCGACCGGCCCATCCAGGGGAACGCCGCCAAAATCGGTGATCTGCACCGCGCCCACGGTCAGTTCGGCCGCGTCGGCCTGCCAGACGGCCGCCATGGCCAAGGCCAGAGCGAGCGCGCGGCGGATCATCCGCGCCGCCCCCGTCGCACCTGTGCCGGCGGCTCCTCGTCGAATAGGGCCGCCAGCTCGTCGGTCAGTGCCCCGCCCAATTCTTCGGCATCGAGCAGCGTCACCGCCCGGCGATAATACCGCGTCACGTCATGCCCGATCCCCACCGCCACCAGCTGGATCGGCGAGCGCGTCTCGATATCCTCGATCACCTGGCGCAGATGGGCCTCGAGGTAATTGCCGGCATTGACCGACTGCGTTGAGTCATCTACCGGCGCTCCATCGGAAATCACCATCAGGATGCGCCGCGATTCCGCCCGCGCCATCAGCCGCTTGCGTGCCCATTCCAGCGCCTCGCCGTCGATATTTTCCTTGAGCAGCCCCTCGCGCATCATCAGGCCCAGATTGCGCCGCGCATGCCGCCACGGCTCGTCCGCCGCCTTGTAGATGATGTGGCGCACGTCGTTGACCCGTCCCGGATTGGCCGGCCGATTGGCCTCCAGCCAGGCCTCGCGCGACTTGCCGCCCTTCCAGGCCCGCGTGGTGAAGCCCAGGATTTCCACCTTGACCCCGCACCGCTCCAGCGTGCGCGCCAGGATGTCTCCGCAGATCGCCGCAATGGTGATCGGTCGCCCCCGCATCGAGCCCGAATTATCGATCAGCAGCGTCACGATCGTGTCGCGGAAATCGGTGTCGTTCTCGACCTTGAACGACAATGCCTGCATCGGATCGGTGACCACGCGGGTCAGCCGCGCCGTATCCAGCAGGCCTTCCTCGAGGTCGAACTGCCAGCTCCGGTTCTGCTTGGCCATCAGCCGCCGCTGCAGCTTGTTGGCCAGCCGCGCTACCGCCCCTGCGAGATTTTCCAGCTGCTTGTCGAGCAGCGCCCGCAACTGGTCGAGCTCCTCGGGTGGGCACAACTCGCCCGCCTTGACGATCTCGTCGAACTTCTGCGTGAAAATCTTGTAGTTGAACTGGTTCGTCGCCCGCTCGCCGCCGTCCTTGGCCGGCGGCGGCATCGGCGCGTCTTCCCCCGCTTCGGCCGCCGCGTCCTCGTCGGTATCGGCCATGTCGCTGTCGATGCCATCGACATCGCCGGTTTCCTCGGTGTCGCCGGCGCTTTCATCCTGCTCGCTGTCGGACTGATCGTTCTCGCCTTCGCCCTGTTCGGGCGACTGATCGCTGCCCTCGGCCTGGTCGGGCTCCTGGTCGTCGCCATTGTCCTCGTCGCTGGCGTCGGGGTCTTCCAATTCGCTTTCGGGCACCAGGTTGAGGTCGCGCAGCAGCGCTTTGGCAATGCGCGAAAACGCCTCCTGGTCCTCGTAGCGGGTCAGCAGCTTGTCCAGCGATGCCCCGCCTTTGGCTTCGATCTCGGCCCGCCATAGATTGACCAGCCGATGTCCCGATGGCGGCACCGGCACGCCGGCCAGTTTTTCGCGCAACAGCAGGCCCAAGGCCTCGGCGATCGGCGCGTCGCCGCGATCGCTGACCTCGGCGAAATTGGCGCGGAACAACCGGTCCTCCAGCATTTCCCCGATATTGCCCACCATCCCGGGCATCCGCACGCAGCCCAGCGCCTCGACCCGCGCCTGCTCCAGCGCGTCGAACGCTGCCCGCGCCATCGGGTCAATCGGGCTGCGCTTGCGATGGGTATCGGGATCGTGGCTGGCCAAGCGCATCGCCATGGCATCGCCCTGCCCGCGCGCCACCGCGATATCGCGCCGGCTCGGCAGCCGCGGCAAGTTGGCCAGCCGCGCCTTGTCGGAGGTCAGGAGCGGCCGGTCGGCGGTGAATGACACCTCCAGGTCCGCCTTGCCGCCAATGGCGCGCACCGTCGCGCCCATGGCGGCTTTGAACGCCTGGGTCTGGTCCGGCTTATTGGCTTTGCTGCGGGGTGGCTGTGCCATTCATCAATACTCTGGGCTCTTGCTGCCCCTCCCCATGCGGGGAGGGAGTGAGCGTAGCGAACCGGGCGGGGCAACTCGCGTTCGGCGCGAATTCCCATCCTTGTCACCGCGTCATTCCCGCGAAAGCGGGAACCCATTCGTCTGCGATCCAAGAGTGGGTTCCCGCTTTCGCGGGAATGACGCCGGAATTGCAATTATACGGCCACCGCCAGGTTCGCCGAGCTCTCCGGCAAATCTTCCCCGAACACCCGCTGATAGAACTCGGCCACCACCGGCCGTTCCAGCTCGTCGCATTTGTTGAGGAACGTCAGCCGGAACGAAAACCCGACATCGCCAAAAATCTCGGCATTCTCGGCCCAGGTGATCACCGTGCGCGGGCTCATCACCGTCGACAGATCGCCATTGATAAAGGCCGAGCGCGTCAGATCCGCCAGCCGCACCATGTTGGACACGGTCTTCTTGCCCTTGTCATTGGCCGCATAGCTCTTGGCCTTGGCCAAAACGATGCCCACTTCCTTGTCGTGCGGCAGATAATTGAGCGTCGTCACCAGGCTCCAGCGGTCCATCTGGCCCTGGTTGATCTGCTGGGTGCCGTGATAGAGCCCCGACGTATCCCCCAGCCCGATCGTATTGGTGGTCGAAAACAGCCGGAACGCCGGATGGGGCACGATGACGCGGTTCTGGTCCAGCAGCGTCAGCCTGCCGGCAACTTCCAGCACGCGCTGGATCACGAACATCACGTCGGGCCGGCCCGCGTCATATTCGTCGAACACCAAGGCCACATTGTTCTGCACCGCCCACGGCAAAATGCCGTCGCGGAATTCGGTGATCTGCTTGCCGTCCTTGAGCACGATGGCGTCCTTGCCGACCAGATCGATACGGCTCACATGGGAGTCCAGATTCACCCGCACCAGCGGCCAGTTCAGCCGGGCGGCCACTTGTTCGATGTGCGTCGATTTCCCCGTGCCGTGATAGCCCTGCACCATGACGCGGCGGTTGAAGGCGAAGCCCGCCAGGATCGCCAATGTCGTGTTGCGGTCGAACAGATAGTCCGGATCGACCGGCGGCACATGGCTGTCGGCCTGGGCATAGCCGCGCACGATCATGTCGGAATCGATCCCGAACAGATCGCGGGCCTTGTAGTCGGTATCGGGCAAATTGGTGTAGTCGCTCATGGCAGGGCTCTTGGCGGCAAGAAACGGAACGGGCGGGAAAAATTCGGCGAAGTCGGGCGCTCTATAGCAGCATTGTGACGGCCGGGGTAGCCGTTAGCGGGCATGACTGGGACGCTTCCATGCCACGCCCTCGTGGTTCGAGGCTCGTAAAGAAGTCGCACCTCACCATGAGGGCTACCAGACACTCGGTCCAACAACAGCCCTCCTGGTGAGGTGCGCTTCTTCAGCGCCTCGAACCACGAGGGCGTGGCACCATTTACTTCGCCACGAACCCCGCCTTCTTCAAATGCGAATACGCCGCGATGATGGTGCGCAGTCGGTCCTCGGACGATTTGTCGCCGCCATTGGCATCGGGATGGTGCAGCTTGACCAGGCTCTTGTAGGCCTTCTTGATCTCGTCGGATTTGGCCTGGCCCAGAATGCCAAGCGTTTCCAGAGCCCGCCGGTCCGGCTCGTGCAGTGGGCGCGAGCGCTCCTCGGCCGGTTTTTGCGATTGGCGATGCCGGTACTTGGCGAACACGCCGAACGGATCGCCATATTTGTCGCCGGACCCCAGCCCCGCCGTCTTGGCCGTGCGCGATGCCCGCGCGCCGGCTTGTCCCGTGCCGAAGCTGGTGCGCGCCTCCGGCTTGGGTGGCGCGTGCAGCGCCTCTTCCAGGTCATCTTTGTCCATGCCGGCAAAGAAGTTGAACGCCGTATTGTAGTGGCGCACATGCTCGAGGCAGAAATTGTGATACTGCCCTTCGTTGCGATGTCCCTTGGGCGCGCGGTGCGTGCCCGCCTTGTCGCATCCTTCCCAGTCGCAGCCGATGGCGGCGGGTTCGGGCTTGTCCTCCCGGCGCGGGCGGATGCGGATCGTGTCGAAAAGCTTGGATTCGATTTTCATTGCGCCTAGCTACTACCCAATAAACCGTCAACAGAAACGTCAAACCATGTCCATGACCGACACCATCACCGACAAGCTGACACGGGCGCTGGCGCCCGTTCACCTCGACGTCATCGACGAATCCCAGCTTCACCATGGCCACGCCGGATGGCGGGAAGCTGGTGAAACCCATTTTCGTGTCAGAATCGCGACCCGCCATCTTGAAGGCAAGTCGCGCGTCGCGCAACACCGCGCAATTCTCGAAACTCTCGCCACCGAACTCGAGACCGGCGTCCACGCCCTTGCCATCGAGGTTCTGCCGGTAAATGGCCCCTTCGAATTGCCCCACGGGGTTTGATTTCTTGTCTTGCCCTCGCCCCTTGCGGGACTTGGAGACGGTGCCGAGGCCACAAGACGCTCCAGTGGCCGTCTTGAGCCGAACAAGGACCAACATTTCTGCGTCCAGCGGAAGGTCAGGGTGAGGATGCTGCGCCAACCAGTTACTCCATGCAACGACTTGCAGGAAACCCCTCATCCGCCCTTCGGGCACCTTCGCCCGCAAGGGGAGAAGGAGAAGCAAGTCAGCCCCGCACATCGTCCAAGAACCGCGCCACTGCAACCGCATCCACGCCTTTTTCGATAAACGCCTTCCCGATCCCGCGCGTCAGAATAAACGTCAGCGCCCCGCGCGAAACCTTTTTATCCTGCGCAATCGCCGCCATCAAATCTTCGGTAGAGCCCAGGTCCCCCGGCACGTCCCCCAATGTGGTGGGCAACCCGCTCTTTTGCAAATGCTGGACGATCCGCCCCGTGTCCTGGCTCGGCGCCAGCCCCAGCCGCGCCGAAAAGCCATGCGCCAGCACCATGCCGATCGCTACGCCCTCGCCGTGCAGCAGCCGATCGCCATAGCCGGTGGCTTTTTCCAGCGCATGCCCGAACGTGTGCCCTAGATTGAGCAGCGCCCGCACGCCGAGCTCTTTCTCGTCCGCGATCACCACGCGCGCCTTTTGCCGGCAGCACCGCGCGATCGCCTCGCCCCGCGCCGGCCCGCCGGCGAAAATCTCTGCCTGGTTCTGCTCCAGCCAGAAAAAGAACTCTTCGTCATCGATCAGCCCATATTTGACCACTTCGGCATAACCCGCCGCGAATTGCCGTGCATTAAGGCTATCGAGGCTCGACAAATCCACCAGCACCAATTTCGGCTGATGAAACGCGCCGATCAAATTCTTGCCATGGGGCGAGTTGATCCCGGTTTTCCCCCCCACCGCGCTATCCACCTGTGCCAGAAGGCTCGTCGGCATCTGCACGAAATCCATGCCCCGCCGCGTGATCGACGCCGCGAACCCTGCCAGGTCCCCGATCACCCCGCCCCCCAGCGCGATCACCAGGTCGCCCCGCTCCAGCCGCGCCGCCAACAATCCCTCGACCGCCGTTTGCAGCTGGCCGAACGACTTGGTGGCTTCCCCCGCCGGCAAGACGATTTCGGCATGCTCCAGCCCCGCGGCGTCCAGCGATTGCAACAGGCGCGGCAATTGCGCCCTGGCCACGTTCTCGTCCGTGATGATGCCATAGCGCCGCCCCGCGAAGCGCTCCAAAAGGATCGCCCCGGCATCGTCCAGCAGCCTGTCCCCGATCAGGATGTCATAGGCCCGCTCGCCAAGCGCCACGCGAACGGTATGGGCGATCTGCGCCATCAGGACTCCTCGCTTTGCAGATGGGCCAGCACCGCCTCGATCAAGTCCCCCGCCACCACATCCTGGGGCACGTCGCGCGAGATCACCGTGACGTCGGCCTCCCCGTAAATGGGATAGCGCTCCTCGATCAGGGCCTGCAGCGTCGCGCGCGGATTGGCGGTCCGCAGCAACGGCCGGTTCGATCGCCGCGACACCCGGGCGAACAACAGGTTGAAATCCGCCTTGATCCACACCGAAACCGCTTCCGCCTTGACCAGGCCGCGCGTTTCCGCATTGACGAACGCGCCGCCCCCGGTGGCCAGCACGATGTCGCGATCCTTGAGCACCCGGGCGATGACGCGGGTCTCCCCGGCGCGGAATTCGGGCTCGCCGCGCTGCTCGAAAATCTCGGGAATGCTCATCTGCGCGGCTTTCTCGATTTCCTCGTCGCTGTCGAGAAACGATCGGCCCAATTGGTTGGCCAGCCGCCGGCCGACCGTGGTCTTGCCCGCGCCCATCATGCCGATCAACACCAGCGGCCGCCCCGCCAGCGCATCGATAAGCTCCTTGGCGCGCGCCTGCCGCTCCGCCATGTCGGGTCTGCTCACCAGCCGCTCCGCACCTGTGTTGCGGCTATCAAGCGGGGCGGAGGGCCCCTGTCAAGAACTTGCCGCCTGGCCATGCCTACCAGTTGGAAAGCATTTGGTGCCATAATGCACCAAATCGAGCCTCGACCGGATCACCATGCCCACTCTTATCCGCCTCGTCATTACCCTGCTGTTCCTGGCGGGCCTGGTCTATGCGGCAATGTTCATGCTGGTCGCCCTGGTCGAGCCGACGCCCAAGGAAGTCACCATCCGCATTCCCGCCCGGGAATTGCTGGGCGAAAGTGCCCCCGCGACAGGCAATCAGCCCGCCCCGCTGGTCGAGCCCCCCTCGCTGGTCCAGCCCCCGCCCGCCGCCACCGGGCCGGCGGCCGGAATCGCGCCCGAATGAGCGGCAGCCATCTGATTTCCGCTTTTCTCGAAATGATGAGCGCCGAACGCGGCGCCGCCGCCAATACCGTCGCCGCCTATCGGCGCGATCTCGCCGGCTATTCGGGCTTCCTGCTCAGCCATGGGCAAACCCTTCTGACCGGCGCGCGCGAGCACGTGTCGGCCTATCTCGACCAGCTCAAGCGCGATGGCCTGTCGGCATCCTCCAGTGCCCGCCAGCTTTCGGCGATCCGCCAGTTCCACCGCTTTCTCTGTGCCGATGGCCTGCGTGGTGACGATCCGACCCGCATCGTCGCCAGCCCCAAGGCGCGCCGCCCGCTGCCCAAAGTGCTCTCCATCGCCGAGGTCGACCGCCTGTTGACCACCGCCGAAGCGGAGGCGAACGCCGATGCGTCTCCGCAAAAACAGGCTGCCGCGCTCCGCCTCTACCTCCTGCTCGAACTGCTCTATGCCACCGGCATGCGTGTGTCCGAACTTGTTAGCCTGAAGCGCTCGGCCGTCATGCGCGATGCCAGTTTCCTGACCATCATCGGCAAAGGCAACAAGGAGCGCATCGTTCCGGTCAACGACCGCGCCCGCGACGCCATCAAGGCCTATCTGGCAACCCTGGAGCCCGGCCCTTTTCTGTTCCCCGCCGGCGGCGCCGACGGCTATCTGGCCCGCCAGGTCTTCGCGCGCGATCTCAAGCGGCTCGCCGCGCGCACCGGTATCAGCTCGGCCCGGGTCGCGCCCCATGTGCTGCGCCACGCCTTTGCCAGCCACTTGCTGGGTGGCGGCGCCGACCTGCGTGTGGTGCAGATGCTGCTCGGCCATGCCGATATCTCGACCACGCAGATTTATACCCACGTGCTCGACGAAAAGCTGCGCACCCTGGTGGAAACCCATCATCCCTTGGCGGACCAATAGCGCAGACGGTCAAGGGCACGCTTCGTACCTTTCCGGAAGCGAACGGCAAGAACCTTGACTCCGCGTTGCGCCATCGCCACGTTGCGGCCACGTTGGGCGCCAACAGCAGCGCCCCAACCCGATGGGTCGCCACACGACCCGCTCATAGGCAGGTGGGATGCAGTCTTATCTCGATTTCGAAAAGCCGGTCGCCGAACTTGAAGGCAAGATCGCCGAGCTCAAGGCGCTTGCCGCCACCGACCAGGCAGTCAGCATCGACGAGGAAGTCACGCGCCTGTCCGCCCGCGCCGACGAGGCACTGGTCGATATCTACCGGCGCCTGACGCCCTGGCAGAAGACCCAGGTCGCCCGCCACCCCCAGCGCCCCCATTTTTCCGACTATGTGCAGGGCCTGATCACCGAATGGACGCCGCTGGCCGGCGATCGCAAATTCGGCGAAGATTCGGCCGTGCAAGCCGGCTTGGGCCGGTTTAATGGCCAGCCCGTCGCCATCCTGGGCCAGGAAAAGGGAAATTCCACTGAATCGCGGCTCAAGCACAATTTCGGCATGGCCCGCCCCGAGGGCTATCGCAAGGCCGTCCGCATCATGGACATGGCCGACCGCTTCAACATTCCCGTGATTGCCTTCGTCGATACTGCCGGAGCCTATCCCGGCATCGGTGCCGAGGAACGCGGCCAGGCCGAGGCCATCGCCCGCTCCACCGAAAAATCCCTCGAGCTGGGCGTGCCCAACCTCGCCATCATCATCGGCGAAGGCGGTTCGGGCGGCGCCATCGCCATCGCCACCGCCAACCGGGTGCTGATGCTCGAGCACGCCATCTATTCGGTGATCTCCCCCGAAGGTGGCGCCTCGATCCTGTGGAAAGACGCCGCCAAGGCGCAGGACGCCGCCACCAACATGAAGATCACCGCCACCGACCTGCTCGGCTTCGGCGTCATCGACGGCATCATCGCCGAGCCGTCCGGCGGTGCCCACCGCCAGCACCAGTTCGTCATGGACGCCACCCGCACCGCCATCGCCGCCTTCCTCAAGGATTTCGCCGGCAGGGAGCGTCTCGACATTCGCGAACAGCGCCGCGAAAAGTTCCTGGCGATCGGCCGGACGGTCTAGCAACACGACCGAAGGTCGCCCCGTTGCAGACCGGCATCATCTCGATCCAATCAAAAATCCGGCATCGAATTGCCACGCCCGGTGCTTCCGGGCATTTGGCCACCATGGTAATTGTCCGTTAACCATGAGCTCTCACCATGCGCTAACCAACACCGCGTAGGGGTAAATCAACTCTTTCACCAACGGGCTGCTTTTGCTGTGAACTCCTTTTTTCTCAACAAACTTGCAATGGTGTTCATCCTGGCCTGGCTCAGCCTGGGCCTGGCGGCCTGCGGCGGCCTGGTCAAGGGCGACAATCGCCAGAACCAGCCCCTGAACAGTGGCCTGGTCGCGGCGATCAAGGCCATCGGCTCGACCCCCGGCGAAGGCATGGTCGTGCGCATTTTCAAGCAGGAGAGCGTCCTCGAAGTCTGGAAGCGCAGCACCGCCGGGCAGTACCGCCTGCTCAAGACCTATGAGATCTGCGCCTATTCCGGCGCCCTCGGCCCCAAGGTCAAGGAAGGCGACCGGCAGAGCCCGGAGGGCTTCTACACCATCACGCCGGGCCTGCTGAACCCCAAGTCCAACTATTATCTGGCCTTCAACACCGGCTTTCCCAACAAGTTCGACCGTTCCTGGGGCCGCACCGGTTCGGACCTGATGGTGCATGGCGATTGCTCCTCACGCGGCTGCTACGCCATGACCGACGAGGGTATTTCCGAAATTTATGCTCTGGCCCGCGAAACCTTCAGGGGCGGCAATCCTAGCTTCCAGTTGCAGATTTTTCCGTTCCGCATGACCGCCGCCAACCTGGCCACACACACCGCCGATGCCAGCATGGGCTTCTGGAAGGACATCAAGGAAGGCTACGACCTGTTTGAGCTGAACAAGGCGCCCCCGCTCTGGGACGTGTGCGAGCGCCAATATATCTTCAATGCCGCAACAGTGGCACCCCTCGATGCCATGGGCACCTGCCCCGCCGTCGCGCCCAATGCCGCGCTGCTGGCCCGCCAGCAGGCCGATGAAACGGCGCTAGCCGGCCAGCTTGCCGCCGTCGAGCAGCAGGCAACCACCGATGCGGTCATCAAGGCCCGCGGCGAAGCCGTCAACGGCGCTGTCGGCGGCTTCTTCGGCGGCGTCGGCAACCTGTTCGGTGGCGGCGAGGAAAACATCGCCCCCGTCATCACCGGCAAGCCCGCGCCCGTGCCGATGCCCCCTCTGGTGCGGAGCTGACTGCACCAGTTAGTTAGCCCGCATCCAACCGAGCCTAGCTTCTCCCACGGGAGGAGCACGAGCCTGAACCCTTCAGTCGTCACCCTTCTCCCCTTGTGGGAGACGGTGGCGCGCAGCGCCGGATGAGGGGACCTTGCACCCCCAGCCATCGTTCCGGCACGATCCTGCCGCCCATCGCTACCGACGAGGACACCCCTCATGGCCGAGCGCAAACCTATCGAAGCTATCCTGATCGGTCTCGCCTTGCTGGCCGTCCTCGCCCTTGGCCTTTACCCGCTAATGGCCCCCGTGACCCCACCACCCGCCGCACCCGCCCCGATCATCTATGACCGCACCCAACTTCTTGCCGATCTCGACGCCGCCGGCTTCACCCTCGGCGATCCCGCCTTTATCCGCATCTTCAAGCGCGAGCGGCGCCTCGAAGTCTGGCTGCAGAACGCCGATGGCCGCTTCGCGCTGTTCCGACCCTACGATATCTGCTATTTTTCCGGCGGGCTCGGCCCCAAGCTGCGCGAAGGCGATCGCCAGGCGCCAGAAGGCTTCTACCGGGTCGCCCTGCCGCAGCTCAACCCCAAGTCGCGCCATCACCTGGCCTTCATCTCGGCTTTCCCAACGCCTTCGACCAGAGCCTGAACCGCACGGGCTCGGCCCTGATGGTGCATGGCGGCTGCTCCTCGGTCGGCTGCTATGCGATGACCGATGCCAAGGTCGACCAAATTTATGCTATCGTGGCGGCGGCGCTGGCGGGCGGACAGGAGGCGGTTGATATCCACGCCTTTCCGTTCGCCATGAGCGATGCGGCCATGGCGGCCATGGGCGGCCAGCACTGGCTGGCGTTCTGGACCAATCTCAAGCAGGGCTATGACCTGTTCGAGGCGGCCCGCATTCCCCCGCCCATCGGCACCTGCAACGGAGAATATCGCTTTGGACCAGAAGTGGGCACTGCCGGGTGTGTCGAAATCGGATACTGGCACGCCTGATATCGCGCCGGCAAATCCCTCCAGAACTACCCGCGTCCTGACCGTCGTGGTCGGCCTGATCGCCCTGGCCGCCATCGCCACCTCCGCCTGGGTCTATGCCGATACCCAGCGCGACCTCAGCCGCGTCGCCACCGACATTGCCCAGATCAGGCTGAGCCTGCAATTGTTCAGCCAGCAGCGCCCCGGCGATATCGCCCTGCCGGCCAGCGACGCCGTGCAGGATTTGAGCAACCGCCTCGCCATCCTCGAACAGGACTGGCGCGGCCAGGCCCCGGCGCCGGCTGCCGCCATCCCCGATACCGCAACGGCCACCCCCACCGGCCCGGCCACCGATTGCATCCCCCAGGGCACCCGCTTCCTGGTCGCCGCCGGCGACAGCTATCCCATTTGCGGCACCCCCGCCGTGGTCGCGGTCACCGCCGTGGACAAGACCTATGTATCGTTCACCGACGGCACCATCGTCACCCTTGGCGGCAATGCCATCCTCAAGGGCACCAGCTGCACTCTGGCCGTAGTCTCCTCCAACGCCGACGGCATGGACGGCTACGCCGAACTACGCGTCGGCTGCTAGCGCGTCCGAACCGCGACAAGCCTAGGCCATGGTCTTGATGAAATCGACGAACGCGCGCAGCGGCGCCGGCACCAGGCGTCGGCCCGGATAATACAGGAACGGCCCGGAAAACTTCGGCCACCACGGCTCCAGCAGTGGTTCCAGGACGCCGGTATCGAACAGGGGCCGCAGCCAGTCCTCAAAGATATAGACCATGCCGCTGCCCGCGATGGCCGCGTCAACCGCCAGGTCCGTGGTCGTCCCGATGCTGACGATCAGGGGTCCGCTTGGCTCGATCCGCAGCTTTTCCCCATGGCGCTCGAACTCCCAAGCCGGCATGGCCCCGCTGGGAAAACGCCCCCGCAGGCAGGCATGCGCCAACAGCTCGCTCGGATGCTGCGGGCGGCCGTGACGATCGAGATAGCTTGGCGCCGCGCCCAGGGCCGAGCGCTGCACCCGCGGCCCGATCGGCACGGCGATCATGTCCTGTTCCAGCTTGTCGTCATAGCGGATGCCGGCGTCGCACCCGGCCGCCAGCACATCGACAAAGCTTTCTTCGCCAATCACCTCCAGCCTGATTTCGGGATAGGCCGCCAGAAACGGCGGCACGATATGGGCCAGCACCAGCCGCGATGCACTGACCGGCACATTGAGGCGCAGCGTGCCCGCCGGCCGGTCGCGAAAGCCGTTGACCGCATCGAGCGAGGCCTCCACCTCGCTGAGCGCCGGGCCCAGGCGCGCCAGCAGGCCCAGTCCCGCTTCGGTGGGGACCACGCTGCGTGTCGTGCGGTTGAAGAGGCGCACGCCCAGTTCGGCCTCCAGCCGCCGGATGGCTTGGCTGAGGCTTGATGCGCTGCTATCATTGAGCCGTCCGGCCTCGCGGAAACCACCCGCACGCGCCACCGCAACGAAAGCGCTCAGGTCTCCAAGATCAGCCTTCATTGTTCGTCGCTCCGCACAGCCTGTGCAGATTGTACCCAATTATCAAGCGATTGCGCAGCCTCTATCTTGAGCCGGCAACCACAGGAGCAATCATGTCAACCATTCGATCCGCGGGCACCTATACCTTGGGCAATCGCAGCGTCACGCGCCTGGGCTATGGCGCCATGCAACTGGCCGGCCCCGGTGTCTTCGGCCCGCCCAAGGACCGTGACGCGGCCCTCGCCGTCCTGCGCGCCGCCGTGGCGGCCGGCGTCGATCATATTGACACCAGCGATTACTATGGCCCCTACGTCACCAACCAGATCATTCGCGAAGCGCTCGAGCCCTATGCCCAAAGTCTGACCATCGTCACCAAGGTCGGCGCCAAGCGCGGCAATGGCGGGGCTTGGCTGCTCGATAATTCACCCGAGGGGCTGACCCGGGCCGTGCACGACAATCTGCGCAATCTGGGCCTTGAAGCATTGGAGGTCGTCAATCTGCGCATCATGATGTCGGCCCACGGCCCGGCCGAAGGCTCCATCGCCGCCCAGGTCGAAACCATGGCCGACCTGCAGCGCCAGGGCCTGGTGCGCCATATCGGGATCAGCAACGTCACCGCCACCCAGATCGCCGAGGCGCGCGCCATTGTCGAAATCGTCTGCGTGCAGAACGAATACAATCTGGCCCACCGCGGCGACGATGCCTTGATCGATGCCCTGGCCCGAGACGGCATCGCCTATGTGCCTTTCTTCCCCCTGGGTGGTTTCAGCCCCTTGCAATCCACCATCTTGTCCGACGTGGCCGCGCAACTCGACGCCACGCCCATGCAGGTCGCTCTCGCCTGGCTGCTGCAGCGCGCCCCCAATATCCTTTTGATCCCCGGCACCTCGTCGCTCGCCCATCTGCAGGAGAACCTAGCCGCCGCCACGCTCGACCTGCCCAGGGACGCCGTCACCGCCCTCGACGGCATTGCCGCCGCCTGATCACACCAAAAAGCCCGGACCATCGGTCCGGGCTTTCCAATTGCTGAGCCGCGCATCAATGTCGACAGGTTCCACGGTCCGAGGCCTGGATTAGCTGCCGTCGCGAGCGGATGCCATATCGGCGATATAAAGGCTGATCAAGCGGATGAGTTCGCGCTGCATCGTCTTGTCGTCCAGCACTCCCCGCCGCGCCGCGTTGTGGATCACCCCGTCGATGGCATCGGAAATGACCAGCGCGATCGTGCGGTCCTGCGCATTGGCCTGACGTCCGCGATAGATCGAAACCGCACTGACGTAATAGCCCAGATACTCGCTTTCAAATGCGCTTTTGGGATTTCTGTGTTCATCGGAACTGGGCGCTTC
This sequence comes from uncultured Devosia sp., assembly GCF_964244875.1. Lineage (NCBI taxonomy): Bacteria > Pseudomonadati > Pseudomonadota > Alphaproteobacteria > Hyphomicrobiales > Devosiaceae > Devosia > uncultured Devosia sp. The sequence continues at coordinate 54,033 of NZ_CAXTKA010000018.1, forward strand.
ATCGAGCAGCGCCCTATGCAGGCGGGGATGGCCGCTATGGGCGGCGATCATGTCGTAAACAAGCTTTTCGGCGAAATGCTCTGCCGACAGTCCGTCCGCCTTAGTCTGCCGCATCACGGCCAGGCAGTCATCCAGATGACGGCCGCGGATCGCATCGGTCAAGGACATCTTGTCGGGAAAGTACTGGTACAAGGACCCGATGCTCACCCCAGCCAGTGCGGCGACCTTGTTGGTGGTAAATCCGGCCCAGCCCGTCTCCCCTAGAACGCGAGCACCCGCCTCGATGATCAGTTCAACCGTGGCACGGGAGCGCTCTTGGCGCGGCGCCTTGCGCATCACGGCCCCCTGCCTGGAGATGCGAGTAGACATCGGCCCCTCCTCGCCTAAAATGTGAAGTCAATGCTCACATTTGAAACGCGCCAAGGAGTTCGTCAATGGATCACGCGCTACGCAAGCTTTATGGCTACCACGCCTGGGCCAATAGCGAGCTTTTTGATAAACTGGCATCGGTTGATGGCAGCTCGCAACAAGCGGAACTCCAGACTGCCTTGCGCCTGCTCAACCACTATTACGTCGTCGCCCAGATCTTCGCCGCGCATCTCAGGGGCGTGCCGCACGGCTACCTCTCGGACAATACCGTCGACACCCCAACCCTGGACGAATTGCGCGACGCCGTGGCCGGGTCCGACCAATCCTATCTGGATTACATCGAGAACGCCTCCCCCGCAGAGCTCGCAGAACTGATCCCGTTCACCTTTACCGATGGTGACAAGGGTTACATGAGCAGACAGGAAATGCTCACGCACGTCGCGCTGCATGGCGGATATCATCGTGGCGAAGTGGGGCGTATTTTATGGCAGCTGTCCGTCACGCCGCCATGGGACACGTTCGCGGTTTATCTGCACCGGACCGAGCCTGACCGCAGGCTGCAGGGAACCGGGGAGACCGCCGTTCCAACATGAACCTGCGCCGGCGATCGCCAAACGAACCGGCCACATCCTCGCGGATGTGGCCGATCCTTGAACATCTGGATTGGCGGTCCTAGAACGCCCCGTGGCAGTGCTTGAACTTCTTGCCCGATCCGCACGGGCACGGCGCATTGCGCGACACCCCGACCAGCAATTTTGGATCGATCGGCTTGAGCGAGGGATCGTTGCCCACCGCCCCCAGCGAGTCCGCGATCGTGTCGCCGCCATCGGCATCGTTATCGCCGGTCAGCGGATCGATATGGGTTTCCTGAAGCCTGCTGAGATCGGGCTCCGGCAGTGGCTCGGGCTGGCGCAACTGCAGCTGGATATGGCTCAACTGCGTCGTCACCAGTTCGCGCAGGTTCGTCAGGAGTGACTGGAACAGCTCATAGGCTTCCTGCTTGTATTCGTTGAGCGGATCGCGCTGCGCAATCCCGCGCCAGCCCACCACCTTGCTCAAATGGTCCAGCGTCACCAGGTGCTCGCGCCACAGCCCGTCGATCGATTGCAGCAGCAGCGACTTTTCCACCTGCCGCATGATCTCGGGCGAATATTGTGCCACCTTGGCCGCCGCGCCCGCATCCGCCAGGTCGCGCAGGCGCTCCTCGACCATCTCCTGGTCGATCCCCTCTTCCTCGGCCCAGGCCTTGATAGGCGCCGCGACATTCAGATACGTCTTGGCCGCCGCTTCCAGCTGCTCCACATTCCACTGCTCGGGATAGGAGCGCGGCGGAATGGCCTTGCCCACGATCGCCTCGACCACGTCGTGCCGCATTTCGCGCACCGTGTCGCTGACATCCTCGGCATCCATCATCTCGATGCGCTGCTCGAAGATCACCTTGCGCTGATCGTTCATCACATCGTCGTATTTGAGGATGTTCTTGCGGATATCGAAGTTTCGGCTTTCCACCTTCCCCTGCGCCCGCTCGATCGCCTTGGTCACCCAAGGATGGGTGATGCTCTCGCCCTGCTCCAGACCCAGCTTGCCCAGCATGGAATCCATCGAATCCACCGGAAAGATGCGCATCAGGTCGTCCTGCAGGCTCAGGAAAAACGCCGAATGCCCCGGATCGCCCTGCCGACCCGACCGGCCGCGCAACTGGTTGTCGATGCGCCGCGACTCGTGCCGCTCGGTGCCGATCACCATCAGCCCGCCCGCCGCGATGGCCTTGGCCTTGTCGGTGGCGATGGTGGATTTGATCTGCTCGATCCTGGCCTCGCGCTCGGGCCCTTCCAGGCCCTCGGTTTCGCGCGCGATGCGCATTTCCAGGTTCCCCCCGAGCTGGATGTCCGTGCCGCGGCCCGCCATGTTGGTGGCGATGGTGATCGCCCCCGGCAGCCCCGCATCGGCCACGATCCCCGCTTCCTGCTCGTGATGGCGCGCGTTGAGCACGTTCATCGCACCCACGTTCTTCTTGCGCAGCAATTCGGCCAGCATTTCCGATTTTTCGATCGAGGTCGTGCCCACCAGCACTGGCTGCCCGCGATCCTGGCATTGCTTGATCATGTCGGCGATGGCATCGAACTTTTCGGCCGCCGTGCGATAGATGGCGTCCTCGTCGTCCTTGCGCTGGACGCTCACATTGGTGGGCACCGTCACCACGTCGAGCCGATAGATATCGGCAAATTCCTCGGCCTCGGTCGCGGCCGTGCCGGTCATGCCCGCCAGCTTCTTGTAGAGCCGGAAATAGTTCTGGAAGGTGATCGAGGCCAGCGTCTGGTTTTCCGGCTGGATCTTGACCTGCTCCTTGGCCTCCAGCGCCTGGTGCAGCCCCTCCGAATAGCGCCGCCCCGGCATCATGCGGCCGGAAAACTCGTCGATGATGACCACTTCATCGTTGCGCACGATATAGTCCTTGTCCTTGCGGAACAGCTTGTGCGCGCGCAGCGCCGAATTGGCATGGTGCACCAGGGCGACATTTTCGATGTCGTAGAGCGAGGCCGATTTCATCATGCCCAGCTCGGTCAGCCGCGCCTCCAGCTTTTCCACCCCCTGGTCGGTAAAGGTGGCCGCGCGCTGCTTTTCGTCGATCTCGAAGTCGCCTTCCTCGATGATCGGCATCTGCGCGTCGATCTTGGTGTAAAGATCGCTGCGATCGTCCGATGGCCCCGAAATGATCAGCGGCGTGCGCGCCTCATCGATCAGGATCGAATCCACCTCGTCCACGATGGCATAGGCATGGCCGCGCTGCACCATCTGGGCCCGCGTATACTTCATGTTGTCGCGCAGGTAATCGAAGCCGTATTCGTTATTGGTGCCATAGGTGATGTCGGCGGCATAGGCCGCCTTGCGCTCGGCATCGGTCAGCCCATGCACGATGATGCCGGTGCTCAACCCGAGGAAGTTGTAGATCTGCCCCATCCAGGCCGCATCGCGCCGCACCAGATAGTCGTTGACCGTCACCAGGTGTGTGCCCAGCCCGGTCAGCGCATTGAGATACATCGGCAGCGTCGCCACCAGCGTCTTGCCTTCGCCGGTGCGCATTTCGGCGATGCCGCGCTCGTTCATCACCATGCCGCCGATCAGCTGCACGTCGAAATGGCGCATGCCCAACACGCGCTTGGAGGCTTCGCGCACCGTGGCGAACGCCGGCACGATCAAATCATCGAGATCGGCGCCTTTGGCCAACTCGTCCTTGAACTGGGCGGTCCGCGCCCGCAATTGGTCGTCGCTGAGCGCCTCGAGTTCGCTCTCCAACGCATTGATGGCGACGACCTTGGCGTGAAAGCGCTTCACATGCCGGTCCGACGGAGAACCGAAAATCCTCCGGGCAAGCGCTGCAAGTGCCATGTGTCGGGTCCTTTGATGATCGTCGCGGCGCCGAAAAGCCAGGGTCTGGGGCGATAGCTATCGCCCGGTTCAGCCTCGTTGGCGCGCTGGCAGGGCGGTTGGCGCCCATGCCCGTGAAAAGCGTTGGAGATGTAAGAGCGAGGCCTTGTCTTGTCAACGCCACCGAAATCGGCGACACCTGCCCCGGCCTGGCTAAAAACCGCTCCCGGCGCGCCTTTTGCCGCCCCAGATGCGCTTTTGCCTCCCCGTCTGGCACATTTTGGCCCCGTTGCCATGGGAGGGGCAGGCTGGACGGTGCAAGGGCCTGGGCTATCTTGGCCCGGCCATACGAATTCCGGTCACGCGCCCTGCGCTGACCGCAACCAGCTTCGGCGCCACAGGGATGCGCCGGCCAAGGAGAATGCTTTGATGTCTTATACCTCCAAACGCCTCGTCCAGACCGTCAGCATGCTGGCGCTGGTGCTTGCCGGCGCGGCCATGGGTCCGGCCCTGGCGCAGGACGCTGCCCCGGCAGAGGCGCCTGCCGCTACGGCTCCGGCGACCCCGGTTGCTCCCGCCCCCGAAACTGTGGTGGCCACCGTTGGCGAAGACACCATCACCGAGGCCGACCTGTCCTTTGCCTCCGAGGACCTGGCCCAGGAACTCAGCCAGATGCCGCCGGCCGAACAGCGCGCCTTTCTCGTGCGCGTCCTGATCGACATGAAGGTCATGGCCAAGGCCGCCAAGGACGCCGGCATGGATGCAACGCCCCTGTTCCAGCAGCGCCTTGATTATCTTGAGGAACGCGCTCTGCGTCGCGCCTATTTCGCCGACGCCATCGCCAATACGGTGACCGAGCAAGCCGTGCGGGCCGCCTATGATAAATACGTCGCCGATTTCGTCTCAGCCGACGAAGTCCATGCCGGCCACATCCTGGTCAAGACCAAAGAGGAAGCCGACGCCATCAAGGCCGAACTCGCTGCCGGCGGCGATTTTGCCGCCATCGCCAAGGAAAAATCCATCGATCCGGGCGCGGCCAATGGCGGCGATCTGGGCTTTTTCGCCAAAGGCCAGATGGTCGGCCCCTTCGAGGACGCCGCCTTCGCGCTGACGGAGCCCGGCCAGATCAGCGATCCGGTGGAATCCCAGTTCGGCTGGCACATCATCCGCCTCGAGGAAAAGCGCAAATCCGCGCCGCCCGCCATCGAGCAGATCGGCAGCCAGTTGCAGCAGCAATTGCTGATGACCACCTTTGACGGCGTCGTCGCCAGGCTGATGGCCGGGGTCGCCATCGACATCCCCGACCCCACCCTCGCCGCCGCCGTTGCTGCCCAGACCGATCCTGCTGAAGCCGAGGCCCCCGCCGAACCTGCGCCTGCGCAGTAGCGCGCCGCTGCCCACCTATGGGACGAGCGTTCCCGCCCGGTCACGATGGCACGAGGACCACAGGATAGGTCATGCAGGGGATCGAACTATCGCGCGGTTTCTACTTCGACCTCGTTCAGCCCTGGCTGAACGAGGTCGCACCAGGCCTGCGCCATGCCGCGGCCCTCATCGGCTATGGCTCCGAACTGCTTGGCTTTGATGACGAAATGTCCCGGGACCACAATTGGGGACCCCGCGTCCGCATCTACCTGGCCCGGGACGACTTTGGCGCCTATGCGCGCCGGCTGGTCGACCAATTTACCAACGTCATGCCGTCCCACTATCGCGGCGAGCCCATCGGCTGGCGCAGCCGACCCCATCCGCCGGCCAACGGCCTCGAGTCGGCCGGAGCCCTGGCGCACGGACTGGAGTTTCATACGCTCGAGGCTCTCCTGGAAAGCCATTTGGGCCTGCGGTCGGCGGAACACCTCGAGGCGCCTCAATGGCTGGGCTTTGCCGAGCAAAAGCTGCTCGCCCTCACCGCCGGCGCCGTCTTTCGCGATGACGATGGCCGTTTGACCGAAGCCCGTGCGCGTCTGGCCTACTATCCGCGCGATGTGTGGCTCTATAAGCTTGCCTGCCAGTGGCGCCGCATCGCCGACGAACAGGCCTTCGTCGGTCGCGCCGGCCAGGTAGGAGACGACCTCGGCTCGCGGGTCATCGGCGCGCGGCTGGTGCGCGACGTGATGCGCATGGGCTTTTTGCTGGAGCGGCGCTACGCGCCCTATTCCAAATGGCTCGGCACCGGCTTTGCCCGCCTTCCCATCGCCCACCGCCTGTTGCCCCACCTGACGCAAGCCCTGATTGCGGACGACTGCAGGCGACGCGAGAATGCGCTCGCCTCGGCCTACCGTGAACTGGCTCACAGCCAAAATGCTTTGGGTGTCGCCAGCTTCGAGCCAGTCATCGGTCCATACCACGACCGGCCATTCACGGTCATCAACGCCGACGATGCCATCAATGCCGCCCGTTCGGCGATTGCGGACCCGGCAATCGCCCAATTGCCCATCATCGGCGCCCTCGACCAACTCAGCGACCTCACGCCCCTCCTCGAAGACGCCAGACTCTCCCAAGCCATGATGCACCAGTTGCACACCTGATCGCCCCATCATCAACTACCCCACCCAACCTCTTGGCCGGTGGTGGAGCCGCCCGTTGGGTTGAACTGGATCGAGCCAATGGAATAATATGGCCGATCCCACCCCACGACTGGCGCGACCTCCTCCCCTCCCAAGGGGACTGCAGAGCGTCCCGCAGGGCAAATCGCTCCTGCGGAGCGATTTGAGCGATGAAGGCCATGAGAGCTATGCTCGAATGGCAAGGGTGGGGGTCTCGCTTGGCCCCGATCTGTCAGCTCTCTCGCCTCGCCTGGCACAATCCCGCCCACCCAC
>NZ_CAXTKA010000019.1:0-56458 GCF_964244875.1 uncultured Devosia sp.
GAGGCACGTCTCGCCGCATGCCGTTTGACTGTCATCCAACCGCCCGGTGACCCCGAGCGGCGCATCGGCACGTCGCGTCCGCCAAGCCTGCATTGACTTGCCCTCCCCAAAACGCCAAGTACCAACCATCAAGAGGTTTCGCCCATGGCCGTCGACCAGCTTTCCGCCCCGCTCACGAAAGATCAGGCCTACGCCTTGGTCGATGCCGTCATGGAGCGCGACGACCTGGCTTTGACCGCTTCGGCGCACGAGCATGAGGCCACCGGCGAGTGGCTGTTCGAAGCCACCTGCGACAGCCCGCCGGACCTTGATTCATTTGCTGAACTGGCGCTCCAAACCCTTGGCGGCGCCGTGGATTTTTCCGTCGCACCGATCGATCCCGAGATCAACTGGGTCGCCCGCTCGCTCGAAGGCCTGCCCCCGGTGATCGCGGGTGGCTTTTACGTCTATGGGAGCCACGAAACCGGCCCGATTCCCTCGGGCCTCACCGCCATGCGGATCGACGCCGCCCAGGCCTTCGGCACCGGCCATCATGAAACCACCACCGGATGCCTCGAAGCCATCGATCGCCTGCTCAAGCGCAAACGGCCGCGCATCATGATCGATGTCGGCACTGGCACCGGCGTGCTCGCCATCGCCTTGGCCAAGCGCCTGCATATGCCTGTCATCGCCAGCGACATCGACCCGATCTCGGTCAGGACCACCCTGGACAACGCCACCCGGAACGGCGTCGGCAAGTTCATCATCCCGGTCGAAGCCACCGGCCTCAACCACCGCACCATCACCCAAACCGCGCCCTATGACCTGGTCGTCGCCAATATCCTGGCTGGCCCGCTCACCGCCCTCGCCCCCGCCATGGGCCGCCTGGTCGAACGTGGCGCCACCATCATCCTCTCCGGCATTCTCGAGCGCCAGGCCCCCGGCGTCATCGCCGCTTATTCCCGCCAGGGCATGGTCCTCACCCAAAAGCTGCAGCGCAAGGACTGGACCACGCTGATGCTGGAAAAGCGGTGAACCTTTCCCGTGAGGCGGCAGGTTGGTGCGTTCAGATTTGAGTCAGGCCGAGCCGAAAGCGGTGATCTTCGAGAACCGGAGCGGAGCGTACGTTTGGGTACGTGAGCACCGGAAGCGGAGAAGGTCAGCGCTTGCAGGCCGGCATCATCCAAACATCAATGCACCAAAGCAAAATCCCCGAAGCAAGCTCCGGGGATCCTTAGATCGTCAGCAGTAAACTGCAGCGGCCTTACGGGCGCTTGGTGAATGCGCCGATCAGCTGGTGCTGCATGCGATAGCTGACCTGGCGGCTCGATTCACGACCGCGGGCGTCGATGACGGACCCCAGGGCCTTGCGGAAATCGTTCTTGCTCTCAGTCATTTCAGTCTCCATGCGCGGTGTCGGTTGTCTGTTGCCCCCGACACGATGATATTTAGTCCAATGCGTTCCATTCAGTTAGGCCTTCGGCGACACATCAGCCATGTCGGCTGCGCAACTCCCGTTACCACTTCATTAATTTGCCGTTCAGACTGGCATTCGCGTCTCGCACCACTAAGATCGGCGCCGTTGTTCGCCGCAAGGAATCCACCATGACCACGCCAGACTTCGCTCCCGCCGTGTTCCAGAGTTTCGAGGAAAAGGCGGATCCCAAAAACGTTGCGCCGCGCCTTGCAGCGCTCCGAACCGAACTGGGCAAAGCCGGGCTGGACGCGTTCCTCATTCCCCGCGCCGATGCCCATCGCGGCGAAGCGGTGCCGCCGGGCGAGGCGCGCCTGGCCTATGTCACCGGCTTCACCGGCTCGGCCGGCATTGCCATTGTCGGCCCGAACAAGGCCGGCCTGTTCGTCGATAGCCGCTACACCATTCAAGCGCCGACCCAGACCGACACCAAAAAAGTCACCGTCCATGAAGTGGGCCAAGGCAGCATTTCCGACGAGATCGCGGCCTACGTGCCCAAAGGCGGCCGTATCGGCTTTGATCCCTGGCTGCACACCCCCGGCGAAATCCGCGACCTCACCGCCCGTCTTGGCGCCCGCGCTACCCTCGTACCCAGCGAAAACCTGGTCGACCGCATCTGGCCCGACCGACCGGCACCACCCGCATCGACCATTGAACTGCTCGGCCACAATCGCGCCGGCAAGACCTCGGCCGACAAGCTCGGCGAGTTGCAGGCCGATCTCATCGGCGACCATGCCGATGCCGCTATCCTCACCCTGCCCGAATCGATCAACTGGTTGCTCAACATCCGCGGCCGCGACGTGCCCAACACGCCCTTCGTGCTCGGCTACGCCATCGTGCCCAAAACCGGCCTTCCCACGCTGTTTCTTGATGCCTCCCGCATCACACCCGAGCTAACCCTGGCCTTGGCCGGCATCGCCAAACTGGCCAAGACCAAAACACTCGCCACCGCCCTCGCCCGCCTCGGCAAGGGTGCCAAATCCGTGCTGATCGACCCGGCCTCCGCGCCCGAAGCCGTCGCCGCCACCCTGCGCCAGGCCGGCGCCAAACTGATCGAAAAGCGCGATCCGGTGCTGCTGCCCAAGTCGCGCAAGAACGACGCCGAGCTCTCCGGCATGCGCGAAGCCCATAGGCTTGATGGCGTAGCGCTGGCCAAGTTCCTCGCCTGGTTCGATGACCATGCACCCTCGGGCCAGCTCACCGAAATCGGCATCGTCACCGCGCTGGAAGCCTTTCGTCGCGCGGAGGAAAGCTGCGTCGATGCCAGTTTCGATACCATCTCGGGCGCCGGCGCCAACGGCGCGATCGTGCATTATCGCGTCACCAACAAGACCGACCGGGCCCTGGCCGCCGGCGAACTCATGCTGCTCGATTCGGGTGCTCAATATCTATCGGGCACCACCGATATCACCCGCACCATGTCGACCGGCGCCTCCACCCCCGAGCAGCGCGATCGCTTCACCCGCGTGCTCAAGGGCATGATCGCCATCTCCACCGCCCGCTTTCCCAAGGGCACGTCGGGCGCCCAGATCGACGTGCTCGCCCGCCAGTTCCTCTGGCAGGCCGGCGTCACCTACAATCACGGCACCGGCCATGGCGTCGGCGCCTTTTTGTCGGTCCATGAAGGCCCGACCGGCATTTCCCCGCGCTACACCCTGCCGCTCGAAGCGGGCAATGTGCTCTCTAACGAACCCGGCTACTACAAGCCCGGCGAATACGGTATCCGCATCGAAAACCTGATCATCGTGCGCGACAGCACTATCGCGCCCGGCTACCTCGAGTTCCAAACCCTGACCCTGGCGCCTATCGACACCCGCCTGCTCGACGCAACGCTGTTGACTGCCGCCGAGCGCGACTGGCTCAACGCCTATCACCAGCGCGTTTTCGCCGAGATCGTCCCCCTGCTCGACGGCAAGGTCAAGGCCTGGCTCAAGCAAGCCACTGCCGCGATCTAGAAAAAGGACCGTTTAGTTGAACCAGAACGCATAGCCGAGCCACTGATCCCCGAACACGCGGTTGGCGTCGGCGAAGTTGGCCGCAGTCGCCACCGGGCCGTCCTTGAGGAACGGTTTGGCGCCGAGCCCGGTCAGGATCATGATCAGATCGGTCTGCGTCGCCGTCTCGAAATAGGCTTTGAGATCGAACCCCTGCTTCAAGCGCCAATGCGGCACCAGCAACTCGCCGTTGAGGATTTGATCGGCCGTGTCCAGCGTCGCCATCCAGGCTTTGACGACGTCCTCGTCCACCTTCAAATCCTTGGACATCGGCGTCTGACCGGGTGACGGCACCAGTTCATGATCATCGTCCGTTTCCGCCAGGATCGCGTCCCAGTTCCGGCGCGACAGCGCCGTGATCGACAGCAGCCGCTGCCGAATGCCGGCGAGCCGCGCCGTGTCGATCACCGGGAAATTCAGCGTATGAATCGCTGCCACTACGTCGGCGATCGAAGTGTCGGTCGCCGGGTCCATCATTAGCGTGCCGTTGCTGGTATCCTGCATCGGCAGGCCCGATTTGGGAAAGAAGCGGTGGAAATAGGCATCCACCAGGTCATGGAAGTCATGGGCCAAAAGGAAATCCGCCTGCGACGCCGCGACTTGGCTATAGCCTGCAAACCAGATCGCGTCCGCCCGATCAAAGCCGATCGTCAAGTCCTGCGAAGCGGCCGGCACGCCATCCTTTCTCTTTTGCGCGGGTGGCGGACCATCCGGAAACGGAATGTCCGCCCATCCAAAGGCCGGCCCCAGCAAATCGCCCAGCGTCTCGCCCGGCTCGGCCGCTCCATCGCCATCGGCGTCGAAGCGAAATTTCAGCGGCTCCAGCGCCACCACATAATCCCCATCCTCGCCTGCAGCTTCCAACAAAGCCCGGCTTGCATCCATGCTGGTGACGAAGTCATTCAATACGGTGCGAAACTTTTCGTACGTGATCGGCTCGGGATTGGGATTGGCCGGCATCGCTTGCGGCCCCGAAACCGGCATGCCGAACAAGAGCGCCGGTACGCTGAAGTCCGGCGCCACCGGGCCATATTTGTAGAGGTCCTGCGAAACCCGCTGCAATCCGTTGACCAAGGTCAGCAAGCCGGCCGCGAACTTGGCCTCCGGATCGCCTGCCTCTGCCAGCGGCGTCACCGCGCCCAGTCCCTCGACAATCGTGCCGTCGTACAAATGGGTGCGCAGCAGATACCCCGCCTCCCCTGCCATAGCCGCGCCCGGCACCATCAATGCCCCCGCTGCAAGTCCGGTTGCCCAAGTCCTCAAGCCCATTGTCTCTCCCTCCAGCCATTATTGCGCGATCAGCACGAACCAGTCGTCTTCGCTGATCACCCGGATGCCGAGTTCTTCGGCTTTCTTGAGCTTGGAGCCGGCGCCAGGTCCCGCCACCAGGATGTCGGTCTGCGCCGAAACCGACCCCGCGACTTTCGCACCGTGCCGCTCGGCCATAGCCTTGGCTTCCGATCGTGTCATTTTTTCGAGGGACCCGGTGAACACTACCGTCTTGCCTGCCACTTCGCTATCGGCGGAAACGCTGAGCACATAAGGCTTTGGCCTTACCTGCAGCAACAGCGCGTCTATGACCGCATCATTGCGCTGATTGCCAAAAAAATCGATCAACGCCGCGATCACCGTATCGCCGATGCCGTCCACGGACGGAAATACGCTATGGGGATCGTCCGCATGTGCCGCAACTGCCTTGCCGATGGCAATCAGCCCCTCCATCGTCGAGAAGGTGCGCGCCAGCACCGCCGCCGTCGTTTCCCCGATATGGCGAATGCCCAGCGCGAAGATGAACCGGTCCAGTTCCGGCTCGCGCCGCGCGTCCACGGCCGCGAACAGCTTCTCCAGCCCGTCGTAGTTGCGCGCCTCGAGGCCACGTACATTTTTGCGCGCCTTGCCTGAAGCCGTTTCGCGCAATCGTGCCTGCTCCTCGCGCCGAGCCCCCAGCGCCCCTTGCACCTCGGCGCGCCGGTCCTTGAGCGTGAAGATATCGGCCGCTGTCTTGATCAATCCGGCATTGAAGAACAGATCGATGTTCTCCGCGCCCAGCCCCTCGATATCCATAGCCCCGCGCGACACGAAGTGCCGCAGCCGCTCGATTGCCTGAGCCGCGCACACCAACTCTCCCGTGCACCGCCGCCGCGAGTCGGCCTTGCCGGTCTTTTCGTTGAGCGCACGCGTTGCCGGCGAACCGCATACCGGGCACACCTGGGGAAAGTCATACGGCACCGCATCCGCCGGCCGCCGCTCGAGCACCACGCGCACGATCTGCGGAATGACATCTCCCGCGCGCTGGATCACCACCGTATCGCCGATCCGCACATCGACGCCGTCGCGGATCGGCAGCCCATTGCTGTCCAGGCCCTTGATGTAATCCTCGTTGTGCAGCGTCACGTTTTCGACCACGACGCCACCCACCGTCACCGGCGCCAGCCGCGCCACCGGGGCCAGCGTACCGGTGCGCCCGACCTGGATATCAATGCGCTTGACCACGGTGGTCGCCTGTTCGGCCGGAAATTTATGCGCAACCGCCCAGCGCGGCTCCCCGGTCACAAAGCCCCATCGCCGCTGCAGATCCAGCCGGTCGACCTTGTAGACCACCCCGTCGATATCGTAGCCCAGCGCTGATCGTTGCGCCTCGATCAGCCGGTACTGTGCCACCAGTTCCTCAACCGATTTCGCGCGCACCATCAGCGGGCTCACCTGAAAGCCCCATTCGCCGAATTTTTGCACCGCATCGAATTGCGTTTCCGCAGGGTCCGCGCTGGCCTGCCCCCAGCCGTAGGCGAAAAACCGCAGATTGCGACTGGCAGTGACTGACGCATCCTTCTGGCGCAGCGACCCCGCCGCGGTGTTGCGTGGATTAACGTAATCCTGCCCACCCGCTGCCGCCGAGCGCTCCTTGAGCGCCTTGAACTCGGCATAGGTCATATAAACCTCGCCGCGGATTTCGATGGTTTGCGGCCAGCCGCTCCCTGACAGCTGTTTCGGAATATCGCCAATCGTTCGTAGATTGGCGGTGATATCTTCGCCCACCGTGCCGTCGCCCCGCGTCGCACCCTGCACGAAACGGCCATTCTCATAGCGCAACGAAGCCGACAATCCGTCGATTTTCGGCTCCGCGGTAAAGACCAGCTCCAAATCCTTGTCGCGCTCGAAGAACCGGTGCCCGCGCTGGATAAAATCCACCACATCCTGATCTGTATAGGCCTTGGCCAGGCTCAACATCGGCACCGCGTGCCGCACCTTGGCAAAGCCTTCTGCCGGCGCGGCCCCCACCGATTGCGACGGGCTATCGACCCGCACCAACCCCGGAAACGCTTCCTCGATCGCATCATTGCGTCGCCTCAAGGCGTCATAATCGGCGTCCGTGATCTCGGGCGCATCGTTCTGGTGGTAGGCAATATCGGCCTTGCCGATCTCGTCCGCCAGTCGCGCCAGCTCGGCCTCGGCTTCGGCCTCGCTCATCTCATCGGCGGGTTTGCTGGAGAGATCGATCACGGAAACGCTCACTTCATTCAACCCCACCAATTTTCTCCTCTGCCCTTGATGCGGAGGGAGAGCCTTACATGTTCAGCGGAAGGCCAGGGTGCTGCGCCATCCCACGCTTGATTGCATAAGAAAAAGACCCTGCATCCGCCTCACGGCACCTTCTCCCTCAAGGGGAGACGGAAAGATGTCAATGCACCTCGCTCAGCAACTTGCTCGCCGCTGCCCGCGCTTCCGCCGTAACGCTGGCTCCTGCCAGCATGCGGGCAACCTCCTCGCGCCGTGCCGGCAGGTCCAGCGGCTTGACATGCGTGCGCACAAACGCCCCCTCCTCCATCGCCTGCTTTTCGATCAGCAGATGGCGCTGCGCCCGCGCTGCCACCTGGGGCGCATGGGTCACCGCCAACACCTGCACCCGGCCCGCGAGCCGCGCCAACCGACGCCCAATTGCGTCCGCCACGGCGCCACCAACCCCCGTATCGATTTCGTCAAAGATCAGCACCGGCGCCGAACCCCGGTCCGCCAGTACCACCTTGAGCGCCAGCAGGAACCGGCTGAGTTCACCCCCGGAGGCGACTTTCAGCAGCGGCCCTGCAGCCGTGCCCGGATTGGTCTGGACATGAAAGGCGATCTGGTCGAACCCGCTGGCGGCGATGCGCTCCGGATCGACCTGGTGATCGACGATGAACTTGGCCGCGCCCAGCTTCAAATCCGGCAGTTCCGCCCCCACCGCAGCACTCAAGGCATCCGCAGCCTCGCTTCGACCCGCGCTCAGGGCCCCTGCCAAGCCCTGATAGTCCGCCAAGGCCTTGGCCGCCGCATGCTTGAGCGCCGCCAGTCGCTCTTCGCCACTATGCAGCGTCTGCAGATCGGCAGCGTATTTGGCCAGGATTGCCGGCAGCTCGTCGCACACCGTCTGGTGCTTGCGCGCCGCAGCCCGCAACGCGAACAGCCGCTCTTCGACGGCTTCGAGTTCGGCGGGGTCGTAAGCCATTTCGCGCTTGAGCGCCTCAAGCGCATCGGAGGTATTGTCCAGCGCGATCAGCGAGGCATCCAGCGCGTCCACGATCGGCTGGAACAGCGTCGCCCCCCCGTCGATCTTGCGCAGCAGCCGCCGCATCAGGCTCGACAGCGCTGGTGCCGGCGCCGCCGGGCCGTTCAGCACATCGTCGGTTTCCTTGACGTCCGTGGCCGACCGTTCGATCTGCTGCAAATGCTGGCGCCGCTCGGCAAGCTCTTCTTCCTCGCCCACCACCGTGCCGAGCTTGGTCAATTCTTCCACCGAGTGGCGGGCATAATCTTCCAGCGCCAGCGCCTCGGCCACCAGATGCTTTTGTGCCGCCACCGCCTCCTGCGCTTCGCTCAGCATGGCCCAAGCCGCGCGCACCGCTCCTGCCTGCCCGTCCAGCATGGCGAATGCGTCTAGTGCAGCGCGGTGCGTGGCGGCGTCAACCAGCGCCCGGTCGTCATGCTGACCATGAATTTCCACGATTTGCGAGCCGACCCTCTGCAACAGTGCCGCAGAAACCGGCTGGTCGTTGATGAATGCTCGCGTGCGCCCATCGGCAAACTGCACGCGGCGCAAAATCACTTCGTCGTCGTCCGGAATGGCATTGTTGCGCAAAGCCGCCCGCGCTGGATGCTCGGCCGGCAGTTGCAGTACCGCCACCACCTGCCCGCTGTCGCAGCCATTGCGCACCAGCGACGCGTCGCCCCGTCCGCCCAGCGCCAGCGTCAGAGCATCGAGCAGAATGGACTTGCCCGCGCCCGTTTCGCCGGTCAGCACGGTCATGCCGGCATCAAGGGCCAAGTCGAGCTGGTCGATCAGCACGATATTGCGAACCGAAAGCGCGTAGAGCATGCGTCACCGTTTTCGAACTGCGCCGAGGCGCCCCAGCCAAGCGCTCCTAACTCACCGACAAGCTGGCCTGCCGGTAAACGAGCGAGGTGCGCCAGCAAGCTAGCGCACCCCGGAACAAACAAGCAACAAAATAGTGATTACTTTCGCAAGCTGGCCATCCAGCTGCCGTCATTGACGGCAGGAGCCAGCCCTTGTTTTCCCAACAATTCAAAAGCTTCCTTATACCAGTCGCTCGAAGGGTAATTGTGCCCAAGGACCGCCGCGGCCGTCGTCGCCTCGTTGGTCAGCCCCAGCAGCAGATAGCCTTCGGTCAACCTATACAGGGCCTCCTCGATATGGGTCGAGGTCTGCCATTGCTCCACCACCACGCGGAAGCGGTTGATCGCCGCGGTATATTGCCCGTTGCCCAGATAATAGCGGCCCACCGACATTTCCTTGCCCGCCAATTGGTCATAGGCGACCAGCAGCTTTTCCTTGGCATCGTCGGCGTAATCGGACTGCGGGTAGTTCGAGATCAGCAAATTATAGGTATCGATGGCGTCGCGCGACAGTTGCTGGTCACGCGTAATGTCCTTGATCTGCCCATAGTAGGCGGTGCCCTTGAGATAAAGCACATAGGGCACGTCCTTGCCCGAGGGATAAATGGCCAGGAACCGGTCTGCCGCCAGAATAGCCTCGGGAAATTCTCCGATGCGGTAATTGGCATAAACTTCCATCAGCTTGGCTTTTTCCGACACCGGATCGCGCGGGTGCTGGCGCTCCAGCTTCTTGAGCGTTTCGATTGCGGTCATATAACGCTGCCGGTCCATGTCATCGAGCGCGCTCTGATATAGCGCAGCAGCCGGAACGATCGGCTCTTCCTTTATTTTCGGCGGCCCGAACAGGTTAAAGCCCGAGCATCCGGCCAGCATCACCACCAGCAGGCCCATTGTCACGAACCGGGCGGTCCGGCCGGTGTAAACACCAATTGCGTCAACTATCACGAACTGCCCCGTCCTCATTAAGAACCGCATAACGGCTGCGGCCTAAAGATCAAATGGATCAAAACTGTGGCCGCGCGGTGACCGCCGGTCAGCGCACGGATCGCAGATAATGATGAACCTCGAGGCCGTCCGGCTGGTCATCGAAGGTATCGAATTCCAGCGACAGGTCCTCGGCCGACACTATCTCATAATTGGCGTCGCTGGAAAAGAGACCCGACAGGACGTGGGCATTGAGCGCATGCCCGCCCTTGTAGGAGCGGAACCGTCCCCAGATCGGCAGCCCGCCCAGCGACAGATCGCCGATCGCATCGAGCAGCTTGTGGCGCACGAATTCGTCCTCGAAGCGTAGCCCGCCTGGGTTGAGAATGCGGTCCTCGTGTACCGTAATCGAGTTGTCCAGGCTCGATCCCAGTGCATAGCCCGCCTGCCGCAGGATCTTGGCGTCGCGCACGAACCCGAACGTGCGCGCCCGCGATACATCGTCGTAATAACGCCGCGGCGTCCAGTCGAAGATCATCCGCTGGCGGCCGATGACCTTGCTGTCGAAATCGATCTCCAGATCCAGCGCCCGCCCGTTATAAGGCTCCAGGGCTGCAAACGCATCGTTGTTGCGCACCGTCACGGCGCGGATGATCTTGAGGAACTTGCGCTGCGCCGGCTGGATTTCCAGCCCTACCTGCAGGATCGCCTCGGCGAAGGGGCGCGAACTGCCGTCCAATATGGGGCACTCGCCGCCATCCACGGTGATCAGCGCATTGTCGACGCCCATGCCGCTTAGTGCCGACGTCACATGCTCGATGGTCGCCACCGAAACGCTGTCGCCCAGATCCAGCGTCGTGCACAGCGTTGTTCGGGTAATGCGCGAAAAGTGCACCGCCACCGGACTGGTTCGACGGCCATCGGCCAGATCCCGGCAAATCAAGAAGCCGCTATCTGCGGGCGCCGGGCTGAGCGTGAGGGTAACGGGTTGGCCGCTGTGAACGCCATAGCCGGAAAAATTGATCGCGGCAGCGAGGGTGCGCTGGCGCGTACTTGATTTTTGCATACTCGAGAGAACTCCGGCCCCAGCCCTTTGACGCACAAATGTGTTATCCAAAAAAAACTCGGCGCGGAAGCCGCACCGAGCAATGTTTCACCTGCTCGATAATCGCGCTTTAACCGTGCTTGCGCAGGAAAGCGGGGATTTCCAGGTGGTCTTTCTGGGGCACCGCGGTGCTTGGACGACCCCGTGCGTCGAGCCCACCCTTGGCGCCGTCAGTGGGTGGGCGGGCGCTCGAAGCCCTTGCGCTGCTTGCTTCAATCGCGCTGCGCGCCGATTGATCATCGACTTCAATACGCGCAACTTCTATTTTCTCGGCCGCCTGCTGGCCCAGGTTCAAGCCGACATTCGAGGCGAGGCGCTTGAACAATGCGCGCGCATTGCGCGGCTCGCTTTCCTGACGTTCCTGCCCTTCCTGTGACCGCCGCGCAACAATCGGCAGCTCCTCGGTGCGTGGCATCCGGCGCTGGCCTTCGGGGCGAGCGGCGTTGGAGGGCACATAAACACTCGGAACGGGCTCGTCCTGAACTGTTGCCGGCTCGTCATGCTCGTAATTCGATTCGGCTGCGGGGATGTAGGGTTCAACGAACACGCCATCATCCTCGTGACCATAGCCCTGTGTCGGCGCCGGCTGCTCGAACGCAAACGCCTCGGCGACTGCGGCCTCCACCTGATGCTCGATTTCCAGCGGCGAGCTCATCGCCGCGCGTTCGATGGCAACCCGGGTGGGTTCCACGGGAACGTGCCGCTTGACCGAAAGCGGCGTGCGCGAGGCATGCGGCTTGGCCGGCTCCAGCGCCTGCACCATGGTCGCGTCGGTCCCCGTCGCCACCACCGACACACGGATCGTGCCGGTCAGGCTCGGATCGTAAGTTGCGCCCAGGATGATATTGGCATCCGAATCCACTTCTTCGCGGATGCGGCTGGCCGCTTCGTCCACTTCATACAGCGTCAGGTCGGGACCACCGGTGATCGAAATCAGGAGGCCCCGCGCGCCCTGCATCGATACATCGTCGAGCAATGGATTGGCAATGGCGGCTTCGGCGGCATGGCGCGCCCGGTCCTCGCCCGAAGCCTCGCCGGTGCCCATCATGGCCTTGCCCATGCCGCGCATCACGGCGCGCACGTCGGCGAAGTCCAGGTTGATCAGCCCTTCCTTGACCATCAGGTCGGTAATGCAGGCGACCCCGGAGAACAACACCTGGTCGGCCATCGCGAAAGCGTCGGCGAAGGTGGTCTTTTCGTTGGCAACCCGAAACAGGTTCTGGTTGGGAATGACGATCAGCGTATCGACATGGCGATGCAGCTCATCGATCCCGTCCTCGGCCAGCCGCGCCCGACGATTGCCTTCAAAGGTGAACGGCTTGGTGACCACGCCCACCGTCAATATGCCCTGCTCGCGCGCCGCGCGCGCCACCACCGGCGCCGCGCCTGTCCCGGTGCCGCCGCCCATGCCCGCGGTGATGAACACCATGTGCGAGCCCGACAGGTGGTCGTTGATTTCGTCCCAGCTCTCCTCGGCCGCTGCCCGGCCCACTTCGGGATGCGAGCCGGCCCCGAGCCCCTCGGTGACGCCGACGCCCAGCTGGATGATCCGTGGCGCCTTGCTGAGGGCCAACGCTTGCGCATCGGTATTGGCAACGACGAAGTCCACACCATCAAGGCCGGACTCGATCATGTTGTTGACGGCATTGCCGCCGGCGCCACCACAACCGAACACGGTAATGCGGGGTTTGAGTTCCTGAATATCCGGGATCGTGAGGTTGATGGTCATGAAGGGCCTCGTAATGGCGTGTTGGTAAAGATTTAGCCTGCCATTCGTTAACCGGGTCCTAACAATTCTCGCTTGGTCGTTAACGTGACCGTAATTTGCGACACTTCTGGCCACTTTGCTTACGGCGCATTAACCATGTGGCGCCTGGGCCACACAAACCCGGCTGCGCTTGTGGGGGCTATATGAGCCCGGTCAAACAAAACGCAGGAGATCACCAGGACAGCCATCAGGCCCTGTCTCTGGTTTGACGATCGTGAGGCCATGGCTTTTTATACGTCGACCTTCAAGAGTGCCAAGATCGCCAACATCAATCGCCCCCGGCCCGATGCTCCCGTTTGTACCGCCGAGTTCGAGCATGCCGCGCGTACGGAAAACCCCACGCGCTTGGTAAAGCACGACCTACAGCCAGCCGCGCCGCTTGAAATAAAGGTAGGGCAACACAGCCGACAGCACCATCAGCCCCAGCGCAAACGGATAGCCGATATACCAGTGCAGTTCGGGCATGAATGCGAAGTTCATCCCATAGATCGAGGCCACCAGCGTCGGCGGCAGGAACACCACCGCCGCCACCGAAAAGATCTTGATGATCTGGTTCTGCTCCAGATTGATCAGCCCCAGCGTCGCGTCGAGCAGGAAATTGATCTTGCTCGACAGCGTGCGCGCATGTTCCCCAAGCGACACCGCATCGCGCTGGACCAGCTTGATCAACTGCCGCGAGTCGCGCCCGGCCTTGGTCGTGCCGGCATCAGTGGCGGTATGGAACGCCGTCAGCCGCGAGATACTGACCAGGCTTTCCTGCACCATAGTCAACAGTTCTGCTTTGGCCCCGATCTGCTCGATGATCGAGCGCAGGTCCTGCTGCAATTGCTTGGCGCTCGACTTTTTCTTGCCGAACACGTCGCGCGAAATATGGTCGATCTCATTGCCCGCCCGCTCCAAGGCATCGGCCGTACGGTCGATCATCGCCTCGAGCAACCCCAGGAACACCTGTTCGCCCGATCCGCAGACCACGCTCCTGGCCTTTTGCGCTCGCGCCAGGAACGCTAAAAACGGCTTGGGCTCCGCATAGCGCACGGTCACCAGTGCCTGGCCCTTGATGATGAAGGTGATCGGGGTCTTTTCCGGATCGTCCGTGTCCAACTTGCTCAACGCCGTCATGGTCATGAACTCAGCGCCGTCTTCATTGTATAGGCGTGCCGACAGCTCGATTTCTTCCATCTCGGCCTGCGTGGGGATAACGATCCCCAGCAAGGATTCCACCAGATTGTCTTCCGCCGTGGATGGGTTGAGCAGATCGACCCAGACCAACCCGTCGACCGGCTGATCCGGAATGATCTGAATTTCAACGAGTTTAGCAGCTTGATGTTGATAGGCACGCAGCATGACGAGGCTCCTGGGCAAGGCCTTTGCGGTCCCGCCGAGCCGACACGCCTGTCAGCAGGGAGAAACCGTGTTTGTAATCGACGAACAACTTCGACTGTCGGGGTTCATAGCGTTTCTCTGGACTGGAATGGCTGGGCCACAGGCCGGCTCATGCGCCACTTGGGATGAGCTGTCAACGCCTTGCTGTCATCGATTGAACACGTTGTTCGCAGATCGATAATTTGGCTGCTGCGGCTCTAGAAACTCGTCCGCAGCCAACTACCGACGCGCGAAAAATACCCGTCCGTGCCGGTGAGTTTTCTCGCTCCGCGCGGCTCGGCATATTCCTGCACGCACACCTGTGGATAGATCAGCATACCCGCCACGCTCGCGAACGCTGCGCCCTTGGCCATTTCAGGCAGCCCCGCAATGCCCATGGGCCGACCGTTGCGCACATTGCGCGCCAAAATCCGCCGCGCCACTTCGGGCAGGCCGGTCATTTCGCTGGCCCCGCCGGTCAACACGAACCGCCGCCCGCAAACATCCATCATCCCCGTGGCCTGCATGCGATCGCGGATGGCGGTAAGGATTTCCTCGATGCGTGGCCGCATGATGCGCGTCAACACCGAGCGGGCGACCTGCCCCGGCGCCTCGTCATGGCTCGCGCCAACCGGCTGGATCGAGATCATGTCGCGTTCGTCCGCCTGTCCGGGCAGCACCGAGCCATAAAACGTCTTTAGCCGCTCGGCATCGGCCACGCTGACCGACAACTGCCGCGCTATATCGAGCGTCAGATGATGTCCGCCGATGGCGATCGCGTCGGTGTAGCAAAGGTGCCCATCGTTGAACACCGACACCGTGGTCGTCGCCCCACCGAAATCGAGACACGCCACGCCCAGTTGGGACTCGTCATCCACCAGCGTCGCCAGGCCAGAGGCATAGGGCGTCGCAATCAACGCTTCGATTTGCAGATGGCACCGATGCAGCACCAGTTCCAGGTTGCGCATGGCCAGGGTTTCCGAACTGACCACCGCCACATCGACCCCAAGCTTGTCGCCCACCATGCCTTTAGGATTGCGAATGCCCTTCTGCCCGTCCAGCGAATAGCCGATCGGCAGCGCATGGATAATGGAGCGTTCGGGCCGTACCGACCGCTCGTTGACCGCCTTGAGCACCCGGTGAATATCCGATTTCTCGACTTCCTGCCCGTCCAGCGACACTGCGGCCGAAAATGTTTCCGATCCCAGCCGACCCGCCGTCACGTTGACAATCACCGATTCCAGCGTCAGTCCCGCCGCGCGTTCCGCCATCCCCACGACCGAGCGGATTGCCTGTTCGGCCTTTTCGATGTCGGACACCACCCCGCTCTTGACCCCTGCGGATGGCCCATAACCGAACCCGATGACCTCGGCCTGATGCGTGCGCCCGCGCAACGCCTTGCCCTCGGCGCGCGGAGTCAGCCGGGCGATCACGCAACAAATCTTGGTCGAGCCGATATCGAGCACGGCCACCAGCGTGGTACGCCCTGGCTGCAGGGGGCGAAGCCGCGATGTCATCGAGTCGGTCATCATTTGTCTTCGTCTTCTTCTTCGCTCTGGGTTGGCCGCACCGCCACGATGCTGGCAACCCTTAGGTCGATCTGTGTCACGTCGCGGTCGAGCAGCTGATAGTCGCTCTGGTAACCGTCGAGCCGGTGCAACGCCTGCGCCACCCCCAGCTCTGGCAATTGTACCCGCAACCCGGTGTCGTAGATCAGGTCCCAGCGGCGGTCAGCGATCCGCGACAAGGCGACTAGTCCGTCCTGTAGACGTGGATATTGCTCGAGGGCCCGGATCATCACCAGCGCATCGTCGGCCGCCCCGTCGCCCACCACCAACGGCAGCTCGCCGTAAGCGCCATGATCTTCCCCGATCTGCTCGCCCTCGGCATCGACCACGAACGTCACCCCGTCCACCCGCCAGCGTGCCACCGGCACCTTTTCGAGAATTGTGACACTCACGTCGCCAGGATAAATCTTGCGTATGCTCACGGTCTTGACCGCCGGCAGTTCCGCGATCCGCTGGCGCGCCGCCTCTGCGTCGAAACTCACGCTCGAAATGTGCGGCTCGACCCCTAGCGCATCGAAGATTGACTGCTCGCTGGCCAGCGACTGTCCGGTGATCGAAATCTCACCGATGGCGAAGCTGGTATGGCCCAATTGGCCTAGTCCGACATCGCGCAACGCTGTGGCGCCATCCAGGATCGGGGTTCGCACCTGATAGAGGACCCCGGCAGCAACCAGCGCCATTACCGCTGCCGCAATCCGCACCACCCGCCTGCGATGCAGGACCCAGGTGCGGCCGACATTGTTGCGCAGCCGCCGGCGCGGCTCGCGGATACGAGCAGGCAGCGCGCGCGGGTCGATGACCTGCGCGCCGGCGAGAATCGCCTTGCTTCCTACCTGTTGCAACTCGCGTCCTCCACCATCCAGGCGACCAGTTCCTCGAACGAATGCCCGGCATGCAAAGCCTGTTCGGGAGCCAACGAGGTCGGGGTCATACCCGGCTGGGTGTTGATTTCCAGACAGACAAGCTCGCCGTCCTCACCCGCCCGGTCATTGTAGCGGAAGTCGGTGCGGGTGACGCCGCGGCAGCCAAGCGCGCTATGCGCCAACAGACTCATCTTCTGTACTTTGTCGTAAATTTTTGGTGAAATCTGAGCCGGGATAACGTGTTGTGATCCACCCGCAGCGTATTTTGCCTCATAATTGTAGAAAGCCAGATCGGTAACGATCTCGGTCACCCCCAGCGCCACGTCGCCCATCACCGCACAGGTCAGCTCGCGCCCGGGGATATAGCGTTCCACCATCAGCGCTTCGCCGCCCTTCCAGTCTTCCCCGAGGATTTCCTGCGGTGGATGGCTTTGGTCGGCCTTGACGATAAGAATACCAAAGCTTGATCCATCGGCCACCGGCTTGACCACATAGGGGGTGGTCATCACGTGCGCGCGGCCCACTTCGGCGCGGCTGGCGATCACATGATCGGTCACCGGTACTCCGGCAGCCTTCAGCATGATCTTGGCCTGGTGCTTGTCCATGGCCAGGGCCGAAGCCAGCACGCCCGAATGCGTATAGGGAATACGCAGGAATTCGAGCACGCCCTGTACGGTGCCGTCCTCGCCGAACCGGCCATGCAGAGCATTGAACGCCACGTCAGGCCCGACTTCTCGCAGCCTCTCGGCAATGTCGAACCCGACATCGACTTCGCTGACCCGGTAACCCGCCCGCCGCAATGCTTCGGCGCATTTGCGCCCCGAACTCAGCGACACTGGACGTTCATTGGAAAGCCCGCCCATCAGCACCGCGACATGCTTGCTCATTCGACGTCCTTCCCCAACAGCGCCCCCAATTCCGCTGGCAAGGCGCCAGCCCATTGGGTGATATTGCCGGCCCCCAGACACACCACGTAATCCCCGTCCGCAGCACGGCTCGCAATCAGCGGCGCCAGCGCTTCGGGCCGATCGATCACCCGCGCGTCGCGATGCCCCCGCGCCCGTATGCGGTTAACCAGTTCGTCATGCGTCACCCCGGCGATTGCCTGCTCGCCCGCCGCATAGACCGGCGCCACGATCACCGTGTCCGCATCGTTGAAACAGGCCGAGAAATCATCGAACAGATCATGCAGCCGGCTGTAGCGATGCGGTTGCACCACCGCGATCACCTCGCGCCTGGCCGACTGCCGCGCCGCCCGCAATACCGCCGCGATCTCGACGGGATGGTGCCCGTAATCATCGATCACCGTGATCCCGCCGACCACACCGGTCTTGGTGAAGCGCCGCTTGACCCCGGTGAACCCCTTGAGCCCCTTGCGAATGGCCTCGGCCGGAACATGCAACTGATCCGCCACCGCGATCGCCGCCGTGGCGTTGAGCGCGTTGTGCACCCCCGGCATCGGCAGTTCCAACCCATCGATGCGCAACTGCGTCATCCGGATGCGGTCGCGGATTTCCACCGCAAAATGGCTCACCCCGTCGATCGTCTCGAGGTCCACCAGCCGCACGTCCGCCTGCGGATTGCGCCCATAGGTGATCACCCGCCGGTCGCGGATTTCGCCCACCAGCGCCTGCACTTCCGGATGGTCGAGACACATCACCGCAAAGCCGTAGAACGGCACGTTCTCCACGAAATTGTGGAACGCGGTCTTGACCCCGTCGAAGTCGTGGTAATGATCCAGATGCTCGGGATCGATATTGGTGACCACCACGACATCGGCCGGCAGCTTGACGAACGTGCCGTCGCTCTCGTCGGCCTCCACCACCATCCACTCACCCTCGCCCAGCCGCGCATTGGTGCCGTACGCGTTGATGATGCCGCCATTGATCACCGTCGGGTCGAGATTGCCCGCGTCCAGCAATGTCGCCACCAGCGTCGTCGTCGTCGTTTTGCCGTGCGTGCCGCCAATGGCGATCGCATTCTTGAACCGCATGATCTCGGCCAGCATCTCGGCCCGCCGCACCACCGGCAACCCGCGCGCGCGCGCCGCATCGAGCTCGGGATTGCCCTTTTTTATCGCCGACGACACGACGACCACGGCCGCCTCGCCCAGATTTTCCGCGCGCTGGCCGATCTCGATCCGGACACCCATGGCCTGCAGCCGCTGCACATTGGGGTTGGCCGCCGCATCCGATCCCTGCACCACATAGCCCTGGTTATGCAGAATTTCGGCAATCCCGCTCATGCCAATGCCACCGATCCCGACAAAGTGGACCGGCCCGATGTTGCGCGGCATTTTCATGAAGTGTGTTCCATCTCGTTCAGGCCGCCGCCAGCCAGCATCTCGGCCAAGTCCGCCAGCTTTTCCACGGCCAGCGGCTGGCCCAGGCCGCGTGCTGCGCTTGCGGCCACCCGCAGGGCGTCGGGGTCGGTTAACAAAGTCGTGAGGCGAGTGCCCAGCGAAAGCGGCGAAAGCGTGTCCTGCTCCGCGATCCAGCCCGCTCCTGCCGTCTCCATCACCATCGCATTATTCTTCTGGTCGGCATCGATCGAGCCCGGCAGCGGCACCAGGATTGCCGGCCGCCCCAGCACGCACAGCTCGGCTATCGTCGAGGCGCCCGAACGCCCGATCACCAGATGTGCCCGCGCCATCCGCTCGGGCAGATCGTCGAAAAACGGGGCCAGCTCGACATTCACCTTGGCTAGGCGATAGGCCTCGGCCACCCGGTCCAGATCCTCCGCGCGGCATTGCTGCACCACCTGCAGCCGATGCCGCACCGCCTCGGGCAGTAGCGCGATCGCCGGGGGCACCAGATCGGCCAATGCCCGTGCCCCCTGGCTGCCGCCAAAGATCACCAGCCGGATCGGCCCCTGCCCGTCCAGGTCTGGAAACGGCGTGCCCGCCATCGCCCGCACCCGGTCGCGCACCGGATTGCCCGTCATCCGCTTGTCGAGCATCAGCGCATCGGCGAATTTCGTCTTGGGAAAGCTCATCGCCAGCAGATCGGCAAACCGCGACAGCGCCCGATTAGCCCGCCCCAATACGGCGTTTTGCTCGTGCAAGATACCCGGAATACCCCTGAGCCTGGCGGCCACAAATGGCGGAAACGTCGGATACCCGCCAAACCCGATCACCGCGTCCGGCTGGATCTTGCCCAACTTGCCAAAGGCCACGGCGACCCCGCCCACGATCTTCAACCCTGCGGCCACGAACAGGAAAGGATTGCGCAACGACGGCGTCGCTGCCGGCACGACATGGATTTCCCGCGCCGGAAAGTCCGCGCCGTAAGTGGCCACCCGATGGTCCGTCATCAACACGATGACGTGGCCACGCCGCCCCAGTTCCTGCGCCAATGCCATGGCCGGAAAGAGGTGTCCTCCCGTGCCGCCCGCCATCAACACGAACGTTTTCATTCCGCAGGTGCCAATGCGCTGCGATAGACCGGAATGCCCGTGGTCAGACGTTCTTCGGGCTTGGAGCGCGTCAGCGCCAGCATCAGTCCCATGCCGAAGGCGATGGCGATCATCGAGGTGCCGCCATAGCTCACGAAGGGCAGTGTCATGCCCTTGGGCGGAATGAGGTTCAAATTCACCGCCAGGTTGATGCCCGACTGCATGGCGAACTGGATCGCCAGCGTCGAGGCCGCTAGCCGCGCAAACAGGCTCGTCTGTCGCTGCGCGCCGATCATCGCCCGGATGACGATGAAGCAGATCAGCCCCACCAGCACCATGCAGAACAAAATCCCGAACTCTCCAGCTGCAGCCGAAAACACATAATCCGCATGCGCATCGGGGATCAGCTTCTTGGCGATCGATTCACCCGGCCCCCTCCCGAACCAGCCACCTTCAAGAAGCGACTGCAGCGCCCGGTCGATCTGATAGGTATTACCGCCACCTTCGGGATTGAGGAACGTGTCGATGCGCTTGGAAAAATGCGGAAAGAACATATAGGCGCCAAACAGCAGCCCACCACCCGCCCCCGCCATGACAAAGATGATCCACCACGAAATACCCGAAACGAACATCAGCACCGCCCAGGTCGCCAGGATCAAGGCCGTCTGTCCGATATCGGGCTGCAGCAACAGGCCGCCGACAATGGTGAAGGCGATCACCGTCGCCATGATCTTGCCTGGCACGTTCTTGAGCACCATGCTCTCGGAAAAGAGCCATGCACCCAATACCGCAAATGCCGGCTTGACGAATTCCGAGGGCTGGATCGATTGCCCCCCAAACGACATCCAGCGTCGTGCACCCTTGACCTCGGTGCCGAATTTCAGCGTCGCCCAGAGCAGCGCCAGGCTCACCACCAGCGTCGCCAGCGCCCAAAGCCGCGCCTGCCGGTGATTGAGGAACGAGGTCGCGATCATCACCGCCAGCGCCGGCACGCAGAACATCGCATGGCGAATGACGAAATGCCATTCGTTGAGCCCGAGCCGCTCCGCCACCGGCGGGCTCGCAGCAAAGCTCAGCACCATGCCGCACGTCATCAGCAGGATCAGCGCACCCAGCAGTTCGCGGTCGATCGACCACCACCACTCAGCCAACGGCGTCTTTTCTGCGCGGGAAAACATCATGCGCGTGCCGGTCGGGCCGGCCTCCACGAAATACCTAAAACTGTTCGCATTCTAACGTCTCGATGGTTACCGATTTCCCACCGAATTTGCGTTTTGCAACTCTTCCGGCGAAACGGTAGTCAACCTTGTTGGCAGCCTCGTGTACGCGTATCTTTCAACAAAGCCATTCAGGAGGCAGCCGTGGATGAAAGGTGGGAGGTCGAAAGGGACAGCACCCTGATACCGTTGCTGGAGCGGGCCGGAACCAATCCGATCGAGGTTACCCGCAACGGTGAAGTCGTCGCCAGAATTGTGCCGATGCCAAAACGCGACATCGCTAAATCGAGGGCTGCTGCGGCGGCACTTAGGAATCTGAGCGCAGGGCTAAACCTCGGGCCCGGCCTGACGATCAAAGACCTGATAAATGAAGGTCGAAAATATTGATTGTGCTCGATGCTTCGATCACTTTGGCATGGAGTTTCGAGGATGAGCGGACACCACCAGTCGATGCTGTGTTGGACCAAATTTCCGATTTTGGCGCGGTAGCGCCGCAACTCTGGCCACTGGAAGTTGCCAATACCCTAAGGCTGGCTGCACGACGAGGCCGCATTCCGCTGGACCGCGTGGCAGGAATACTGTCCAGCCTGACGGCATTGGATATTGAAATAGACACCGAGACCGTTGGCCGGGCCTGGACGACGATCTTGAACATAGCCGACAAGCACGATCTTACCGTTTACGATGCGTCTTATCTCGAACTCGCCATCCGTCGCGGTCTACCCCTGGCTACCGGCGACAAGGCGCTTGTCCGCGCCGCCCGCGCCGAAGCCGTCTCCGTCCTACCCTAGCGCAGCTTCAGCGAACTCAACCCGATCAGCGCCAGCACAAAGCTGATGATCCAGAACCGGATCACCACCTGGCTTTCGGTCCAACCCATATGCTCGAAATGGTGATGGATCGGGGCCATGCGGAACACGCGTTTGCCCGTGAGCCGAAATGAGGCCACCTGCACGATGACCGACACGGTTTCCAGCACGAACAACCCGCCGATGATCGCCAGGACGATCTCGTGCTTGGTCGCTACCGCGATCGTACCCAATGCGCCCCCCAAGGCCAGCGAGCCCGTATCGCCCATGAAAATCTGCGCCGGCGGGGCGTTGAACCACAAGAATCCCAGCCCCGCGCCGATCAGCGCGCCGCAGACCACCGATAATTCCGCCGTGCCTGGCGTATAGTTGAGGAACAGGTAGTCCGAAAACGTCACACTGCCGACCAGGTACGCGATCAGCGCGAAGCAGGCAGCCGCCACCATCACCGGCACAATAGCCAGCCCGTCCAGCCCGTCGGTCAAATTGACCGAATTGCCCGCCGCCATGATCACGAAGCCACCGAACAGGATAAAGAAGTACCCCATGTTCCACGCCAGATCCTTGACGAACGGAAACAGCAGCGAGGTCGCATAAGGCGTCGCGCTGAGCTGGGACAAGGCAAAACAGGCCATCATGCCGATCACTGCCTCGATCAACAGGCGCTGGCGGCCGCCAAACCCCTTGTGGCTCATCCGGGTCACCTTGAGATAATCGTCGTAAAACCCGATAGCGCCGAACCCGATGGTCACGAACAGCACCACCCAGACATAGCCATTGGTCAGGTTCGACCACAGCAGCGTCGACATGACCGCGCCCGACAGGATCATCAGTCCCCCCATCGTCGGCGTGCCCTTCTTGGTCAACAGGTGCCCCGCCGGCCCGTCTTCGCGGATCGGCTGGCCCTTGCCCTGCTTGAGCCGCAGCAGCGCGATCATGCCCGGCCCGAACATGAAGACAAAGAACAGCGCCGTGACCACCGCGCCGGCCGTGCGGAAAGTGATGTAGCGGAAGACGTTGAATGCGGCGAGGCTGTCGCCGAGCTGGCCGAGAAAATACAACATGGTTGGAAATATCCTCGTCTCGGGTTCAGGCGAACCGCTTGCGGATGTGCTCGACGACATCCGCCAGCCCGATGCCGTTGGATGCTTTGATCATAACTGCGTCGCCATAGGCAAGCGTGCCCACCACGATCGGCGCCATCTCTGCGGCGCTTTGGGTATGCGCGGTGATCCGCCCCGGCCCCAGCGCGTCGGCAAGGGCCGCCATTTGCGGGCCAACGAGATAAATCCGCTCGGCGCAGGAAGCGTTTACTGCCTCGGCGAGGCTGGCGTGCAATTGCGGGCCTTGCGCGCCCAGCTCCAGCATATCACCCAAGACCAACACCTTGCGCCCGCTGGCCGTCTGGTTCGCAAACACATCCAGCGCCGCTACCATCGAGGCGGTATTGGCGTTGTAGCTTTCGTCAATCACCACTAAAGGCCTATCTTCGTTTCCGAAAACAAGCTTCTGTCCGCGCCCCGGCTGGGCGCCGAAGCCGGCCAAGGCCCGCAAGGCGACACTCGGGTCCACGCCGGCGATGAAGCCGACAGCCAGGGCGGCTACCGCGTTGGCCACCATGTGTCGGCCCGGGACCTTGAGTAGAAGCTGGTAATTTTGACCATCATGCCGGATTTCTGCGGAACTCTTGTCGCCCATCGCGTCGTGCTTGACGATCTGCCAGTCGCTACCCGGTGCGAAGCCATAGGTCACGACGTTTTCGACCCCCGCCGCTGCCGCATACTCGCGCAGGAGGCCGATCTGGTCATGGTCCGCGTTCAGCACCACGGTGCCGCCCGGCTCCAGCCCCGCAAAGATTTCGGCCTTGGCCCCCGCAATTGCCTCGAGCGAGCCCAAGGTTTCCAGATGCGCCGGCGCGATGGTAGTGATCACCGCGATATGCGGGCGCACCACCCGGCTCAGCGGCGCAATCTCGCCAGCGTGGTTCATGCCCATCTCGAACACACCGAACTGGGCGTCCTGTGGCAGGCGCGCCAGCATCAGCGGCACGCCCCAATGGTTGTTGAAGCTCTTGATCGAGGCATGTGTCTGCGCGGCGGCAGCGAGCACGGCGCGAATCATTTCCTTGGTCGTGGTCTTGCCCACGCTGCCGGTAACACCCACGATATTGGCCCGGCTGCGCGCCCGCGCGGCGACAGCCAAGTTGCGCAGGCCCTCGAGCGGGTCGGCAACCACAATGCGCCCAGCGCCCTCGCCCCGGCTGACCAGCGCGGCCAGAGCCCCGTTTGCCAGCGCCTGGTCGACAAAATCATGCCCGTCGAACCGGTCACCCTTGATCGCCACGAACAGGGCGTCCGGCCCGATCTCACGCGAATCGATGGTGATGGAATCCAAGCTTTCCGCTGTCACCCCCTCGGCCCGCCCTCCAGTGGCCGCCAGAACCGCGTCAAGCGTATATAAAGCCGGCATTATCGCCCCTTGAGTGCCTCCGCCACGGCCTCATGGTCGGAGAAATGATGCTTGGTCGTGCCGACGATCTGGTAGTCCTCATGCCCCTTGCCGGCAACCAGCAACACGTCGCCGGCCTGCAGCGCCTTGACCGCCGTGGTGATGGCGCTGTGCCGATCGCCGATTTCCCGGGCGCTCTTGGCCGCGGCCATGATGTCCTTGCGGATCCTTCCCGCGTCTTCTGTGCGTGGATTGTCGTCGGTCACGATCACGTCGTCGGCAAGCTCGCTGGCGATTGCGCCCATTTGTGGACGCTTGCCCTTGTCGCGATCCCCGCCGCACCCGAACACCACCCGCAGCTTGCCCTTGGCATAGGGTCGTAGCGCCAGAAGCGCCGTCTTGAGAGCGTCGGGCGTATGTGAATAATCCACAAAGATTGCTGCCCCGTCCCGCTCGGCGACCAGTTCCAGCCGCCCTGTGGCACCCTTGAGCTCGGAAAGCGCGGGAAACGCCTGCGCCTTGTCCACCCCGCTCGACATCGCCAGTGCCGCTGCGATCAGCGCATTGCTGACCTGGAACTCCCCGGTCAGCGGCAGGTGAAAACTGAGCTTTTCCCCGACATGGCGCACTTCTACGCGCTGGCCATAGCCTTCCGGTTGGATCGACAGGATTTCGATATAGGCCCCTTCTCGGCCCACGGTCAAAAGCGTCGAGCCATTGCCCAGCGCCGCAAACATGAACGGCTCATGTTCGGGGTCATCGACATTGACCACCGCCGGCCCACCATCCACGAGCAGGTCCGTGAACAGCCGCAGCTTGGCATTGCGATAGGCGTCCATGTCCGCATGATAGTCGAGGTGGTCGCGGCTCAGATTGGTGAAAGCCACGGCCTCGAAATGAATGCCATCCAGCCGACGCTGGTCCAGCCCATGGCTCGAAGCCTCGATCGCCACATGGTTGATGCCTTGTGCCTTGAGCGCCCGCATCGACTGGTGCAGCGTCCGGCTGTCCGGCGTCGTCAGGCTGCCCTCGATATGGCGCGTCGCCGTATCCACCCCCAGTGTGCCGATGCTAGCCGCCGCAATTCCCGCATAGCTCCAGATCTGGCGCGTGAACGAGACCACTGATGTCTTGCCATTGGTGCCCGTCACCGCCACCGTGATCTCCGGCTGCGGCTCGAAAATGCGCGACGCGGCGCGGGCATAGGATGCCCGCACATCCGAGACCACGATCACCGGCACCCCCGGATCGCCAACGGGCGCCGTGTCGCTGATCACCGCCAGGGCGCCGCGCCTGACCGCTTCGGCAATAAAGGCATTGCCGTGCACCTTTTCGCCCGGCAGCGCGAAGAAAATATCGCCGGGTTCGATGAAACGGCTGTCGGCGCGCAGGCCGAACACGGCTCCAAGGCCCTTCTTGGGCCGGGCGCCGGAGCCTTCGAGCAATTGGGTGACGCTAAGTGACACTGCAGATTATCCTTCTGGATCAATCTATTGGAACAAACCGGGTGGAACCATTGCGGCGTCGAGCGCCGGGCTGAAATTGGGGGCGATGCCGAGCATCGGGGCGACGCGCTGCACGATACGGCCGCTCATCATGCCGGCATTGTAGCCGGCGGTATCGCCCGATTGCGGGTTTTCTCTTTGCGGCTCATCCACCACCACGACCAGCGCGTACTGCGGCTCATCCATGGGGAAAACCGCGGCGAACACGTTGAAGTCCTTGCTATGCGAATAAACCCCGTTCTCAACCTTTTCGGCCGTTCCGGTCTTGCCACCGATCCGGTAGCCCTTGGCTTCCTTTTCGGTCTGGCTACCCGATCCTTCGAGCGCGTTTAGCCGCATCAGGTAGCGCATATCGCGACTGGTTTCGGGCTTGAGCACGCGCACATACTGCGCTTCCGCCTGCTCCAGGCTGCGCTTGTACAGGGTCGGCGTAATATAGTTGCCCCCATTGGCGACCGCCGCCATCGCCACCGCCATATGGAGTGGCGACACGCTCAAACCGTGCCCGAAACTCATGGTGGCTGCGCTGATGTCCGAAATGTTGTTGGGCACGTTAGGCAGCCGCATTTCCGGCAGTTCGAACGGCACCCGCTTGTCAAAGCCCATGCGGGTCAAGAACGCCCGGTAATTGTCCTTGCCCATCGCCTGCATGACGCGGATCGTGCCGATATTGGACGAATACTTGTAGATTTCGGGCACCGACAAAACGCGGTGCTTGCCATGAAAATCGTCGATCGTGTAGCGGCCATAGCGAATGCCGTACCGCGCATCGAACTGGTCGTTCAAGCTCACCGCCCCGCTGTCGATGGCCCCGGCAATGGTGATGGTCTTGAAGGTCGAGCCCAGCTCGTAAATACCTGCGGTAATCCGGTTGAAGCTATCCTTGACCAGGGCGCTGGAGGGATCGTTCGGATCGAAATCGGGTACTGATGAGAGCGCCAGGATTTCCCCGGTATGGATGTTCATCATCACCCCGGCCGCGGCGATCGCCTGGTAGCGGGTCAGCGCGTCGACCACCT
Source organism: uncultured Devosia sp. (assembly GCF_964244875.1). Classification (NCBI taxonomy): domain Bacteria; kingdom Pseudomonadati; phylum Pseudomonadota; class Alphaproteobacteria; order Hyphomicrobiales; family Devosiaceae; genus Devosia; species uncultured Devosia sp. Next base: position 26,817 of record NZ_CAXTKA010000019.1, read on the forward strand.
GCTCGTGCACCACATGCTGTACGCGCATGTCGATCGAGAGCTCCACCGGGGCCAGGGCATTGCCGCGCGCCAGGCCAAGGTCCTGCAACAGTGCCACATCCTCGCCGTCCATGTGCTTTTCGATGCCGGCGATACCCTGATTGTCGATATTGGTTGATCCCAGGATATGGGAAGCCTCGTTCATGCCGGGATAAAAGCGCTTGGATTCGGTCAGGAATTCGACGCCGGGAATGCCCAGCCGCATCACCCTTTCCTGAATGGCCGGGCTCAGCTCGCGCTCCAGCCATACAAAGCCCTTGTCCCCGGTCAGGCGCTGGCGCAGCCAGTCTTCGCCCAGCTCGGGCAACACCGTGCGCAGCTTGCGCACCGCCTCCTCGATATCGATGATCCGGCGCGGCTCGGCATAAAGCGAGGGCACGCGAATATCCACCGCCATTTCCAACCCGTTGCGGTCCAGGATCGGCGGCCGGGTGGCGGTGATGACGTCGCGCGCCTGCCCCTCGATAGTGGTATCGGGCTGTACCATGCCCAATTGCACCAGCCGCGCCCCAATAGCCAAAAACCCCAGGACGATCGCCAGGATCACCCAGCGGATGCGCGCCTGCGTCATGTTCCCGCGCACTTTGCGGGTGCCGTCCAGCGCGATGGTCGGGATGAAATCTTCGGTGATGGCCATTACTCGATGCCTTCCAGCGTCAGGATTGCCTCGATGGGGTCGACGCCCGCGTCGAGCGAGCGCAGCAGCGCGTCCAGCGCCGCATTGTCGGGCTGGGCGGGCCGCATCTTCAAATCGGCAAAAGTGCCGAACTGCTTTTGCATCACCGGCCCCAATGCCAGCACCTCCTGGTGGCGCTTGACGATCGGCTCGATATGCCCGGGCTGGTTGAGCACCGCTTCGTCCGCCTTGAGCACGGACAAATCGCCTTCCTGGCTGTCGATCAGTTCCGCCAGCGCCGTGCGCTCGCTGGCCGTATGCTCGATGGAAAACTTGAGCGTATAAACACCCGACAGCATCAGCACGCTGGTGAAGATCAACACTATATTGAGGTTACGGATCACGCAGCACCCCTGATTTGCGGCACGCCTAGCCCGTCCAACCGCACCGGGCGCGCAACAGCATCCGAACGCAGCGCCGATCGTAATGTCGACGAGCGCGCCCGTGGATTGCGCCCCAGCTCGGCCTCGCCTGCCTTGACCGCTTTACGAACCTCGACCCAGCGTCGCGCTTCACTTTGTGCCTGCGGCAGGTGCCGCGATTGCGGCGGTCCGCCCTTTTCGGGATCGAGGAACCGCTTGACGATCCGGTCCTCCAGGGAGTGAAAACTGATTACGGCCAGCCGCCCGCCTTGGGGTAACAGCCGCTCCGCCGCAAACAAACCGTCCACCAGTTGCTCGAACTCGCCATTCACCGCGATCCGCAGCGCCTGGAAACTGCGCGTTGCCGGATGCGCATCGCCCGGTTTGCGACCGATGGCCTTTTCGATGATCCTGCCCAGCTCCAGCGTCGTCGCGATCGGCGCTGTTTCGCGCGCCGCCACGATGAACTGCGCGATCCGCCGCGATTTGCGCTCCTCGCCAAAGGCATAGAGCAGATTGGCCAGCGGCTCGGCGTCGAGCCTATTGACCAGGTCGGCCGCGCTCTCCCCCTGCCCGCTCATGCGCATGTCCAGCGGCCCCTCGCGCATGAAGGAAAATCCGCGCACCCCCTCGTCGAGCTGCATGGAGCTGACCCCGATGTCCAGCACCACGCCATCGATCGGGCCGTGCGCCGCCGCCAGCGCGTCGAGCTGCGAAAACGTGCCGGCAACGAAGCTGAAGCGGTCGCCAAACTCAGCTTTCAGCGCCTGGGCGAACGGCTCGACGCTGGGATCGCGATCGATCGCCACGACCGTAGCGCCCGCCTCGAGCAGTGCTCGCGAATACCCGCCTGCCCCAAAAGTACCGTCGACGATGCATGCGCCGGCCAGGGGCGCCAGCGCGGCGAGCACTTCATCGAGCAAGACCGGAATATGAGGGCCGGCTATCTGGCTGGTTTCGGGCACGGAACGCTTGCCCATCTGGCGAACTCCAAGACCGGCTGCAAATGCCGGTATGCATAGTCCCCGCACTTTGACCAAGACGTTTTAAGATTCTGTTTCCCATTTGGATTTGGACGCGATCTTTGTGCCGGTCGCCGTCGTCGCTGGCGCACTCAGTTGGACGAATGCGCAGCAAACCGTTGCCAGACGCCGCAAAAACCAAACAAAGCCACCACAATTAAACTTTGCATATTGCCGGTTTGCACCCATTTTGCCATGAACAGGCACGATTCTGGGGAAACGACCCGCATGCCCATTTCCGGCAACGTGTTGGTGCGCTCGACAGCGGCTCTGCTGCTGGTCGGCTTGCTGGCGCTCGCCGCCATTGTCGGCACCACGATCTGGCTGGTCCAGCGCAACCAGGTCTATTTCGAGCAAAGCCTGCAGGCGCGGGTTGCGCGTACGGCCGTCATCAACCTTCGCAATGCCCTGCAAGATGCGGAAACCGGCCAGCGCGGCTTCCTGCTGACCGGGGAGGAGCGCTATCTGGACCCTTATAGTCAGGCGGCCCCCCGGATTCCCGAACTGCTGCAAGCCACCGTTGCAGCACTCGAACCCTATCCTGAGATTGCCTCTGCCGTCCCCAGCCTGCAAAGCGGGGTCACCGACAAATTGGCCGAACTGGCCCAAACCGTTGCGCTGACGCAGTCCGGCGCGCGCGACCAGGCCATGGCCATCGTGCGGACCGATCGCGGCAAGCGGGCCATGGACGAGGCCCGAACACTGTTCGAGAGCATCATTGCCGACGCCGATCAGCGCATTGCGGGCGGAAACGAGGACCAGCGCGGCGCCACCAACGCCCTGCGCTGGGTCACCATCATCGGCGCTTTCGTGATTTTCGTCGTGGTCGGGGGCTCGGCCCTGACCGTGATGATCTATACCCGCGATCTCGCCAAAGCCCGCAGCGATCTTGAATCTGCCAATGATGGCCTGGAGGAACGGGTGCGTGAACGCACCTCCGATCTTGGCAAGGCCAACGAGGAAATCCAGCGTTTCGCCTATATCGTCACGCACGACTTGCGGGCGCCCCTGGTCAATATCATGGGGTTCACCGCCGAACTCGAAACCAGCATCGAAACGCTGCAAGCCTATATCGCTGGCCACGACGACAGCAACGATCCGCGCTGGAAGGATGCCCGCCTGGCTGCCAGTGACGACCTGCCCGAAGCGCTGGGCTTCATCCGCACCTCGACCCGCAAGATGGACGCTCTGATCAACGCTATCCTCAAGATTTCTCGCGAAGGGCGGCGCCAACTGCGCCCCGAGCCGCTCGACCTGCCGGCGATCATCCAGGCCTCGACTGCATCCGTGCACCACCAGATTTCCGAAAACGGCGGCACCGTCACCACCGATATCAAAGTGCCGCGCATCGTTTCGGACAAGCTGTCGCTCGACCAGATCTTGGGCAATCTGCTCGACAATGCCGTCAAGTACCAGGATTTCACCCGCCCCCTGGCCCTGGCCATCCGCGCCGCCATGGCAACCGGCAATCGTATTCTGATCCAGGTCGAGGACAATGGCCGCGGCATTGCCGCCACCGATCATGAACGGGTGTTCGAGTTGTTCCGCCGCTCGGGCGCCCAGAGCCAGCCGGGCGAAGGCATCGGCCTGGCCCATGTCCGCACCATGGTGCGCAGTCTTGGCGGCGAGATCACCCTGGTTTCGACACTGGGTTCGGGAACCACCTTCACCATCAGCCTGCCGCGCGATTTGCGCAATTTCCTCGGGAGCAATTCATGAGCCAGGACCCCAAAACCGTAACCATAGTGATGATCGAGGACGATGACGGCCATGCCCGCCTGATCGAAAAAAACATTCGCCGCGCCGGGGTCTCCAACGAAATCGTTCCGTTCACCAACGGCACCGAAGCGCTTGGCTTCCTGCTGGGCGCCGATGGTTCGGGATTGGTCAACAAGGGCCGCCAGTTGCTGATCCTGCTCGATCTCAACCTGCCCGATATGACCGGCGTCGATATCCTGGAAAAGGTCAAGAGCAACGAGCACACCCGCTCCTGCCCGGTCGTGGTGCTGACCACCACCGATGACCAGCGCGAAATCCAGCGCTGCTACGATCTTGGTGCAAACGTTTATATCACCAAGCCGGTCAACTACGAGGGCTTCGCCAACGCCATCCGCCAGCTTGGTCTGTTCTTCTCGGTAATCCAGATACCGGAAACTAACTGATCCATGCCCAACGGCACGCCACGTGTGCTCTATATTGACGACGATCCCGGCCTCGCACGCCTCGTGCAGCGGACCATGGAGCGGCGCGGCTATGAGTTCGAGCATGCGGCAACCGGGGAGGCCGGACTAAGCCGCATCGCCGCCGGCGGCATCGACGTGGTGGCGCTCGACCATTACCTGCCCACTGGTACCGGCCTCGACGTGCTGGCCGCCATGACCAACGCGCCCGATCGTCCTGCCGTGGTCTATGTCACCGGCTCGGCCGAAACCGCCATCGCCGTCGCTGCGCTTAAATCGGGCGCCACCGACTATGTCTCCAAAAGCCTGGACGCCGAGTTCATGGAATTGCTGGCCTCGGCCATCGATCATGCCATCGAACGCGTCCGCCTCAACCGCGCCCGGTTGCGCGCCGAGGCCGAGGTGCGTGAAGCCCGCGACCGCGCCGAAATCCTGCTTGGCGAGGTCAATCACCGCGTCGCCAACAGCCTGGCCATGGTCGCGGCCCTGGTGGGCCTGCAGACCAATGCCGTGCAAAGCCGCGAGGCCAAGGACGCGCTGGTCGAAACCCAGGCCCGCATCTCTGCCATCGCCGGGGTGCATCGCCATCTCTACACCTCCGACGACGTTCGCACCGTCCAGATCGCCGATTACCTCGAGAGCCTTGCCGGCGAACTCGATACCTCCATGAAGGCCGCCGGCCATCACTCGCCCATCAAGATCGATGTCATGAGCTTTCCCATCGCCACCGAAAAGGCGGCCTCGCTGGGCGTCATCGTGACCGAACTGGTCACCAATGCGATGAAGTACGCTTACCGCGATACCGCCCGTGGCGAGGTCCGCATCCGCCTCAGCCAAACTTCGCAGGGCGTCGAACTGCGTGTCGAAGACGACGGCGTCGGCTGGGACGGCACCGGCACGCCCCAGGGCACGGGCCTTGGCAGCCGCATCGTCAAGGCCATGGCCCAAAGCCTGGGCGCTACCATCGCTTACGGCCAAGGCTCGGGCACCAGCGTGTCGCTGCAGTTTCCGGGCTAGGTCGTTTCGAGGCATATCCTGGCAGACTAGACCCACCCTTCGTCCTTGGCGGCGGACCACGGACTGCAGCCACTCTTCTTTGCGGCTGAAGGTGGTCAGTGATCGTCCGAGTCTGGCCGCGGTCATCCCGGAACGGCGACTGAGGATCGGCCGGAGGGACATGAGTTAGGTCGTCCTCCAGTTGTCGGCGCGGGGCGTGGCGATGTTAGCGCTCGCCCCAAAGTCCCAGCGACGCGCCTTCAATCAGGCTTTGCGGGTGCTGACAGTGATGCCGGGCTGTTTTATAGAGAAATAGTTGAGTCAGGATGTTGCGTGGAGTGGACGTGGATAACGCAAACGCATCGAATTTCAGGAACCAAGCCCATGCCGATGCCGTAGCGCTGTTTGCCGGCCCCGGCGAGGTACGTTCGGTTGCGCGAGATCTCGACTGGTCGACCACCCCACTCGGGCCGACCAAAGCCTGGTCACCGGCACTGCGTACCTTGGCTCGGTCGATCTTTGATTCGCCCTTCCCGATCTGTCTTTGGTCGGGTCCGCATTTTGCCCTGATCTACAACGATCCTTACCGGCGCATTCTAGCCGCCAAGCACCCCACGTCGCTCGGCCAACCCGGCTCCAGCGTTTGGGCCGAAATTTGGGAAGAACTTCAACCCCAGTTTGATGGTGTGCGCGCAGGCGGCGAGCCAGTCTACTTCGAGGATGCGCCGTTCATCATGGCGCGGCTGGAAGGGGGAGGCTCAGAGACTGCCTGGTTTAACTACTCGCTGTCGGCACTCCGCGACGAAGACGGCAGCGTCGCTGCAGTTCTCAACATTACGCCCGAGACGACCGGCCGCGTTTTGCTCGAGCAGCGCCTGCAGGAGGAGCAATCGGCGCTGGCGATGAGCGAGGAGCGCCTGCGACTTGCCGTCGACAACGCCGATGTTGGCTTCTGGGACGTTGATGTGATCGCCGACCGGTTGATCTGGCCCGCCCGCGTCAAGGCCATGTTCGGGATTTCGGCCGACGTCCCGGTGACAATGCAGGATTTCTTCAACGGGCTGCATCCCGACGATCGCGAAGCGACGGCGGCGGCGTACCTTGCTGCAACCGATCCTGCTTGGCGCTCCGTCTATGACGTGGAATACCGCACGATCGGCAAGGAAGATGGCGTTGAGCGCTGGGTCGCCGCAAAAGGCCGCGGCGTGTTCGACAGCGCCGGACGATGCCAGCGCGTTACCGGCACAGCGCTTGAGATTACCGCCCGTAAGGTTGCGGAAATCCGCCGTGATGCCATTGTCGAACTCACGCAAGCCATCGGCGATTTGCAAGAACCTGCCGCAATCGCTTTCGCCGCTGCCGCGGTACTCGGCCGAACACTCGGCGCGAGCCGGGTTGGCTATTCCGCAATAGACTATGTTTCAGAAACGCTCCGCACCGACCGCGATTGGACCGCGTCTGGAGTAGAGTCGCTCGCCGGCGTCATGCCCCTGCGCGACTACGGCTCCTTCATCGACGATCTCCATCGAGGCGAGTTGGTTGTGGTCAACGATGCCCGCACCGATCCCCGGACCGCTCCGGCCGCTGCCGCGCTGGAAAGCAAGACCACCCGGTCGTTTGTCAATGCGCCGGTGCTCGAGCAGGCAAGGCTCGTTGCTGTTTTCTTTGTCAATGATGCTCACCCGCGAAACTGGAACGAGGGCGATCTCGGCCTTATCAGGGAATTCGCCGAACGGACGCGCAACGCCGTCGCGCGTGCGCGCGGAGAGCAAGCCTTGCAGGTCAGCGAGATGCGGCTGCGTGAGCTGAACGAAACCCTGGAGGCTCAGGTCGCGGCGCGCTCGGCAGAACGCGATCGTTTGTGGAACCTGTCCGAGGATATGCTGGCGCGGGCCGACTATACCGGCATGATGTCGGCAGTAAGTCCGGCTTGGACGCGGGTGCTCGGCTGGACCGAGAGCGAATTGCTCACGCGTGGCTACGCCGCCTTCATGCATCCCGACGATGAGCCTCCCACGCTTGCCGCGATTGGGCACATGGCCCAAACCGGCCAGCCAGCGCGCTTCGAGAACCGCATCAGCACCAGCGACGGCGGCTGGAAGCCGATCGAGTGGACCGTTGCTCCAGAGCTCGATGGTGCAAACTTCATCGCGGTAGGGCGCGATCTTAGCCATGCCAAGGCCCGCGAGGCGCAGCTAGAGCACGCCCAGGACGCCTTGCGGCAGAGCCAGAAGATGGAAGCGATGGGCAGCCTGACCGGTGGCGTCGCCCATGACTTCAACAATCTGCTCACGCCCATCATCGGCTCCCTCGACATGCTGATCCGAAGGGGCATCGGAAACGAACGCGAACGACGGCTCATTGATGGAGCCCTGCAGTCTGCGGAACGGGCCAAGACGCTGGTTCAGCGGCTGCTTGCCTTTGCACGCCGTCAGCCGCTCCAACCGACTGCGGTCGATGTCAGCCGGCTCATAGAGGGCATGGTCGGCCTGCTCGGCTCTACTCTTGGCCCCATGATCGAGGTTCGCGTCGAGGTGTCGATCGACCTGCCACCAGCCAGCGCCGATCCCAACCAGCTGGAGATGGCCTTGCTGAACTTGGCAGTAAACGCGCGCGACGCTATGCCCGGGGGCGGCGTCCTCACCATCAGCGCGCAAGGGGAAAGCATTAAAGGAGGCCACTCGTCAGGCGTAAAGCCGGGGCAGTATGTGCGTCTGTGCGTCTTGGATACCGGCTTTGGCATGGACGAGGCTACGTTGCGGCGTGCGACCGAGCCGTTTTTCTCGACCAAGGCGGTCGGTAAGGGCACCGGGCTGGGCCTTTCGATGGTGCACGGGCTCGCTGCCCAGCTGGGTGGCGGCTTGTCGATCCAAAGCGCCCCCGGACGCGGCACGGCGATCGAGCTCCTGCTGCCCATTAGTTCGAGCTCGATGAGCGGGGAGGACCAGGAAACTGCTTTCCCCACGGCGCTCGAAGCCCGTGGCGTCGTCCTTTTGGTCGACGACGAGGAACTCGTGCGCATGAGCACGGCCGATATGCTGGTCGATCTTGGCTATCAGGTTGTTGAGGCCAGCTCGGCCGAGGAAGCCTTGTCGCTGCTTCAAAGCGGGCTGCAACCAAGCCTCGTCGTTACCGATCATCTAATGCCCGGCATGAGCGGCGCCCAGCTGGCGCGCGAGCTTAAGGATAAGCGGGCGCACTTGCCGGTATTGATTGTGTCCGGATACGCAGAGTCTGGCGGCATCGATCCAGGGGTAACCCGGCTGACCAAGCCTTTCCGCAACGCGGAGCTCGCTGAGATCCTGTCTGGCCTGACGCCATCGCGTTGAGGTGGCGCATAGAGGTGTCGAAAAACCTGTGGCCGCAAAACGGTACCGGAGGCCGCCGCTGCCTACCCCGAAATCAACGCCAGTTGACCTGTAAGCCGGGTTCTGTAGGGCACGCATCTTGCGATGCATGCGTGGCGGCCATTCATCTTGAACGCCTGTCGCCAAGCGTTTCATGCAACCAACCCGGATGATCTGGCCTCAAAACCGGCTGGGGCATAAAGCCCCGCGTCATCCCTATTTGGTCTTGCTCCCGGTGGGGTTTGCCGTGCCGTCCCTGTTGCCAGGTCCGCGGTGCGCTCTTGCCGCACCCTTTCACCCTTGCCCCGGCATGCCGGGGCGGTTTGCTTTCTGTGGCACTTTCCCTGAGGTCGCCCCCGCCGGGCGTTACCCGGCACCGTGTTTCGATGGAGCCCGGACTTTCCTCCATCCCGCGGTTACCCACGGGGCGGCGGCCACCCGGTCAACTGGCAGGCCTCGTCTAGGCAATGTCGCCATCCCCGTCAACCGCCGCTGCTTGACAGCTTCGACCACCCGCGGCCAAGTTCAGCCCAACCGGAGAACCCGCCGTGACGACTTCGCCTCTAGCGCGCCGCCTGCTGCTCGTTGCCCTGGTCATGCTGATGCCCGTACTGCCGGCCGCCGCAAACCCGGTAACCATCACCCGATCCACGCTTCACTATGACATTGCCGGCGCCACCGCCCCCGACATTGCCGATAGTATCCATCGCAACATGCCTGACGCGACAGAAGGCTTTGTCGGCTCCACCGCCTATATGTACCGCTGGACCTACAAGTATCGCGCTGCCGCCGATGCCAGCGGTACATCCGGCTGCGCGGTCCATGATGTCCGCGTCACCATCGCGATTACGACCCGTATGCCGCGGCATTCCACCATTCGCGCCGCCCCCGACGCCGTGCGCGCGCTTTGGGAAAACTACGCCATTGCGCTCAAGCGCCATGAAGACCACCACGCTGACGATTTTGTCGAGATCGGCTCGCGCCTGCCGGCCGCGATCGCCGCGGTCATCACGCCCGATTGTGCCACCATTGAGGCTGCCGCCAATCGGATCGGCATGGAATTCGTCGCCCGCGCCCAGGACGATGCCGACGACTATGACGCAGCCACCCATCACGGCGTGGACGAAGGCGCCAGCTTTCCGGGCCTCTGAAGCCCTTAAGCGCTCAGCAACGGTTGCGCCCGGGGCTTGGTGATGGCCTGGTAGGCCAGGTTGATCGCCGCCATCTTGGCAGTCGCCACATCGATCAGTTCTTCGGGAACGCCCTTGGCGATCAACCGGTCGGGATGGTGCTCGGCCACCAGCAGGCGATAGACCCGCCGCACTTCCTCGGGCGGCGCATTGGGCGTCAGCCCCAGCACCATGAAGGGATCGACCCCAGCTTCCAGCACCACGTGCTGGGCCGCCATCTGCTCGAACCGCGCCGGATCGAACCCGAAAATGGTGCTGACCGATTGCAGGTAATCCAGCTCCGCCTCATGCACCATGCCGTCGGCCGTGGCGATGAAGAACAGGCTGTCGAGCACATGCTCCAGCGTTTCCGGGCTATCGGCGAAAAACCGCCCGATCTTGCGCGCATAATGCTCGTAGCCGGCGGTATCCTGCTTCGCCAGGTTGAACAGCCTCTCCACCTGCGGCTCCTGCCCGGCGGCGATTTCCACCGTCGCGTTGAACGCCCGCACTTCGGAGGCCGTTACGGCGCCATCGGCAACCGCCATCTTTGCCGCCAGGGCAATCAGCGCCAGGGTAAAGGCCGCCTCGCGCCCGCCGGGCAACCAGGTGTCGGGGTCCAGAATGTTGGCCATTGACCCTGCCACCCCCGTGCGACGCGAAAACGAGCCGATGAAGGTGCTCAGTTTGTGCCAGACGTCCCGATTCTCTTCCGGCCGACGCACGCAGATGAACATTCCGGTAGCCTTTCCAGACGAATACCGGCGCGCAGCGGTGGCGCGGCACGGCATATGTTCGTCCAGCATATAGATTACCGCTGCATTGGTCCACCGCCTGCGACGCATGGCCGCTGTGCCGACCGCAGCATGCTCGGAAAATCCTAGCGAAACCCAGTCGCGAGCAAGTGTTCCGCTATGCGCAAGAACGCCAACTACTGGTTTTAGTTCAGGAACGGGAAATACGCGTCGTCTTCCACCGGCCCGACATAAACATCGCGTTGCCGGCGACGAGTGTTGGGCCCCTCGTTCAGGAAGAACCCGTCATTGTCGTATTCCATCTGCGCGGACGACTGCTCGCCCTGTCGCTCGGCCAGGAAGTCCGACAGCGGGCCCGATTCCCAATCGCGCAAATCATCCACGACCACCGGCCGGTCATTGCCCGCCACCACTTCGGGCGGCAGAAAGATGTCTTCGGCCTGCTGGCGGGCGAGCGGCTGCGTCACTGGCGTCGGACGCATGGATAGCGGCATGGGCATGGGCGCCATCTTGCTCGGCGTCAGCGTTGCCACGGTCATTGGATCGGTCGCAGCAGGTACGACAGGCGCCGCTGCCTCGACCGGCACAACAGCGGTTTGCAGCGGCGGGTTCACAACGGGGGCAGCAGCAAGCGGAGCCGCAGGCTTCACCGCAGCCGGCGCCTTCGGCGTTGGCGCCACGGCCACTTCGGCCGGCGCACCGATGTCGCCACCGGTGATGTAGCTGGGTAAAGCTTTACCCGATGAGAGATAGCCATCCACAATCAGGTTTGCCGACGCCGCCGGCTTGACCGCCTGTGCAACGACCAGCTTTACCGACGGTGCAACCACCGGCTTGGCGGGCTCCGCCACCACCGTTTCCATCACCACGGTCGCAATCGGCGCGGCAGGACGCCGGCTTGATGGCGCTGGCATGGGAGGTTCGACCTCCGCCACCGAGGCAACCGCGATCTGCTCGCCATCACCCATCAACTGCGCCGAAATCGCATCGGCCACCGGCACTGCAACCACGACGAACAAGCCGGCCCAAGCCAGGCCATTGGTAATGCGACGGTTGATCTGCATGGTCCCAGTCCCGAATTGCGCCGCCCTCCATGAGCGACAAAGCCGGCTTTCATGGCCGATTTATGGAGTCGAGCCATCCCCTACGAGGCGCTTGATGGCCTGAATGCAACCTGAACAACGCGTCGTGATGCTGCCGGCCGCGAGCGCGGCTCTATTGGCACCAGATGATGGTGAACACAAGGTTAATCCGGGCGCTTGCCGAGCAGCCGCGCCAGTGCCAGCGCCAGGTTCGACCGATTGAGCGTATAGATATGAAACTCCGTCACGCCCTCGTCGAGCAATTCGATCACCTGCTCCGCCGCCACCGCCGACGCAACCAGCGCATGCGTCTCGGGATCGTCCTCGAGCCCTTCGAACCGCTCCGCCATCCACGCCGGAATGCTCGCCCCGGTTCGCGCCGCAAACCCCGAAATCTGTTTGAAGCTATGGATCGGCTGGATGCCCGGCACGATCGGCGCGGTGACCCCGGCTTTGCGCGCCCGCTCCACATAACGCAGATAATCGGCATTCCTGAAGAACATCTGGGTGATCGCCCGGCTCGCCCCGGCATCGATCTTGCGCTTGAGATTGGCGATATCGCTGTCCCAATCGGGGCTTTGCGGATGCCGTTCGGGGTAGGCCGCCACCGAAATATCGAAATCCCCGATCCTGCCGATGCCTTCCACCAGCTCGGCCGCGCTGCGATAGCCCTCTGGATGTGGCGCGAACGGATGCCCTACCCCCTCCGGCGGATCGCCGCGCAGGGCCACGATGCGGTTGATACCCGCGGCCTGATAGCCGCGCACCACCGCATCGACTTCCGCGCGCGACGCTCCAACGCAGGTCAGGTGTGCCGCGGCGTCCACGCCCGTATCCGCCTTGATGGACGCCACCATGCGCAACGTGCGCTCGCGCGTCGTGCCGCCTGCACCATAGGTTACCGACACAAAGCGCGGCTTTAACGGGGCAAGCTTGTGGATGGAGTCCCAGAACCGCTCCTCCATGGCGTCGGTCTTGGGCGGGAAAAACTCGAAACTGAGCTGCAGGTCGCCGCGCTTTTCCCCGGTCAGCCGGCTGGCCCGGGCGGTATCGTCGATCATGGTCATGTCTTTCAGGTCTTGTCGCTGAGGCGCCACAGGCAGACGGTCAGCCCGCTTTCGCCATTGTCGCTGGGAAATTCACGCACCAGGTCCACATCCATCCGCATGGCGCCAGCCCAGCCCTCCATCTGCGTGCGCGACAATCCAAGCCGTCGATGCGCATGCTCGGTGCGCAGGAATTCCAGAGTATGCGGCGCAAAATCTACGATGACGATCTGGCCGCCCGGCTTCAGCAACCGCCGCGCCTGCGCCAGCATACGCCCCGGATCGTCGAAATAATGCAGCACCTGGTGGATCACCACCACATCGGCCGGCCCAATCGCCGCATCCAGGGCCGCGATATCGCCCAGCCGCACCTGTGCCTGCCCGATACCGGCATTGGCCAGCCGGGCTCGCGCCACCGCCAGCATTTCGCGGCTCGCATCGATGCCTATAGCGCGCCTGTAGGAGGCGGCGAGCACGTCCAGCATCCGCCCGGTGCCGGTTCCAAGATCGATCAGCAGATCCACCACCCGCCCCTCCAGCGCCCCGGCCACCGCTGCCTCGACGGCGGATTCGGGCACATGCAGCGTCTTGAGCAGGTCCCAGCTTCCCGCCACCTTGGCGAAATATTGCGCCGCCTGCGCCTGCTGGTTCGCGCGCACCGCATGCTGGCGCTCGCAGTCGCGCTTGCGCTCGGGATCGCCGTCGTCTACCCGCTCGATCAACCAACGGCCCAGCGCCGCGCCGTCGCCGTCGGGCGCCAGCCCGTAATATGCCCAGGCCCCTTCGGCGTTGCGCCGCACCAGACCAGCATCGGCCAGCAATTTGAGGTGGCGCGACACGCGCGGCTGGCTTTGCCGCAGGATTTCCGTGAGATCCTTGACCGAGTGATCGCCATCGGCCAGCAATGCCAGAAGCCGCAGCCGGGTCCCCTCACCCGCCGCCTTCAGCAGCCCCACCAATGTACCCAGCTCCGCCATCGTCCCTCCCGCCGCATATAAAGATATCTTTATATTTACTGGATGCCGCGGAGTCCAGAGTGACGGAATCGCTGGATATAAAACGATACAGTTCGGAGTTTGGTGGAAACAATGGCGTCACCGCGGTATTTGTACGAAGCGTACGATGCCGCGTCTGCAGGGTTCTGCAGTGCTGAAAGACTGGAAAGGACCTATGCGTGCCGGCACTCAGGCCGGCACATCTGCCCGCTCTTCCGTAGTGGTCCGCTTGCGGAATGCATGCGCGCGCCACAATTCGAAAATCCCGCTCGCCTCGTCCCGGCTGATTGCTTCAAAGCGCACCAGCACGTTCTTCTTGTCAGCTTCGCTCGGCAGGTCGCGCCACGGCAGCGTGCCGACGATGGCTTCAAACAGCTCCGGGGTCAGCCCGGCCGCCTTTAGCGCCACGGTGACAGCCACGTAGTCCTGCCCCGCCAGCCATTTGACGAACACTTCTGGCGCGACCTTGAGCATGACCGTCAACGCCGCCGCGGCATGGTGGCCATAGCCGAAGCGCGCAAACCGCGCCAGCGCCCGCTCGTCGAGCTGCTTGCGGTCGCTCAGCGCCTTGACCTGGTTATAGGCCACCTTCCATTCGGTGGCCGAAAAACCGGCGCGATTGCGCATGCGGTTGTAAACCACGGCGTTGACCTTGCCCGCAGCCACCGGGTCGATCATCGTGTCGGTGCCACCCAGCGTTTCCAGCACCTTGCCGGACGCCTGGTCGATTTCGCCGCGCAGTTGCGACCAGTCGATCGAAGTGCGGCCGCGCAGGTCGCTGGCGATTTCGGCGTCCGTATTCGCCCGCGCCACCAGCTTTTGCAGTGTCGCGGTGTCGAATTCGGCCGTCTCATTGCGCACCAGCCGCACCACCGAGGAGGTTTCCCCATGCTCGACGATCGCTTCGCCGACCCTGTCCGGCACGTTGACGCGCCCCGCGATCGCCACCCGGTGCTGCTCGCTCTGGCGCCCGATGATGTCGATCAGATCGTCGTCACTCAGCACATTGGAAAATTCCAGCAGGTGCTTGGCCACTTCGATATCATCATTGGCCAGCTTGACGACCACCGTCCCCGGCGCCCGCTCCAGCGGCGCCAGCAGCTTGGCCACATGCACCCGCGCCTCGACCTCGACCAGCTCAGCCAGTTGGCACAACACCTCGTCATATTGAGCAACTTGCTCATCGTCGCACTGGTCCGACACGAAGCTGAACAACTGCGCCATATTGCGAAATAACTGGTCGCGCTCGGAATGATTGTCCTCTCCGTTCAGGACCCTGAAACTCGAGAACGCGCGCTGGCCCTGGTCAAGTTCGCTCATCGTCTTTCTCCCGGCCGCTGCCGTCATCTGCATTGGAGGATGGACCGGCAGGTTCTTGTGCCCGCTGAAGTTGGCGAACCGGATTTTACTCAAATTTTACGGGATTTTGCGTAAGGAATTGCCCCGCGGTTCGGCGTTCCCGCCCGATCTTCACCCTGGCCAAGACAGGCTTGCACAAAGCTAGACCCAATCCAACCGCCCACGAGCCGACACCTCCTCTTGACGGTCGAGGTATCGCGAAGCTTGGCACGATCCCATCATTACCGCCGGACAGCTCCTCCCCCTTCCAGGGGGAGGTTGGGTGGGGGTATGAGAGCCCCAATATTGGGGCCAGTCCACCCCCATCCTGATCCTCCCCCTGGTAGGGAGAGGCCAGGCGGACGTGCCCGATCCATAGACCGGCACGCACCCCAGTCTGACCTGCAGCCTATTCCGCCGCAACGGTCTCCTCGTCCGAGATACTGTCCACCGCTCTGCCGGACAACGCCGCCCGTGCCGCCCTGATACCCAGCGAATACGCCGGATCGATCAATGCGAAATGCGCCAGTTGCCGCTCGATGATCTCGTCCGGCACCCCGTCCATGGCAGCGGCCAGGTTATCGTAAAGCCGTCCCTTCTGCGCGTCATCGAACAGGTTCCACAACGCCCGCGGCTGGCCATAATCATCATTGCCCTCGCGGTGGTTGTAGCGATCCGCATCGCCCACGATCCGCAACGGCGGCTCCTTGACTGCGTGGTCCTCGACCGGCCCGCCAAACGAATTGGGCTCGTAATACGCGTCCGGATTGCCCGTCTTGATCCCCCCATAAACATTCATCTGCCCGTCGCGGTGATAGTGATGCACCGGCACCTGCGGCTGGTTGACCGGGATCGATTCGTAATGCGTCCCCAGCCGGTAGCGATGCGCGTCGGCATAGGAAAACACCCGCGCCTGCAGCATCTTGTCGGGCGAATAGCCGATCCCGGGCACCTTGTTGGAGGGCGAAAACGCCGCCTGCTCGATCTGGGCGAAATAATTGTCCGCGTTCCGGTTCAGCTCGACAATGCCCACCTCGATCTGCGGATAGTCGGCATGCGGCCACACCTTGGTCAGATCGAACGGGTTGTACGCTGTCTTGTCGGCATCGGCCTCCGGCATGATCTGCACTTCCATGCGCCAGCGCGGAAATTCGCCGCGCTCGATGCCGCCGAACAGCTCTTCCTGATAGGTCTCGCGGCTCTGCCCGATGATCTTTTCGGCCTCGCCATTGGTGTAATGCCGATGCCCTTGCAGCGTCTTGAAGTGAAACTTCACCCAGAACCGCTCGCCATCGGCGTTCCACAGCGAATAGGTGTGGCTGCCATAGCCGTTCATATACATCGGCGCCACCGGCAGGCCGCGATCGGAAAACAACGTCGTGATCTGGTGCAGCGCCTCCGGGCTCTGGCTCCAGAAATCCCACATCGCCGTCTTGGAGCGCAGATTGGTTTTCGGATGGCGCTTCTGGGTGTGGATGAAATCGGGGAACTTGAGCGGATCGCGCACGAAGAACACCGGCGTATTGTTGCCTACCAGGTCCCAATTGCCCTCCTCGGTATAGAACTTGAACGAAAACCCGCGCACGTCGCGCTCGGCATCCGCCGCGCCCATCTCGCCGGCCACCGTCGAAAACCGAATCAGCAAATCCGTCGTCTTGCCAACCGCCCCGAATACCTTGGCGATGGTGTATTTCGAGATATCGTTGGTGATGGTCAGCGTGCCAAATGCACCCCAACCCTTGGCATGCACCACGCGCTCGGGAATGCGCTCGCGGTTCTGATGCGCCAGCTTTTCCAGCAGTTGATAATCCTGCAGCAGCACCGGGCCGCGCGCTCCAGCGGTTTCCGAATTCTGATTGTCCGGCACCGGAGCTCCGGCACTCGTCGTCATTACGGGTTTGTCAGTCATCCGCCGTCTCCCTTGGAACAATTCTAATGTGTCCCTGTTTTGGGCCAACAAAGTTCATTAGGCAAATTGATTGATCTTCTTATTGCGATAAGCTGCCCCTATTATGACAATCTCGCTCAAGCAAATGCGCTATGCGGTCGCGGTCGCCGATTTCGGCCATTTCGGTCGCGCCGCCACCGCCTGCAATATCAGCCAGCCAGCCTTGTCCCAGCAGATCGCCCAGGTCGAAGCCGAGTGCGGCACTGCCCTGTTTGACCGGCTGACGCGCGCCGTCCGCACCACGCCCTTCGGCCGCGAATTTATCGAGCGTACCCGCCTGGTGCTCGACAGCGCCGGTGCCCTTGCCGCCTTTGCCTCGGGTCACGCCGGCGAGCCGCAACGCCCCTTGCGCTTCGGCCTCATCCCCACCGTGGCGCCTTATCTGCTGCCCGAAATCTTTCCCGCACTGACCACCGCCCTGCCCGGCCTGCAATTCACCATTAGCGAAAACCGTACCGATGCGCTGCTCGCCGGCCTCGTGGACGGCAGTCTCGACATCGCCCTGATCGGCACCAGTCCACCCACCGACGGCCCCAAGCTGGCCAGCGCGCCGCTGTTCGATGATCTCTTCGTTCTGGCCACCAGCCACGACGAGGTCACGGCGATCCCGGTAACGCTGGCCACGTTGCGTCCCGAGCGCATTCTTTTACTGGACGAGGGTCATTGTTTCCGCGACCAGACCATCGCCGCCTGCCGCCTGGATGCCGACCCCGCCGGCCGCACCTTCGCCGCCACCTCGCTCTCCACCATCGTCGAATTCGTCGCCAACGGTCAGGGGGTAACGCTGCTGCCCACCATTGCCCTGCGCAAGGAGGCCAATGATCCACGCATCGCCATTCATCCCCTCGCCGCCCCCGGCGCCGGCCGCCGACTGTCGCTGGTGTGGCGCGACGCCACGCCCTTTGCCGCCCAATTCACTCGAATCGCCGAGGTGATCCGCGCTACGCCGCCGCCAGGCGTGGGCGCCGCCGAAAACTATCCGCCGTATACACCGCCAGCGACAGCCAGATCAGCCCGAAGCTGAGCAGCCGCACCGGATTGAGCTCCTCATGGAACAGGAATACTGCGATCAGAAACTGGATCGAGGGCGCAAGGTATTGAAACATCCCGATCGTGGTCAGCCGCAACCGCTGCACCGCAAAGGCGAACAGCAGCAGCGGCACCGCCGTTGCTGGCCCGGTCAACACCAGCAGCAGCAGCGTCTGCGGATCGCCATGCACCCCGACGCCCACCGTGAACAGATTGTAGCCGATATAGACCAGCGCGATCGGCGCGATCATCAGCGTCTCGGCAAACAGCCCCGTCGCCGGCCCCAGCATCGCCGTTTTGCGGAAATAGCCGTAAAGCCCGAAGCTCACGGCCAGGCCCAGCGCGATATAAGGCACCCCGCCCAGCCCGGCCGCCTGGATCGCGATCGCGACCACCGCAATGGCGATCGACACCGTCTGCCACCGGTTTTGCCGCTCGCCCAGGAGCACCATGCCCATGGCGATATTGACCAGTGGATTGATGAAATAGCCAAAGCTGGCCTGCAGCAATTGCCCCGCTTCGACAGCATAGACGTAAAGCAGCCAGTTGAACGCCAGCAGCACCGCCGACAAGAAGAGGATGCGCACCTTGCGCCCGTCGCGCAGAAACGCCCGCACTTCGCCGAACTTGCCCGTCACCGCCAGCACGACCGCCAACAGGATCAACGAATAGACCGTCCGCTCGGCCACGATCATGATCGAGCCCACGGCCTCCAGTGGATGGATCAGCAGCGGCAGGAAGCCCCACAGCAAATAGGCGACCAGCGCCGCCACAATGCCATTGGCGGCATCCTTGGCCTGGATGGCGGAAACCGGCGCAATCGCCTCGGACGCTGATTCTGGGAGGGACATGAACAACTCCACGCCTGTGCGGCGCCCTAAAAGCCCCTGATAGCAGCGCCGCCCCGCGCCCGCCAATGAAGCTTTGTGATTGCTCTACCGCCTTTTGGTGATGAGCCAGGATCCTTGCGCAACCGGATAAAGGTGCCTGCCTAGCCACCAAGTTCCAAGACCCGGCACGGCCTCATTCCTGCTCGTCGTCCTCATCCTCACCCATCACTGCATCGAGAAACTCGACCAGCAGGGGATTGACCAGATCGGGCCGCTCGATGCTGGCGATATGCGCGACGCCTTCCAACACCACCGCGAAGGCATTGGGTATTTCTTCGGACAGATCGTCATGCCGTTCGATCAGGCAGGAAAAATCCTCGTCTCCCACCACCAGCAGCGTTGGTGTACCGATCTGGTGCATTCGCGGCCAGGCATCGGGCGACCTCTCGGCCTGCGTTAACGCCGGCTTGCGCAGCACCACGCCATTCATGTCCAAAAATAGCTCCCGCGCCGCGCCGCGCACCCGCCCATTGGCCGCCCGCGGCCCATCGAGCCATTCATGCGCCTGCACTTTGTTGAGCATATCCAGATCGCCGCGCTCGACCGCGTCCTCCTCAGCCATTTCCAACTGCCGCTCGGCCTGCGTCGCCTCCCAGGGCGCGCCCGTGATCGACGTGCCAAACAAGGCCAGCCCCATCACCCGCCCGGGATGGCGCAGCGCGAAATCCACCGCCAGCCCGCCCCCCATCGAACACCCAACCAGCACCGCCGCATGCACCCCTCGTGCGTCCATCACCGCCGCGAGATCATCCACGTGATCGAACGCCACATCCTGTGAAACCGCTTCTCCATAACCGCGCCGATCATAGGCAATGGCATGCCACCCCTCCTCGGCCACCGCCTCTATCTGGCTCAGCCACATCCGCTTGTCGCACACCCCCGCATGCAAAAAAACCACCGCCAACCCCTCGCCCACCTCGACGGCCGCGAGCGTCCCGCCCGGCACGTCAATGGAAAACGGCGTCACCCCCCGCCCCAAGAGCATCCAATCCTCCAGACAATCTGCCGGGGCGAGACCCCGCTCCCCTACCGTGTCAGCGGCTTATACGTCGCACGCTTCGGGTTCACCGCGTCGGCGCCCAGGCGCCGCACCTTGTCCGCTTCGTAGTCCGCAAAATTCCCCTCGAACCATTCGACATGGGAATCCCCCTCGAAGGCCAGCATGTGCGTGGCCAGCCGATCGAGGAACATGCGATCATGGCTGATGATCACCGCGCACCCCGCGAATTCTTCCAGCGCTTCTTCCAGCGCGGCAAGGGTTTCGGTGTCGAGATCGTTGGTCGGCTCGTCGAGCAGCAGGACGTTGGCACCGCTCTTGAGCATCTTGGCCAGGTGCACGCGGTTGCGCTGCCCGCCCGAGAGATTACCCACCTTCTGCTGCTGGTCGCCGCCCTTGAAGTTGAACGAGGACGTATAGGCGCGCGAATTGACCTCGCGCTTGCCCAGCAGCAGGATTTCGTCGCCCTCCGAGATTTCTTCCCAGACGGTCTTGTTCGGGTTGAGGCTGTCGCGGCTCTGGTCGACATAGCCCATATGCACGCTGTCGGCGACGCTCACCGAGCCGGCGTCGGGCGCCTCCTGCCCGGTGATCATGCGGAACAGCGTGGTCTTGCCCGCTCCGTTTGGCCCGATCACACCCACGATGCCGCCCGGCGGCAACTTGAAGGTCAGATTGTCGATCAACAGCCGATCACCATACGACTTCGTGACGCCTTCGATATCGATCACATTATTGCCCAGCCGCTCGCCGGCCGGAATGATGATCTGCGCCGTCGATGACTGGGTGCGCGCCTCGTTGATCTTGACCAGTTCCTCATAGGATTTGAGGCGGGCCTTGGACTTGGTCTGTCTTGCTTGGGGAGATTGCCCCATCCATTCGCGCTCGCGCTCGAGCACCTTGGCGCGCGCCGCGTCCTCGCTTTTTTCCTGCGCGAAGCGCTTGGCCTTCGCCGTCAGATAGGCGGAATAATTTCCCTCGTAAGGCACGCCGCGCCCGCGGTCGAGCTCCAGGATCCAGCCGGTGACATTGTCGAGGAAATAGCGATCATGGGTGATGATCAGCACCGCGCCCTCGAACTCGCGCAAATGCCGCTCCAGCCATGCGGTGGTCTCGGCGTCCAGATGGTTGGTCGGCTCGTCCAGCAGCAACAGGTCCGGCTTGCTCAGCAACAGTGCGCATAGCGCAACCCGCCGCCGCTCGCCGCCCGACAGCTTGGTCACGTCGGCATCGCCCGGCGGGCAGCCCAGCGCTTCCATCGCCACTTCCACCTGCGATTCCAGGTCCCACAGGTTTTCCGCGTCGATCTGGTCCTGTAGCTTGGATGCCTCGTCGGCAGTCTCGTCGGAATACTCCATCATCAATTCATTATACCGATCAACGACGGCCTTTTTTTCCTTGACCCCGGTCATCACATTGCCGAGCACGTCCAGCGCCGGGTCCAGCTCGGGCTCCTGCGCCAGGTAGCCAAGCTTGGCCCCCTGCGCCAGCCAGGCTTCGCCACCGAATTCGGTGTCGATCCCGGCCATGATCTTGAGCAACGTCGACTTGCCTGAGCCGTTGGGCCCCAGGACGCCGATCTTGGCGTCGGGGTAGAACGACAGGTGGATATTGTCCAACACCTTCTTGCCGCCGGCATAGGCTTTGGACATTCCGCTCATGTGATAGATGAATTGGCGAGCCATCGGCTGCAAACCTTCGGTAACGGGAACACGATTTTGGCCCCGTATGTAGGGCAAGCCCTCCGGCGCGGCAATCCTGTTCAATGCAGACACCCTCATCCGGCCCTTCGGGCCGCCTTCTCCCCGACGGGGGAGAAGAACGAAAGGCATCGCGCCTTCTATTCCTCTCCCCGTCGGGGAGACGGGTGAGGGTGCCTGCTCGCCAATTCACATACCGTTGACTGCGCTCTGGCGCTCAATCACACGCTGCGCTACGTTGAATTAACGTTCATACAAGCTCGAGGCGTCTCATCTTGCCCTTCACCTTTCCCCGCCGCGGCCGCACCCTCTCCCCCGGCCAGCGTTCCGAACTGACCGTCATCGACCTGGATGGCCATGCGTCGGTCATCCTCACCGCCGATGAAATCATCGAAGCGCCCAACTGGTCCGCTGACGGCCAGTGGCTGGTATTCAATGCCGGCGGCAAGCTGTTCCGCATTGCCCCCAACGGCGGCGACATCGCCCCCATCGATACCGGCCACCTCGCCGATCTCAACAACGACCACGTCCTGGCCCCCGACGGCTCGACCATCTATGTCAGCTCCGACGATGGTCACCTCTATGCCGTGCCCTTTGCCGGCGGCACCCCGCGCCGCGTTTCCAATACCCACGACACCCCGTTCCACTATTACCTGCACGGCATCGCGCCCGATGGCAAAACACTGAGCTACGTCGCCATCGAGGGCAAGGGGCCAGACCGCCGTGTCAACGTCTTCACCATACCTGCCGCCGGCGGCCCCGATACCCGCCTCACCGACCTTTCGGTCCCCAACGACGGCCCCGAATATTCGCCCGACGGCCGCTGGGTCTACTTCAACTCCGAACTCGCTGCCAGCCAGCCTGGCCACGCCCAGGTGTTCCGCATGCCCGCCGATGGCAGCGCCGCTCCCGAGCAATTGACCTTCGACAACCTGGTCAACTGGTTCCCCCACCTGTCACCCGATGGCAGCCAGGTCGCCTTCATCAGCTTCCCCGAGGGCACGCTTGGCCACCCCGCCGACAAGGACGTCCTGCTGCGCTTGATGAACCCCGATGGCGCCAGCCAGCGCACCTTCGCCAGCCTCTTTGGCGGCCAGGGCACCATCAACGTCAATTCCTGGGCTCCCGACAGCAAGCGCTTGGCCTACGTCGCCTATCCCCTGGCGTAAAGGAGCAGGCGCGCACCGTCACCAGGCTCGACTTCGCCACATTTTGCCCCCTACAAGGCTTTGCTTCGCCATCCCGGGCGAATGCGAGCCTGGAGCCCTGATGGTATCGACGATTGGACTGGCGCGCGCCCTTGCCCTGGCCGCCTGCATGGCCGGGCTCGCCTTGCCCACCCTCGCGCAAACCCCGGCCCAGGCCGAGGTGGCTCATTACGTACTCGACAATGGCCTTGAAATCGTAGTCATCCCCGATCACCGGGCGCCCATCGTCACCCATATGCTGTGGTACAAGATCGGCAGTGCCGACGAGCCACCCGGCAAGTCCGGCATCGCCCACTTCTTCGAACATCTGATGTTCAAGGGCACCAAAGCGCATCCGGCCGGCGAATTCAGCAAGGTCGTCAGCGATGTCGGCGGGACGGAAAACGCGTTCACCGCCAATGACTACACCGCCTATTTCCAGATGGTCCCGCCCGACGCTCTGGCCACCATGATGCGCTTTGAGGCCGATCGCATGCGTGGCCTCGTCCTGTCCGAGGATGTCATCGACGCTGAGCGCGACGTGGTACTCGAAGAGCGCCGCTCGCGCATCGACAGCAGCCCGCGCGCCTTGCTGCAGGAAGAAGTCGCGGCGACGCTCTATCAAAATCATCCTTACCGCATCCCGGTGATCGGCTGGCTGCACGAAATGGAACAGCTCAATCGCCGCGACGCCGTCGCCTTCTATGACCGTTACTATGCGCCCAACAACGCGTTGCTGGTGGTGGCTGGCGATGTCGAGCCGGCCGATGTGCTGGCCATGGCCCAACAGACCTATCGCCTGGTCCCGCCTACCCCAGATCTGCCGCCCCGCCTGCGCCCATCCGAGCCCGAGCACGACACCGCGCGCACCGTTACGCTACATGACCCGCGCGTCGGCGTGCCCGCCTTCTCCACATCCTGGGTCGTACCCACCTACAACAGCGCCGCGCCGGGCGAAGCCGAAGCGCTCGATCTCCTGGCCGAAATTCTCGGCGGCGGTATCCGCAGCAGGCTTTACCAGCAGGTCGTTGTCAAAACCGGCATCGGCGCCGCCGCCGGCGCAGCTTATGATTCAGGCGCCTATGATCCCAGCGGCTTCACCGTTTATGGCGTGCCCCAGGGCAATGCCACATTGGCGGCCGTCGAAGCCGCAGTCACCGATCAGATCGCGATGCTGATCCGGGACGGCGTCACCCCCGCCGAACTCGAAAGCGCCAAGACGCGCTTCGTTCGCAGCCTGGTTTTCGCGCGCGACCAGCAATCGGACATGGCCAATCTCTACGGCCGCGAATTGAGCACCGGCGGCAGCGTCGAGGACATCGCGCAATGGCCCGACCGCATCCGCGCCGTCACCGCCGAACAGGTCCAGGCCGTCGCCCGGCGCTATCTCGATCCGTCGGTGGCGGTCACCGGCTATTTGCTGCCTCCCGCCGTGCAAGGACAATAGAACATGCTCGCTCGTTTTCTTGCTCTGCTCGTCACGGCTGTTCTGAGCGTTGTTCCCGCCCATGCCGAAGTGGTGTTCCAGCAGGTGACATCGCCCAAAGGCATCACCGCCTGGCTGGTCGAGGATTATTCAGTTCCTGTCGTGACCATCCGCTTCTCCTTTGCCGGCGGCAGCGCCCAGGATCCGGCCGGCAAGGAAGGGTTGGCCAATCTGATGACCAGCCTGTTCGACGAAGGCGCCGGCAATCTCGATAGCGATGCGTTCCAGATCAGGCTGGACGACGCCGGCGCCGAGATGGGTTTCAACGCCGACATGGACGGTGTGTATGGCTTCATGCGCATGCTTGCCGACCATCAGGCCGAAGCCTTCGATCTGCTCGAAATGTCGATCGAAACTCCAAGGTTTGATGAAAATCCGATCGAGCGGATGCGCAGCCAGATCGTCTCGGGCATCACCGCCAACGCGCAAAATCCCGAAACCGAGGCCAATCGCCAATGGGCCAGAACGCTTTACGGCGACCACCCCTATGCCCGGCCGGGCGATGGCACGATTGCCAGCCTGGCGAGCATCGGCCCCTCCGATCTGCGGGCATTTCACCGGGCCATGTTCGCGCGCGCCAACCTGCATGTCGGCGTCGTCGGCGCCATCGCTGCGTCAACGCTCAAGACCCGGCTCGATGAGCTGTTCGGCGACCTCCCCGAACAACCGGTGCTGGCCCCGATAGCCGACATCCAGCCCAGTCTCGGCCAAAAGGTGACGATCGACTACGACCTGCCGCAAACCGCTATCTATCTGGCTTATCCCGGCGTCGACAGCAACGAGTCCGACTTTTTTGCCGCCTATGTGATGAACTACATCCTGGGTGGCAATTCCGGCTCGCGCCTCTTTGCCGAAGTGCGCGAAAAGCGCGGCCTCACCTATGGGGTCAGCTCGTCCCTGCAAGGCTCCGAACACGCCGATTCGCTGATCGTGGGCACCGCCACGCGCGCCGACCGGGCCGCCGAAACCCTCCAGGTGATCGAGAATGTCATCGCCGACATGGCGAGGAACGGTCCCACGCCAGCCGAACTTGCCTCGGCCAAGAAATATATTATCGGCTCCTACGCCATCGAGAACATGAGTTCCTCGATCGCCATCGCCAGTACCCTGGTTGCCCTGCAGGACAATGGCCGGCCCATCGACTACATCGCCAGCCGTCCCGCCCTGATCGATGCCGTCACGCTCGACCAGGTCAAGGCCGCCGCCGTCAAACTGCTGACTGCCAAGCCGACCATCCTGCTGCTTGGCCCGGCCGCAGAGCCGGCCGCGCCGGCTACGCCTCGATCCACACCGGCACCGACTTGAACGCCGGGGTCTTGCTGCGCGGGTCGACCGTCGTCCCCACCAGCACATTGGCCTCGGGATAATAGGCCAACGCACTGCCCCGCGGCAGGTCGAACGCCCGCACCACCCCGCTCATCCGCCCGACCACCGATGCCACCGTCACCACCTGCCCCTCGCTGACCCCGAATGCCGCCATGTCGGCGCTGTTCAGAAACACCGCATCTCGCCCCGCGCCGCCGCGATAACTGTCATTGTCCTCGTAGATTATGGTGTTGAACTGCCCCTCGCTGCGCACTGTGGCCAGCAGCAGCTTGCCCGGCGCCAACACCGGCAACGGCGTCACCACGAAATGCGCCCGCCCGTCCAGCGTGCCGAATTCGGGCAGGTGCATCACCCGCTGCTTGATGTGAAATTCCTCCTTGGCCACATCGATATCGGCCAATTGCTCCATCCCTGGTACGATCGCCGCAATCGCCTCGCGCACCTTCGAATGCCGCGCGAACGCCTTGAAATCGATCACCGAATCCGGCAGCAACCGGCTGGCGATATCGCACAGGATCTGGCTCTCGGGCCGCACGGTTTCCAGCCGCCTGATCCCGCCATCGCTGAGCCGCACGTAGTTGAACATCGATTCCTGCGTCGTCGGCTGCCATTCCTCATCCCGCGCCGTGACCGGCAGGATCAGCACTTCTCCCTCGCCCAGCCCATGCACATGGCCCTTGTTCAGCGTCGTGGTCAAAAACAGCTTGAAGCCGATCGTCCCCATCGCCCGGCTGGCGAATTCGGTGTCCGGCGTCGCACCCCACAGATTGCCGCCCATGATCACGGCAGCATCCATCTCGCCGCGTTCCGCCGCCTTGAGGCACGCCATGGTGTCCATGCCCTGCTGGCTCGGAAAGCTCATCCCGAATGCGCTTTCCATCTTGCCCAGCACGTCCTTGGCTAATACCGGCTTGACCCCGATCGTGCCGATGCCCTGCACATTGGAATGTCCCCGCAGCGGCAACAGCCCCGCGTAGCGCTTGCCGATCATCCCCCGCAACATCGCCAGGTTGGCGATCGCCTCGACATTGGCGACGCCATGTACATGGTGGGTCATCCCCATGCCCCAGGCGAACACGGCGTTCTGCGCCTGCCCGTAACGCTGCGCGATCTCCTCGATCCGCGCTTGCGACACCCCGCAAGCGGCCTCGATCTCGTCCCATCCCAGCGCCGCTACGTCATCGCGAAACGCCGCGTAGCCGCTGGCGTGCGCCGCAATGAATTCCCTGGCTTCGAGCCCCGCTTCGATCACCGCCTTGGCAATGCCCTTGAGCAGCGCAATATCCGAGCCGATGCGCGGCTGCACATAGTCCGAGGCGATCTCGCTGCCGCCCTTGAGCATCGAACTGGGCGACTTGGGCACCGCGAACTTGACCAGCCCCGGCTCCTTGGCCGGATTGATCACGATCACCTGTCCGCCCCGCTCGCGGCAGTTCTTGAGCATATGGATGAAGCGCGGATGGTTGGACGACGGATTGGCGCCGATCACGAAGATCAGGTCGCACCCCGTCAAGTCCTCCAGCTCGATCGTTGCCGTACCCGACCCGATCGTGGTCTTCAGCCCCTCGCTGGTCGCCTGATGGCAATAATACGAGCAATTGTTGACGTTGTTCGTCCCATAGGCGCGCGCCAGCAGCTGGAAGATAAATCCCGCCTCGTTGGACGATCGCCCCGACGAATAAAAAAAACTCCGCTGCGGATCGGTTACCTTGAGTTGCGCCGCCGCATGCGAGATGGCGAACTCCCAGCCCACGGGCTCGAACCTGTCCGCCCCTGCCGCCTTGAAGATCGGCATGCCCAGCCGCCCGAGCTTTTCCATCTCGCGCCCGCTCAACTCGCCCAATTCGGCAATCGAATGCTCGAAAATCGGTCCGGGAATCGCTGCCTGCACATCGCTCGATTGCGCCTGCACGCTCTTGTTGCAAACCGAGGGGAACTCATCGAGTTCGTTGGTCATGCCGCCGCGCTGCCCGCCCATGCCATAGGCACATGCCTTGCAGGCGTTCTTGGATGTCAGCGCCTTGGCCGCCTTGCCGACGCCCATGCGCCCCACGGTCCGCAGCGTATAGAGAACCTTCTTGGGTCCACCGCCAACGATCGGCTTCTGCTCGGCCATTATATTTCCGCCATCCTGACCGCAACCGCTTTCGTTCCTGCCAATCAGGACGAAGCGCGCCATTGTCTTTTGAACCCGGCGGTCCATTCAAGCAAGAAGGCCCCGGCACAATTGCCGAGGCCCTTTTCAATGCAACGCTGACGGCTTTAGAACGTGCAGCACTACCGTGCCATCGCGCGCGGGTCGCCCGTCACCGCCCGTGCGATATTGGCCTGGCTGATCGTCCAGTTGCTGCATTGGGCACGGATTTCGTGATGACCTGTGACGAAACTGGAGCCGCATCGCCACTCTATCGATGACCCGTTTTTAACGCCATGGATGGAAAAAAAAAGGGCGCGAAACCGAAGTTTCGCGCCCCCACCGGAGACACCACAAAGGAGCGTCAGCCTCTGCGGCAGTCCGCCGATCGTATGGCGCCCGTGGAGGGGGCGGGCGCCATTTCGATCACCGCCAGATATTGGTGCATTGGCGGTTCTCACACTCAACGGTGCGTTCCGCCAACGGTTCCGCCACCAACATCGAATGCCCTATCAAACTTGCAACCATACGATCCAGACGTGTTGGCGTCTTAGCACAATCGATAAGCGTCACGCTCGCCATGCTCAAACCTTAAGCATGAGTAGACATACTTGCCTAAAGAACCAGCATCACCCGAACGCCAATGCGTGCGGAACCTCACCCCTGCCCCGCGTTAATCCCACTCCCATCAATTGAATCAACTCATTAGCCATCCGCGCCAAGCAATGGCACGGGCTTTGCAATTTAGTCTCCGGTGCAAACACACATCTGTCGGAGGTAATATGACAGTCGTAAACCGCATGATTGCGGGCCTGGGGCTCGGCGTGACGTTGACTATGGGGGCATTGGCCGTTCCGGCTTTCGCGCAGGACGACACCATCAAGGTGGGCGTGCTGCATTCGCTGTCGGGCACGATGGCAATTTCCGAAACCACGCTGAAGGACACCATGTTGTTCCTCATCGATGAGCAGAACAAGAAGGGCGGGCTGTTGGGCAAGCAGCTCGAAGCCGTCGTCGTCGATCCGGCCTCCGACTGGCCGCTGTTTGCTGAAAAAGCGCGCGAGCTGATCGCCGTTGATGGCGTCGCCGCCGTCTTCGGCTGCTGGACCTCCTCGTCTCGCAAATCCGTCCTGCCGGTATTCGAGGAACTGAACTCCATCCTTTTCTACCCCGTGCAATACGAGGGCGAAGAATCCCAGCGCAACGTGTTCTACACTGGCGCCGCCCCCAACCAGCAGGCCATCCCCGCTGTCGACTACCTGATGGAAAACGAAGGCGTCGAGCGCTGGGTGCTGGCCGGCACCGACTATGTCTATCCCCAGACGACCAACAAGATCCTTGAGCAGTACCTCAAGGACAAGGGCGTCGCTGCCGAAGACATCATGATCAACTACACCCCCTTCGGCCAGTCCGATTGGCAGACCATCGTCACCGACATCAAAAATTTCGGCTCGGCCGGCAAGAAGACCGCCGTGGTCTCCACCATCAATGGCGATGCCAACGTGCCGTTCTACAAGGAACTCGCCAATCAGGGCATCAAGGCCGAGGACATTCCTGTCGTCGCCTTCTCGGTCGGTGAAGAAGAACTTGCCGGCTTCGACACCACCCCGCTGGTGGGCCATCTGGCCGCCTGGAACTACTTCCAGTCCGTCGATGTCCCCGCCAATGCCGAATTCATCTCGGCCTGGCAGACCTTCATGAAGAACCCCGAAAAGGTCACCAACGATCCGATGGAAGCCACCGTCATCGGCTTCAACCTCTGGGTCCAGGCCGTCGAAAAGGCCGGCACCACCGATACCGATGCGGTCCTTGATGCCATTATCGGCCTCGAAACCCCCAATCTGACCGGTGGCACTGCCACCATGCTGCCCAACCACCACATCACCAAGCCGGTGCTGATCGGCGAAATCCAGGCCGACGGCCAGTTCGAAGTCGTGT
>NZ_CAXTKA010000020.1:0-46228 GCF_964244875.1 uncultured Devosia sp.
CACTATTCCAGCGAGCCGAGAAGAATCCTTTCCAAGTCTAATGTAAACACTCCCCCTGTCAGGGGGAGGTGTCGACCGAGGCATTTTGCGCTGGGCGCTGATTAGAGGTGATGGCGCCGCCCTCAAAGGCAGGGAGCCTCAAATCATGCCAACTTGGCCGCAACGCTTGCGCGGTATTTGTTCACGACGCGGGCAAGGTCGGCGGGGGAGGCGAACTCTCCCTTGTCGGCGGCGTCAATGCCTTGCGCGATCTTGTCGAGAAATCGCTCCTGCCATTCGATCGAATGGCCGTTCTCCAGTGCGTCGGCGACCACCTCGGCCGCGGACAGGCTGGATCGCGCAGCGATCACATCGATGCGCGCCTTCAGGTCGTCGGGAATATCGAGCGTTATCGTCATGCGCCGAGAATGCCAGGTCTCGTTCGAAATTGGAACAACAAACCGGGGATGATGAAGATGAGCGCGCCCCTTGGGAACGGCGCACCCGGATCCCGACCTACCAGTCTAGCCGCAACAGCGATACGCCCTGGCGGGGCAGCGTGGTGCGCAACTCGATCTTGCCGCCATTGACCACCACGCTGGCGACATCCTCGATCTGCGCCAACTGCCCTGCGGCTTCCAGCCTGGCGTAGTCGGCGCCTTGCGGGTTTTCGGGCTTGCCCATGGCTTTCCACGCGCCGAAGGAATTGGAGTGGGTTTCATCCATGCGGTAGTGCTTGAGGGAGGCGGTGCGGTTGCCCCAGCCCTCGATGGAGAGCGTGATTTCGGCATCGGGGCCGGCGGCATCGTCGTCGTGGTAGTGATAGACCAGGACGCTGACGCCGGTGTCGTCGCCGGTGGCGACCACGTTGACGTCGGGCTCGTCGCGGATGCCATGTTCCATGATGTCGGCGATGTCGCGGCGGTGGCTGCTTTGGGTTTCCAGCCAGTCGCCGCCGAGCTTGCCGAGCATGCGGAAGCCGTTGAGCACGGCCTTGTCGACACCATTGGTGGCCAGGTCGCGAAAGCCGTCATACCAGGCCTGGTCGTCGAACAAAAAGGCCCAGGTCACCGCGCCTTCGATATGCAGGTTCTTGGCCTTGGCCAGCTCATAGGTGCGCAGCATACTTTCCACCACATAGACGCCGTAAAGCGGACCATTGCGATAGCCGTTCTGGGGATGCACGCGCGCCGAACAGGCGGCGCAGCCTTCCGGATCGCTTTCGCCGATGACGATGGGCAGGTGCGTCAGGCTGGGGAACTCGTTGATGATGTCGAGATTGGTTTCGATATCGCGCAATTGCTTGTGCAGCCCCATGCGCACATGATCCTGCCAGATCACCGGATTGCCCTTGGCATGGAAGGCGATGAAGTCGATGGGCGAGTCGTGGTCGACCACGTATTGCAGGAACTCGCGCAGGAACTTCTGCGCCTTGGGATTGGAGAAGGCACCGCAGGTGTGGGGACCGCCGACGCGGGCCTTGGGCAAAGCGCGCTTCACCGCCTTGGCGCTGACATCGTACATCTCGCAAAACTGGGGAATGGTGCCCAGCCAGTAATGGCCGTCGGGCTCGTTCCAAACTTCCCAGGGCCAGGTTGAAACCTGCTCTTCGCCATAACGGTCGGCCAGGTGCCGGGCCCAGGCAAACACCAGGTCGCCCCACTTCTGCAAATCATTGGGCGGGGAGGCCCAGCCGGTGACGATGGTGGCGTATTTGTCGGCCGGTTCCCAATGGTGCTTGTAGTCGCCTTCGAAATCGGAGAGCGCCTCGGGCGTGAACCCGATCTGCACCAGCGGGATATTGCCGGCCTCGACATAGGTGTCGAAAATCTTGTCCATGATGGTCCAGTCATAAACCGGCTTGCCGTCTGCATCTTCGGTATAGGCATTGGTCGAGCCCCACTTGAGCGCCGCCACGCCATCGCCCGAGGTCAGCAGGTTGTGCGTCCTGATAAAGGGGGCGGTCGCGCTGAGCGCGGTCAGCTCGCCCAGCAGCTTCTTGCCATGGGGGGAATAGGTGTAGTTCGGCTCGTCATAGCCGAACCAGTTCCACAGCTGGTGATAGGCGCCGGTGGTGCGGTCCGCATGGATGGTGGTCGTCACTTGGATGGGGGCGGTCATAAAGCTTCCTCTGAGCGGTGCGCGGCAAGCTAAGCAAAAACAGGTCTTTGTCAATAATACGATCGCCGACCATGACACCGTTCGCGGCGATCATTGGGAAAACTGGCAGAATTTGCCGGGATTTCGAATCTAGCGGTTGCCGTGCAGCGCAAAATTGTCGATAAAGATCAACGAACCTGCTGCCTGCGGGGAGTCTGAAATGCCCTTAAGGGCGGCGCGGGCAGGGGAGTGTGCAGGGGCGGGCCTTGCCGGCCCGGATCAAAAGCGCTCGCGCTGCGAGCCGCGAGGAGGAAACGCATGAGGCTGTTCAAGAAGATTGCCCTGGCAGCGGTCGCGTCATTATTGGCGCTGCCGGCTCTGGGCCAGGATTTTATCGCCGGCATTCCGCGCAACGAGACGCTGATCATCCAGGGACCGACGGTGCAGAACGCCGACTGGTTCAACCTGTGGGCGCCGGGCGGTGGCGGCGGCGCCAATGTCAACGGCTTGCAGCAGTTGACCACCGATACGCTGTGGTGGATCAACCCCGAAGGCGGCCCCGATGCATGGCTCAATGCGCTGGCCACCGAGCCGCCGATCTATAATGACGATTTCACCCAGATGACGGTCAAGCTGCGTGAAGGCGTGTTCTGGAGCGACGGGGTGGAGTTCACCGCCGACGATCTGGTCTATACCGTCCAGACCCAGATCGATCACCCCGGCATGGGCTGGAGCGCGCCGTTCTCGCTCAATGTCGCCAGCATGGAGCAGCCGGACCGCAATACGGTGATCTTTCATCTCAAGGCGGCGAACTCCCGGTTTCACAGCCTCTTCACCGTGCGCTGGAATGCCGCCTGGATGATGCCCAAGCATGTTTTCGAAAAGGTCGAGGACCCGCTGGCCTATAATTTCAACCCGCCGGTGTCGCTGAGCGCCTATGTGCTCAACAGCTATGACAAGGGCGGCAATTGGGCGATCTGGAAGCTGCGCGACGATTGGCAGCGCACCACGATCGGCATGACGCAGCAGACTGCGCCCGAGGTCAAGTACGTGACCTATGCCGCCTCGGGCAATCCCGAAGCGCGCGTCATCGCCCAGCGCAATCACAATCTGGACGTGATCAATGACATCGCTCCCGAGGGCATGTTCTCGATCATGAAGGACAATCCCACGGCTGCCGCGTGGCTGCCGGGCTTCCCGTTCGCCCACCCCGATCCGACGCTGCCATCGGTGCTGTTCAATCTGCAAAAACCGCCGTTCGACAACAAGGACGTGCGCTGGGCGCTGGCGCTGTTGATCGATATTCGCGCCGTGGCGCTCGGCTCCTATCGCGGGGCCGCGAACCTGTCCGCGCTCGGTGTGCCGCCGACCGGCTCGGCGCCGGACGATTACTTCGTGCCGATGCAGGACTGGCTCAATGCTTTCGAGCTCAATACCGGCACCCGCACCATCAAGCCCTATGATCCGACCCTGGCGACCCAGCTGGCTAATATGGTGCGCAACCAGTGGCCGGACCAGATTCCGACCGATGAGGCGCAATTGCAGCGCATCTTCGGCTTCGGCTGGTGGAAGCAGGACGTGCAGGCGGCAACCGAATTGCTGCAAAAGGCCGGGTTCACCAAGAACGGCAACCAATGGCTCAAGCCCGACGGCACGCCGTTCGAAATCCGCGTGCAGGTCGAGGGCGACGCCATTCCGACCCTGGCCCGTGCCGGCACCACCATTGCCCAACAGTGGAGCCAGGCCGGCATCAAGGCTACCGTCGATGTCGCCGGCCCGACCAACGGGCAGCGCCTGGGCACAGGCGATTTCGAAACCGCGATCTATTGGACCGTCGAGACCTGGGGCGGCCATCCCGATCTCAGCTTCTTTCTTGACAGCTATCGAAGCGACTTCATCAAGCCCACGGGTGAAATCCAGCCGCCGCGCAACCTGCAGCGCTGGCAGGATCCGCGGCTGGACGCCCTGATCGACCGCAACCGCCAACTGGCCTTCGACTCGCCCGAAGTGGTGGCGCTCGGCATCGATTATCTCAAGCTCGCGGTCGAAGAGATGCCGATGATCCCGCTGATGGCCTACAACAAGTTCGCCCCGTTCGACACCACCTACTGGACCGGTTATCCGAGCGCATCGAACCCCTATGCCGCCTCGGGCCCAAACTGGAGCAACCTGCGCTACATGGTGGTGGCGCTCAAGGCCAACCCGGAAGCGCCGAAGCCTTAGTTGCAAGATGCGGGATCCCAACCCCTCACCCGGCTCGGCCCGCTGAACGCGGACCAAGCCACCCTCTCCCACAAGGGGCGAGGGTGGGCGCCGAGTGCGTAGCAATCACCGCGCCCCTTCTCCCCTTGTGGGAGAAGGTGCCCGGAAGGCGGATGAGGGGGCCTTTTTAAAAATTAGGGACCGACCAAGCGGCCGATCTTTCCTTCTCCGCTACCCGCCGATCGGAATGCATATGAACGGCTATCTCGTCTATGTCGCCAAGCGCTTCGGCCAGTTCGTGTTCGTCGTTGTCACCGGCGTCACCCTGGCTTTCCTGATCGCGCATTTCTCGCCGGTCGATCCGGTGGAGCAGACCATGTCGCTGCTGACCAGTTTTGGCGCGACCGATCCGCGCGCCGTCGAAATCCTGCGCCAGTCGCTGCGCGAGCTCTACGGCACCGACGGGTCGCTGATCTCGCAATATTTCCTGTTCTGGGGCCGGGTGATCCGGGGCGATTTCGGGCCGTCGCTGTCGGCTTTTCCCACCCCGGTCATGACCATCATCGGGCGGGCACTGCCCTGGACGGTGGGGTTGCTGACGCTGGCCACCATCATCTCGTGGTGCCTGGGCAATTTGCTCGGTGCCGTGGCCGGCTATTTTCGCGACAGCCGTTCGATCAAGGTGGTGGGCCTGCTGATCATGGCGCTGCAGCCCATCCCCACCTACATCATCGGGCTGACCCTGCTGATCGTGTTCGGTTATCTCTGGCCCATCCTGCCGATCAGCGGTGGTGCCCAGCTCAACCTGCAGGAGGAATTCAGCTGGACCTATATTTCATCGGTGATCCAATACGGCATCTTGCCGGCGCTGACGCTGGTGCTGGTGGGCATGGGCGGATGGTTCGTGTCGATGCGCTCACTGGTCAGCAATATCGTCACCGATGACTACGTGGTGTATGCCGAACTCGGCGGGGTGCCCGCGCGCAAGGTGTTTTCGCAATATGTGGCGCGCAACGCCATGTTGCCGCAAGTCACGGGCCTTGCGCTCAGCCTGGGCAATGTGTTTGGCGGCGCCGTTATCGTCGAGTTCGTGTTCAACTATCCCGGTATCGGCAAGCTGATGATCGCAGGGATTTACGCGGGCGATTTCAGCCTGGTGCTGGGCGTCACCACGTTCTCGGTAATCGCCGTGGCGGCGGCCGTGTTCATCATCGACATCGCCTATCCGCTGATCGATCCACGCGTGAAACTGGGATAGCGCCATGTTCAAAGTCCTTGTCGACCTGTTGCGCTACAATCGCGAGTTCCTGTTCGGAACGTTGATGATCGCCATCATCCTGGCGCTGGTCGCGGCCTCGTTCTTCGCCCCCTATGACGAAATGGCGACCTATAGCGTCATTCCCGACATGCCGCCGGGGGCCGAGTTCTGGCTGGGGACCAATTCGCGCGGGCAGGACATGTTCTGGCAATTGGCCGCCTCGATGCGCAATACGCTGCTGTTCGGCGTGCTGGTTGCCGCCATCAGCCGCGTCATCGCCATCGTGGTCGGGCTGGTGTCGGGCTATGTCGGGGGCAAAACCGACCAGATCATCATGGCGTTCAACGATACGCTGGGGGCGCTGCCCAATATCCCGATCCTGCTGCTGCTGGTGTTCGTGCTGCGCGACCAGATGACCTGGCCGGTGCTGGCCTTTACCGCCGCCATGCTGGGCTGGACCCACGACAGCCGCCTGATCCGTTCGGTCGCGCTGTCGCTGCGCACCCGCGAGTTTACCCGCCATGCGGCGTTTTCGGGCATGCGAACCGGACAGGTGCTGTTTCGCGAACACCTGCCCTATGTCATGCCCATCGTCTTCTTCACCACCATGAACAACCTGATCTGGGCCATCGGGCTCGAGGTCACGCTGTCGATCCTGGGGTTTTCCGACATCAACCGACCGACCATCGGCGGCATGATCTATTGGGCCAACGCCCATTCGGCCATGGTCGCGGGCATCTGGTGGTGGATCGCGGTGCCCATGGTTGCCGTGGTGATCCTGTTCCTCGGCCTGTTTTTGCTGGCCATGTCGGTCAATGAATATATCGACCCGCGCAGCCGGCTCGCACGGATGGGGGCGTGAAGATGGCGCAAATCATGACTGAACGACCAGCAGTCGTCGCCCCCGACGTCCTCACCATCAAGGACCTCAAGGCCTATTACATCAACGAGCATTTCGGCGTGCGCCGGGAAGTCCGTGCCGTCGATGGTATCAGCCTGACCGTGCGGCGCAACGAGGTTTACGGCATTGCCGGGGAATCCTCGTCGGGCAAGACCTCGCTGATCAAGACCCTGGCCGGCGCCATCCGCCCGCCGATGCGGGTGATCGAGGGGAGCGTCAATTTCGATTTCGGCGGCCGGCAGATCGACGTCTATCGCGAGCCAGCCAAGATGAAGGCGGCGCGCTGGCAGAACCTGAGTTACATCATGCAGGGCTCGATGAGCGTGCTCAACCCGGTCCGGCGGATCAAGCACGCCTTCAAGGATTTTGCCTACCGCCATATGGGGCTCGATCCCGCCGCGTTCCGCCAGCGCGTCGAAGCGCATCTGCAGCGCCTGGGGCTGGATCCGAACGTGCTCGAGGCCTTTCCGCACCAGCTGTCGGGCGGCATGCGCCAGCGCGTCACCATCGCGCTGGCGACCGTGTGCGAACCCGAATTCATCATCGCCGACGAGCCGACCACGGCGCTCGACGTGCTGGTGCAGCAGGACGTGCTCGGGCTGATCAAGGACGTGCAGGCTCGGCTCGGCTCGTCCGTGGTGTTCGTCACCCACGACATGTCCGTCCATGCCGCGATCACTGACCGCCTCGCCATCATGTATGCGGGGCGGCTGGCGGAGGAGGGGCCGACCCAGGCCATGTTCGACACGCCGCAGCATCCCTATACCGCCCACCTGATCGCGAGCCTGCCGCGCATCGGCGATGTCACCACGCGCAAGAGCCTGGCGGGCCGGCCGCCCAGCTTGGCCAATCCGCCCAGCGGTTGCCGGTTTCATCCGCGCTGTCCGATTGCCATCGAGCGCTGTTCGAAGGAGGTGCCCGAAATGTTGCCGAGCGCGATCGGCGGCCGCGTCGCCTGTTTCCGCGCCGGGGAGATCAGCGTGCGATGAGCAATCTGTTGGAACTCGACCACGTCACCAAGCTCTATCCCGTTGGCGGGCTGTTCTCGCGCGCGACCATCAAGGCGGTCAACGATGTGAGCTTTTCGCTTGATGCGGACAAGCCGGAGATCTTTGCCGTGGTGGGGGAGTCCGGCTCGGGCAAATCGACCATCGCCAAGATGATCCTGGGCAATGAGGTGCCCAATGCCGGCCGCCTGGTGTTCGATGGTACCGATATCGGCGCCATCCGCACGCGCGCCCGGCGCGAAGCCTTCATGACCAAGGTGCAGCCGGTGTTTCAGAACCCCTTCGAGGCGTTCAACCCGCTAACCCATGTCGATGCCTATCTGTTCGCTACCGCCCATCGCTTTGCCGGCGCCGACACGCAGGGCGAAAAAGAGCGGATCAGCGACGAGGCGCTGCAGCGGGTCGGGCTGTCCATGGCCGAGATCAAGGGCCGGTTCAGCCACGAATTGTCAGGCGGGCAGTTGCAGCGCGTCGCGGTTGCCCGGGCGCTGATCCCGTCGCCCAAGCTGATCGTCGCCGACGAGCCGGTCTCCATGGTCGATGCGAGCCTGCGCATGTCGATCGTCAATCTGTTCCGGCAATTGCGCGACGAGCTCAAGGTCTCGATCATCTACATCACCCATGACCTGGCGACCGCTTACTACATTTCGGATCGCGTCATCATCATGCAGAAGGGCGTGGTCATCGAAAGCGGGAATGCGCGTGCCGTATTGGACAATCCACAGCACCCCTATTCGATCGCGCTTAAGAATGCGGTGCTGCCGCCCGACCCGAAAGCCGCTGCCGCGGCGATCCGGCAACGGCAACTGGACCTGGCGACCGGGTAAATTCGCTTCGGCGATACATATCTGAAATCATGATTATATCGACGCGGGACATAGTCCCGTGCGAGCAGCATCGAAGTGGCCCAAAAGGCTACTTCGATGCTCACCGATTGCTAACGAATGCGTCGCGATTAAACCTTGATGCGAACCATCTGGTAGGAGTAGGGCGGCAGGCTCACCGTCAGCGTGCCGTTTTCAATCTTGGCGCCTTCGCCTTTGCGCGGGGCCACGGCATTCTGGTCGCGGGCGACGTTGACCGCTTCGAGATTGTTGTGCGTCATCACCTGGTGATCCACGACCTGGCCGGCGGTGAAGCCCTGCAGGCTGACATCGACCGGGATGGTCTCGCTGGCATGGCGGTTGACGAGAAAGAAGCTCAGCGTGCCGTCCTCTTCGTTGTGCACGCCGGACACGTCCACATAGGGTGTGTTATCGGCATGAGTGCTGTCATAGCCGGGGGAATTGACCACCAACTGCAATGCAGTGCCACGGCCAAAAACCGACGCGAAGTAATAGGGATAGTAGATCGTCTGCGCCCAGGCCGGGCCGCCCTTTTCGGTCATGATCGGGGCAATGACGTTCACCAATTGGGCAATACAGGCGATCTTGACCACGTCGGAGCGGCGGATGAAGGTGTTGAGGATCAGCCCGACCATCAGCACGTCTTCGAAGTTGTAGATGTCTTCCAACAGGCCCGGGGCATGCGGCCAGCCGCTATTGCCGTCCAGGATCACGCGATCCTGCTTGTTGGAATGGTACCACACGTTCCACTCGTCAAAGCAGATATAGACGTCGCGCTTGCTCCGCTTCTTGGACTTTACCTGGGTAATCGTCGAAGCCACGGTCTCGATATAGCGATCGAGCTTGTGGTTCAGCGCCAGGTAATTGGCGGTATTTTTCTCGCGATTGTTGAAATACATGTGCAGCGAGATGTGGTCGACATGCTCGTAGGTATGTTCGAGCACGATGCGCTCCCAATCGGGATAGCTCGCCATGTCGGCATTGGAGGAGCCACAGGCGATCAGTTCAAGCTTGCTGTCGAACATGCGCATGGCCCGCGCCGTGTTTGCGGCCAGCTTGCCGTACTCGGTCGCATCCTTGTGCCCGACCTGCCAGGGCCCGTCCATTTCATTGCCCAGGCACCACATGGTCACGTTCCAGGGCTCCTTGCGGCCGTTCTTGATGCGCAGGTCGCTCCAGTAGCTGCCCCCCGGATGGTTGACATATTCGAGGAAGTTGCGGGCATCATCGACGCCACGCGAGCCCAGGTTCACGGCCAGCAGCATTTCGGTGCCGACGGTTTCGCACCAGTCGGCGAATTCATGGATGCCCACTGCGTTGCTGTCGGAAGTGTGCCAGGCCAGGTCCAGCCGGGTCGGCCGCTGCTCGCGCGGCCCGATGCCGTCTTCCCAGTTATAGGCGGAAACGAAGTTACCACCGGGGTAGCGAACCACGGGTACATTGAGGTCCTTGACCAGCTTGACGACGTCGCCGCGCATGCCATTGGCATCGGCACTGGGGTGGTCAGGCTCGTAGATTCCCGAATAAATGGCGCGGCCCAGATGTTCGAGAAACGCGC
The DNA here is from genome assembly GCF_964244875.1 of uncultured Devosia sp. Classification (NCBI taxonomy): domain Bacteria; kingdom Pseudomonadati; phylum Pseudomonadota; class Alphaproteobacteria; order Hyphomicrobiales; family Devosiaceae; genus Devosia; species uncultured Devosia sp. Next base: position 9,851 of record NZ_CAXTKA010000020.1, read on the forward strand.
CATAGACGCGATCGTCGATCCTGGAGATGGTATAATCCTTGTGCGCCGTAACCGTCGCCTTCATCGTATCCTCCCAAATATCTGATCTATATCAGTTGCGCCGTTTGTACGTCAGCAGACCGGAGCGCGCAAGCACCCGGACGATACAAATCCTCATCGCGGCGTCAGCGTTCGGTCTCCAGCCGCAACACGATATCCTGATCGTAATTGCCGAAGCCCTTGCCAAAAATATTGATGCCACCCGGGTGTTTAGCGTCCGCCTTGACGGCGATGCGCAAGCGGATGGAGTGATGATTTTCCAGCTCCAGATCGACCAGGGAGATGGGGGAAATCTTCACGCCGTCAACGAAGCTGCCATCGTGGGTGACGCGCCAGGATTTGAGCTTGCCATATTGGCTGCCCTTCAGTTTCCACCAGTCCGGGGTATAGACGCCGCGCTTGTCGCCAAAATCGCCGGGCGACATCCAGGTGCCGATTTCGGTGCCGTTGACCGAAAGCGTGATATCGGACGGCCAGTCGGCCGAGGTCCCCGGAACCTCGGAGGACAGCTCCATGGAGAACTCCATGGACTCGATCCTGTTCTGCGCCAGCTTGGCATTGTTGGGGAATTGGTACTCGACGAAACCGCGGGTGAACCAGATCAGTCCGGTCTTCATGCGATCCGGGTCCAGGAACGTGTCGGGCACGTCGAGCAGGCCGATAATGCCTTCGCTGGAGCAGAGCCCGCAAGGCGCTGAAACCTCGCAACTGGTATAAAGCCCCAGCGGCATGGACACTTCGATGCCATTGGAGCGCTGCTTGGGAATGTCTTCCTTGAACATCACCAGCACTTCATCGAAAGTGGAGTGACAAATCTTCTGGTTGCCCTTGCGCGCCTTTTGCGTCTCGGTCCGGATCAGGCCGGCTTCCTCCAAGATCTGGATATTGGTGGAGACCGTGGATTGCGGCAGGTCCAGCTTTTCAGCGATGTCATTGCCGTTCATGGGGCCATGCACGTGCAAAAGCTTCAGGATGCGGACGCGAATGGTGGAGGCCAAGCCACGAAGGACCTCGAAGTCCTCTTCGGGGTCGACAACCAGAAAATTGCGACTCATTGCGGAAATAACTTCATATTTAAAGCTAGAATGACACCGTATCAGAATTCGTGATTGAATCAAACGCATCGGGCCAGCAGGGCCAGTGCCCTGAAGCGGCACTGATCGAGCAGGCCAAATCCCGGCCGGCACTGACGCATGATCGTCCTGCGTCAAGCGTCGAGCCGGGCAGTGAAAACAGCCGCTATTGACCGGGAACGCGGCCAACCATCTGCCGCTCGACCATCCAGCCGGGATATTCAGGAGGCAGGGCGCTGACCGTATCGAGGCGCTTGAGCTCCTCTGCGGTCAGCTCGACCTCGGTTGCGGCCAGATTGTCGTCAAGCTGTTCGACGCTTTTGGCGCCGATGATGACCGACATGACATGCTTCTGGTGAAGCAACCAGGCCAGGGCAATACGGGCGACCGAAACGCCCTTGGCATCCCCGATCTCGCGCATCACGTCGACAGCGTCGAAGGCGCGATCCTTGTTGACGGGCGGAAAGTCGAAACTGACGCGGCGCGAGCCGTCGGGCCCCTTGCCGTCGCGATCGTATTTGCCGCTCAGCAGGCCGCCGGCGAGTGGGCTCCAGACCATGAGACCGAGCTTCTGATCGTCGATCAGGGGCACCAGTTCGCGTTCCAGGTCGCGGCCGGCAATGGTGTAATAGGCCTGCAAGGTCTCAAAGCGCGCCCAGCCATGCTTGTCCGACAGGCCCAGCGCCTGCATGATCCGCCATGCGGCCCAGTTGGACACGCCGACATAGCGGACATGGCCTTGGCGCACCAGATCGTCCAGGGCGCGCACCACTTCCTCGACAGGTGTCAGCAGGTCCTGGGAGTGGATTTGATAGAGGTCGATGTAATCGGTATCGAGTCGCTTGAGGCTGGCCTTGACCCCATCCATGATGTGGCCGCGCGACGAGCCGCGGTCGTTCGGGCCTTTGCCCATGGCGCCGGTCGCCTTGGTGGCCAGCACGATATCGGTGCGCTGGCGGCCCGAATTAACCATGGCCTTGCCGGTGATCTGCTCGGACAGGCCTTCGGAATAGACGTCGGCGGTGTCGATGAAATTGACGCCGGCATCGAGCGCCCGTGCAACGATGCTGTCCGCCACGGTCTGATCCAGTTGGCCGATCGCGGTCCAGAAGCCGGCGCCGCCAAAAGTCATGGTGCCAAGGCAGATTTCGGAAACGAGCAAGCCCGTTCCGCCTAACGGTTTATAGCGCATGATAAGTTCCGATCCGAAAGATTGTCGCCAAAGCTGCAATGGCAGCCGGCAGTGTCTATCCTAGCACCAATCGGCAGTTGCGCCATGTCACAGGCTGTCAGCCCGCAGCCGGCGGGCGGGGCGCGAGGACATGGCCGACCAGGTGGTGAGCATGCCGGTGGCGATCGTCACGACGATGGCGCCCAGCGTGAGCGCCAGGGCGGTACCGATATCGAGGGTGAAAGGAATTTCCAGCACATAGGTCAGGATTGCCCAGGCTCCGGCAGTGCCCAGGATCAAGGCGAGCAGCGCGGCCAGCAGGCCGAGGATGCCGTATTCCACTGCAAATGCGACGATGACGTCGCGTCTCGTGGCACCCAGCACCTTCATGACGACCGCGTCGGCCTCGCGTTGCTTGCGGCCCACGGCCATGGCGCCGGCCAGCACCAGCATGCCCGACAGCACGGCTATGCTGCCCACCAGCGCCACGGCATTGGCCAAACTGGACAGGATCGCGGCGATCCGTTCGAGCGCGTCTCCGACCGGCAGGAAGGTCAGTGCGGGAAAAGCCAGGCTCAGGCGGCTTTCCACGGCGTCGTCGGTGCCCTTGGCGGCCTTGATGCTGGCCATGACGTTTTGCGGCGCCTTCTCGATCACGCCGGGTGAAAACAGCAGCCGGAAACTGAGGCCACCATCGCGCCAGTCGATTTCGCGGAAGCTGGCTATGGTGGCGGTCAGCCGCCGTCCCGCGATGCTGATGTTCAGCTGGTCCCCGAGCGCAAGGCCCAACGGCTTCTCGAGTTCGGTGCTGAGTGAAATCAATGGTTCGCCGGCATAATCGGAAGGCCACCATTGGCCGGTTGTCACCCGCGATCCGGCGGGCAAGTCTCGCGCCCAGCTGATTGCCGTATCGCCCTTGAACATATCGGCGATATCGTCGGGCAGCGGGCCCAAGGCGCTGACAGGTTGACCTTTGATGGTTTCGATGGTGCCGCGCAGCATCGAGACGCTGTCGAAGGCGGTAATCTGGGGATCGTTGTCGGCAAAGCTTTTCAGTGCCGGCAGTTCATCGTTCTTGACGTCGATGAGGATGAAAGACGGCGCCTTGTCCGCGACGGCACCGTCGATCTGCGCGCGCAGATTGCTGTCCAGCAGGGTGATCATCAGCAGCAGGGCCAGGCCAAGACCCAGCGACAGAATAACCACCGGCGCCGGAGCGCCGGGCCGGTGAACGGCCTTGATGGCTTGGCGCATGACACTGTTGGGCAGGGGTGGCAGCGCCCTCAGCAAAACCTGCAGCACCCAGGCGGCTGCGCGCAGCAGGGCAAATGCCACCATGGCGCCAACGCCGTACCACAGCACCAGCATCGGCTCGCCCGTGACCCATACGGCCAGCCCGCCGATGCCGGCAAAGGCCACGATCAGCGGCAAGGCGGTTCGCGGATGGATGATGTCGCGCCAGCCAACGCCATTGGCGATAGTGCCGCCGGCGGCACGAAACAAGCTGGCCGGCTGCAGCTTTTGCGCGCGCCGCAGCGGCAGGAGAGCGAAGGCGAAGGCGATCAGGACGCCGAAGGCAGCTGCGGCAGCCAGTGCAGCCGGGTCCAGCGTGGGCGGCAGATCGATGGACAGCATACCAGACAGGATCGGCAGCGCGATCAGCGTTGCGGCCGCGCCAAGAGCTAGACCGATGGCGACGCCTGCCAGGGATAGCAGCATGACCTGGCCGAGAAAGTGCACCAGAATGCGGGCGCTGGTCGCGCCCAGGCTGCGCAAGGTTGCGATCGAGGTCTGGCGCTCGTTGATATAGGCCGAGACGGCGTTTGACACGCCGACGCCGCCGACCAGCAGGGATGACAGCCCTACCAAAACCAGGAACCGGCTGAACAGGTCGAAAAACCGCGCGAGATCGGCTGTCGCATCGTTGGGCGAGCGGATATCCCAGGGCGCATCGGGGAAAGCCTTGCGGAGATCAGCAGCGGCGCCGGCGAAATCGCTATCAGCCAGCAGGATCTTGTAGCGAAAGCGTGTCAATGCGCCTGCAACGTCCAAGTCCGCATCGTGCAGTCCCGAAACGGAGATCAGCGCCGGAAGTCCGAGTTGAAAGCCCTGCGCCGCCTGGTCGGGCAGGGACTTGAGCGTCGCGCGGATGACGAAATCGGCATTGCCGATACTCACCTGATCACCCACGGCAAGGCCGAGGCGGTTGAGCACCCTGGCGTCGACCACGACGCCAGGCATGCCGTCCCGAGGCGCGAGAAGGGCGGGAAGGGGCGTCTGGCCAGCGTCGGGGCCAAGCTCGACATTGCCGAGCAAGGGATAATTGTTGGTGACGGCACGCAGGCTCAGGAGCACGCTGTTTTCGCCGGCGCTCGCCCGGGCGTTGAGATCCACGACCTCGGCGACCTGGCCGAGGCGGTTGAAATAGCCGACCTGCTCGGGCGCGATATCGGCGCCGCTGTTGCGCAGTTCGATGTCACCGCCCAGAATGACCCGGGCGTCGCGGGCGATGGCGGCCTGCAGTGCCGCGCCCACCGAGGACACCGTGGCGATGGCGCCAACGCCGAGGGCGAGGCAGGCCAAAAGAATAGCGAAGCGGCGCAGGTCGCCACGCAGATCGATCAAGGCGATCCGGAGCCAGCCGGCGAGCTTGCTCATGCGGGCACGGTGGCTGGGGCCGACAAGCGGCCATGGTTCATGGTCAGGATGCGGTCGGCCTTGGCGGCAAGAGTGCGGTCATGCGTAATGAGGAACACGGCGGTGCCGTTGTCCCGAGCCAGCGCGAACATCATGTCGATCACCAAGGCCCCGGTTTCCTGGTCCAGATTGCCGGTCGGCTCGTCGGCCAGGAGCAGTTTCGGCCGGGTGACAATGGCGCGGGCAAGCCCGACCCGCTGCTGCTCGCCGCCCGATAAGGCACTGGGCAGGTGATCGAGCCGATCGCTGAGGCCCACGGCCGCCAGCGCCTTCGCCGCAGCGGCCTGGATTGTCTTGTAGGACGAGCCTTCCTCCGCGATTTCCAATGCCAGGGCGACATTCTCCAGCGCCGTCATAGACGGAATAAGGTGAAAATTCTGGAACAGAATGCCCAGGTTTTGCCGCCTGAAAATTGCCAGGGCGTCTTCGCCAAGTCCCGCAAGAGTGGCGTTGCCGACGCTTACGCTGCCGCTACTGGCCCGCTCGAGGCCCCCCAGCACCATCAGCAGCGACGTCTTGCCGCTGCCGGACGGACCGACTACCGCCACAACCTCGCCCGGATCAATGTGGAAACTGACATCCTTGAGAATATGCAAGGGTGTCTTTCCAGAGGTCAGATGCAGGTTCATGGCGGCAGTCTCGACTACAGGGCTGCCCATGAACGGATCTCTTGCTTGGCTGGTGACCGCGCTGAAGGTAGGCAGGAATGACCAAAAGAAAAGCGCCGTGGGCGCAAATTCTGCGTGATAGCCTGCGGCTGATCGTCGTCGGTGCGGCAATGCTGCCGACGGCACCGGCTTTTGCGCAGGAGACCGGCAAAACGCTGCTGCTTTATGGTGATTCATTAATGGCGGGGCTGGGGCTTGATCCCAAGGACGGTTTCGCTGCGCAATTGCAAGCGGCGCTTGATGCCATGGGCTTGGACGTGCACATCGTCAATGCCAGTGTTTCGGGCGATACCAGCGGCAACGGCCTGGAGCGGCTGGACTGGACGCTGGCCGAGCGGCCCGATGCGGTGATCGTGGAACTGGGCGCCAATGACATGCTGCAGGGCCTGCCGGTTGCACAGACGCGGCAGAACCTCACCGCCATACTCGATCGATTTGCGGCTGACGACGTTCCGGTGCTGCTGGCCGGCATGAAGGCCAATCCGAGCCTTGGCGCCGGCTATGTCGCGAGCTTCGATGCCATTTTTCCAGAGCTGTCCCAGCAATACCGGACCATCTTGCTGCCGTTTTTCCTCAATGGCGTCGCGCTCGAGGCGGCGTTGAACCAGGCCGATGGAATTCATCCCAATGCCGCAGGCGTGCGCATCGTCGTCGCCAATGTCCTGCCCTATGTCGAAAAACTGATGGAAGCGGTTGGCGCGCGCTAGGTCGGTCAGCCCGCACTGCCGCGATCTGGTGCAGCACGCGGTCGCGGCGATGGGGCGGATTGATGTGCTCGTCAACAATGCAGCGCACCAGAACACGTTCGAGGACATCACCGGCATTCCAGACGAGGAGTGGGAGCTGACGATGGCGACCAATATTTCGGCAATGTTCTACATCACCAAGGCCGCCGTTCCGCGTAGGGGCAAAGGCTCGGCGCTCATCAACACCTCGTCGGTGAATGCGGATAGTGCGAGCCTGCAATTGCTAGCCTATGCCACGACCAAGGGCGCTATCCAGAATTTTACCGCAGGACTGGCGCAACTCTTGGCAACTAAAGGCACTTGCACCAACACCGTCGCTCCCGGCCCAGTCTGGACGCCGCTCATTCCCTCGACCATGCCAGCTGAAAGGTTTCCCAATTCGGCACGCAAGTGCCGATGGGCCGACCAGCACAACCCAAGGAATTGGCACCGGTCTATGCTCTCCGGCATCTGATGAGGCCAGCTATATTTCCGGGGCAACGATTGCCGTGACGGGCGGCAAGCCGATCATCTAGCGCAAGATCAACGTTGCACTCCATGATCGCGGCGCAGCCGGCTTTCCAGCCACAGGCTGTAGCGCGATCCGATTAAGCAGATGACGAAATAGATGCTGGCAGCCACCAGATAGGATTCGTCGTAAAAGCCCAGCCAGTTCGGATCGACAGCAGCATTCTTGGCCGCGTTGAGCAGGTCGAAGATGCCGATAACCGCCAGCAGCGATGTCGCCAGGAAGAAACCGATGGCGAGGTTCACCAGGGCTGGGATGACCAGCCGCAGGGCCTGGGGCAGCACCACCAGCCGCATGATGCGCCAATAGCCCAAGCCCAGAGCACGGGCTGCCTCGTATTGGCCAGCGGGAATGGCCTGCAGGCCCGCCCGGACGACTTCTGCGACATAGGCCGACCAGAACAGGGTGATCAGGATCATGGCGCGGGCAAGTTTGTCGATGAGCTGGCCGCCTGGCACCATCATGGGCAGGATCAGCATGGCGATATAAAGGATGGCCACCATGGGCGTGCCGCGCATGACCTCAATGAAGACGACGGCCATGGTGCGCAGGCCGCCCATCGAGGATTGCCGGGCCAGCGCGAGCACGATGGCCAGGGGGATGGCGAGGCCGAAACAGACGAGAGCCACGAGCAGGGTGACCGGCAGTCCGCCCCATTGGTTGGAGGGAACGGTCTGGCCGATCACCGTACCGGCCAGCAGCAACCAGCAGACTACAGGAACGGCCACCCAAAGCAGCAGCGTGGCAGGCCGCCAGAACCGGGGCAGGGCGGTGAGCACCAGCAGGCCCAGCAGCAGGATCGTGACCAGCATCGGGCGCCAATGCAGGGCGGGGGGATAGAAGGCGTAGAGGATGAAATTGAGCTTGGCGGTGACGAAGGCCCAGCAGGCGCCGGTATTTGCCTTGCAGCTGTCGGCGGAGCCGGTCCAGGTTGCGTCGAGGACAGCCCACCGCACGAAAGGCGGAACGACCCAGACGAGGAAGGCGATGGTGGCCAGAGTGACGGCGCCGTTCAGCGGCGTGCCGAACAGTCCCTGGCGCCAACGCCGCCAATCCTGGCCGCGCGCAGGCGGCAGTTGCACCACCGGGACGGTCATCGTTGCACCGTGCCGCGCATGGCGACGCGGCGATTGTACTGGTTCATCAGGGCCGACACCGAAAGGTTGAGCGTGAGGTACACGCCGATCAGGATCGCCAGAGCTTCGAGCGCCTGGCCGGTGGTGTTGGCGGTGGTGTTGATGACGTTGACCAGATCGGGATAGCCGATGGCAACGGCGAGGCTCGAATCCTTGGTCAGGTCGAGATAGCTTGAGGTGATCAGCGGGGTGATAACCCGCAGGGCCTGGGGCAGCACGATGAGGCGCATGATCTGACCATTGTGCAGTCCGAGCGAGCGGGCGGCTTCCCACTGGCCACGATCGACCGACTCGATGCCGGCGCGGACGATCTCGGTAATGGCGGCGGAGAACTTGACGACAAGGCCGACCAGCAGGGCGGCGAATTCCGGGCTGAGATTGTAGCCGCCGCGAATGTTGAAGCCGCCCAGGGCCGGAACGTCGAAACGAGCGCTGGCACTGGTGATATACAAGGCGACTGCCGCAGCAAAAATGGCGCCGACTAGCATCAGCCCGACAGTGCCCGCTCGCAGGAGGCCCGCGCGGCGCAGCAGCAGGATGGCGCCGATAGCGGCGGTGGCGACGGCCAGCAGGGCCAGCCAGCCGATGGTATTGATGTTCTCGACCAGCAGGCCCGGCACGAAGATGCCGCGATTGCTTAAAAACGCACTATTGGCGACGGCAATGGCATTGCGCGGCGGCGGCAGCGCCTTGGTGAGGGCGCTCCAGAAGAACAACTGCAGCAGCAGCGGCGTGTTGCGGACGATTTCGACATACCAGCGCACGAGGCCCGCCAGCAGCAGATTGCCCGAAAGGCGCGCGACGCCCAGTGCCACGCCCAGAGTGGTCGCCAGGACACAGCCGAGCACGGCCACCTTGATGGTGTTGAGCAGGCCGACCAGGATGGCCCGGGCATAGGGGTCGGCGGAGGAATAGGACACCATCGCCTCGCCGATTTCGAAATTGGCCGAGCGGCTCAGGAAATCGAAGCCGGGATTGATGCCGGCCTTGGCCATGGTGTCCACGGTGTTGCTGCTGAACCACCAAAGCAGACCGATGGCGGCAAACAGCAGGCCGAGCTGGGTCAGGGGTCGCGGACCCCACCACTTGCCGAGCCTCACGAAGAAGCCGGGTCTGGGAGGACCCGGCTTGGAGATTGCCGTCATCGAATAAAAGCCCGGATGCGATCAGCGCCAGGCCGGAGCATAGAGCAGGCCACCGTCCGTCCAAAGGCTATTGTAGCCGCGCTCCCACTTGAAGACGCTGTCCTTGCCGACGTTGCGCTCAAAGATTTCCCCGTAATTGCCCACGGCCTTGATGATGTTGTAGGCGAATTTGGGATCAAGGCCGATGGCCTCGCCCAGAGCGGTATCGGTGCCCAGGAAACGCTGGACCAGCGGATCCTGGGAGGTCAGGAACTCGTCGACATTGGCCTGGGTGATGCCGAGCTCCTCAGCCTCGATCGTCGCCCAGACCGTCCAGTTGACGATTTCAAGCCAGCGGTCGTCACCATGACGGATCGCCGGCGCGAGCGGCTCCTTGGACAGGCGCTCGGGCAGCAGGATGTACTCTTCCGGGTTGGCCAACTGGGTCTGCTTGATGCCTAGGTCGGAGGCATCCTGGGTGATTGCGTCGACGCGGCCCGATTCCAGTGCGGCGAGGAATTCGTTGGTGTCCTCGATCGTCACTGGGGTGAAAGTCTTGCCGTTCTTGCGGAAGAAATCGGCGATGTTGAGTTCGCCCGTAGTGCCCGACTGCACGCCGATGGTGGCGCCATCCAGATCGGCGCCGCTGGTGACGCCGAGGTCCTTGCGGACCAGCAGGCCCTGGCCGTCATAGAAAATGGTGGGGCCGAAATGGAAGCCGAGCTGGAACGAGCGGGAGATCGTCTGGGTGACGCCGGACAGCAGAATGTCGAACTCGCCGGCCTGAAGAGCGGGAAGGCGCTGCTGGGGGGAAGACGAGGTAAATTCGACTTTGGTGGGGTCGTTGAACACGGTAACGGCGAGGGCACGACCGAAATCGACGAAAAAGCCCTTCCATTCCCCGCTCGAATCCGGCGCAAAGAAGCCCGGCTGGCTGCCGACGCCAACCTTGATAACACCCCGCGCCACGATGGCATCAAGGTCTTCGCCGGCCTGTGCCGCAATCGGCAGAACTGCGGTCGTTACCGCAAGTACAGCAACTGCCGCGGCCCGCCACAGGGCCAGGGGATTGCCGGCACGAGGCCGGAAAGAAATGGTCATGATTGTCTCCAAATTGCCCGACGACCCGGGGAACAGGGCCATCGTGAGGAATGACGACCTCGCAGATCGCCACCTAAACCCCACTCACGATGCAATCATATGAGCCTGCAATTTCGAGTCTACCGAACGGCTAGACATAAATTGCGCAATTGGCGCATCGCGGCAATTTCTTTGCCCAGGCTTGTCGGCGGCTTAGACAAGGGCAGCATTTGCCGTTCGCGATGGCCGAACGCTGTTGAGCCGGTACGCACTATGGACTGGCGATCTGCGTTAGTGGTTCGACCCGGGTGCACTACCAGATGGTCGCTGCTCGGCATGACGCTCTGACGCCAATTCCTTAAAAATGGTGGGCCCACCAGGACTCGAACCTGGAACCAGACCGTTATGAGCGGTCGGCTCTAACCATTGAGCTATGGGCCCGCGCGAGCCTCATAGCAGGGGACGAGGCGATGGCAAAGAGGCGATAGGGGGTAAAGGCGCTTGGCTTTAGAGGGGAAGCTAGCGGATGCGGTAGGCGTCGCTTTCGCCTTCGACGAGTTCCATCGGCCAGATTTTGTGGGTGATGCCCATGGGGTAGGTGCCGGCAAATGCCGGCATGGTGGCCAGCAGAGATTCGGCCAGGGCAATGCCCAAATCGCGCAGGGAGACGTGAAAACTGGTCAAGGTGGGCGATAGATAACGCGAAAGCGGCGACTCGCGAAAACCGATGACGGCAACGTCACGGCCGGCCAGCATGCCGGCTTCCCGGAAGCGGCGATACAGCCCCGCGGCCATCAATTCATAGATCAGCAGGATGGCCGTCGGCCGGACAGGCATGCGCAACATTTCGTCGGCAACGAGATAACCGCCCTGTTCGGTGGACCGGGCGCGGATGATCAGGGATGGGTCCAGGCCAATGCCATGCCTGGCCAACGCGGCCGTATACCCGTCGTAGAAGACAAAGCCGAGGTTGACATCGTTGGACGGGATGGCCACGGCAATGCGGCGATGCCCGTTGGCAACCAGCCGGTCGACGGCGCGCGTGGCGACGCCTTCAAAGTCGAGATCGATCCAGGGATGGGCATGGCTGGAGCCGGACCGGCCAAGGGCGACAAAGGGAATATTGGCCTTGGTCAAAAAGTCGATGCGGCGATCATGGCGCAGCGTTGCGGAAATGATCATGCCATCGACCAGCCGACGCGCGGCGATGCGCTCGAGATAGGCGTGGGGCTCCTCGTCGGCGCAGGGCAGCACGACGAGATCGAGCCCGTGGCGCGACAGGCAGCCCTGCAGGCCATCAATGACCCCGAGGAAGAAATTATCGCTGTTGGCCGCGGTTTCAGGGCCGGATTCGATCATCAGGCCGATGGCGTTGGTGGTGCCTTGGCGCAAGCTGCGGCCGGATTGATTGGGGACATAGCCCAGCGCTTCGGCGGCCTCGAGGACACGCTTGCGGGTTTCCTCGTTCACGTCGGGGCGGCCGTTGAGCGCCCGCGAGACCGTGCCGATGGACACATTGAGGTGCTCTGCCAAGCGCTTGATGCCAATCATGATCTGCCTTTTCCTTGGCGCCGGGGCCGGGATTTTGCACAGTCTTGGAAAGCCTATTGACACGTCTCGGTCCCATTATATAGCGTCGTAAACGTTTACGGAACGTCTTGCCGGGTGAGGATGCCAGCGGGACAAAGAGTCCGTCGGGAGGATCAACGTGTCGAAAACCGCCGTCTTGGTCGGATGCGGAGCCATGTCCAGGGGATGGCTGAAAGCCATTGCCGAGGCGCCCGCCCTGGCCGGTCGCATCGCCGTCGTGGGACTGGTCGATCTCGACCCAGCGATTGCGCAGGCGCGGGCCGACGAATTCGGCTTGGGCGATGCCGTTGTCGGTCGGGACCTCGACGCCGTGCTGGAGCAGATCAAGCCGGACCTGGTGCTCGACGTGGTCATTCCGGTGGCACGACATGAGGTGGTGGCGACGGGGCTGCGGCACGGCGCGCATGTGCTGAGCGAAAAGCCGATGGCAACGTCACTGGACGCTGGGCGCAATCTTGTCCGGCTAGCCGAGACGGCGGACCGGGTGCATGCCGTGGTGCAGAACCGCAGGTTCATCGCCGGCGTCCGTCGCATCCGGCGGGCCCTTGCCCAGGGGCTGATCGGCGAGTTGACGGCGCTGCATTGCGATTTTTTCATCGGCGCGCATTTTGGCGGGTTTCGCGAGGACATGGACAATGTCCTGCTGCTCGACATGGCGATCCATACGCTGGATGCGGCGCGCTTCATGGCCGACAAGACGCCGCTGGCGGTTTACTGCCATGAGAGCAATCCGCGGGGCTCGTGGTATCGGACAGGATCGGCCGCCAATGCCATTTTCGAGTTTTCCGACGATGTGGTGTTCACCTATCGCGGGTCCTGGGTTGCCGAGGGGGCCAATACCAGCTGGGAAAGCGCCTGGCGCTTCGTGGGGACCAAGGGCACGCTCATCTGGGACGGCGCGGATGCGTTCGAGGCCAAGGTGGTAACCGGTACGGACGGGTTTTTGCGCGAGGTCACGGCGGTGCCTGTTCCGGAGCCGGTCGATGCCGGGCAGACGCATGGTCATGCCAGCGTCATTGCCGAGTTCCTCAACGCCATCGAGAGCGGTCGCGCACCCGAAACGGTGAGCACCGACAACATCAAGAGCCTGGCAATGGTGTTCGCGGCGATTGAAAGCGCCAAGACCGGCCAGCGCGTTACTATTGCAGTTTGAGGATTTATTCGTGACCAACCCCGCTCAATCCATTCGTATCGGCACCATGATCCAGGCGACGGCCGGCAAGGCTGCGGAGAATATCGCCCAGATCGCCGATCTAGGCTTTGAAAGTTTCGAGCCATTTTTCTGGCAGACCACCAATGGGCAGGATCTGGCGGAACTGGGCAAGCGCAGCCTTGCGGCAATCGGGGATCGTGACATCTCCATTTCCACACTGGGCATGTTCGGCAATCCGCTGGAAGACCAGGAGATGGATCGCCAGACCTTGCAGGGCTGGAAGGACTGCATCGACAATGCCCACCATTTCGGCGCGACCTGCGTGGCCGGATTTACCGGGCGCATCCGCAACAAGCCGCTGACCGACAGCCTGCCGCGCTACCAGCAGGTGTGGAGCGAATTGGCCAGGCGCGCCGCCGACAAGGGCGTCAAGATAGCGTTCGAGAACTGCGCCATGGATGGCAATTGGGCGACCGGAGACTGGAATATCGCGCACAATCCCGACGCGTGGGAGCTGATCTTCAACGAGACGCCGGACGACAATATCGGGCTCGAATGGGAGCCGTGCCACCAATTGGTCTATCTGATCGATCCGCTGCCGCAAATTCGCAAATGGGCGCCCAAATTCTTCCATGTGCATGGCAAGGACGCGACGGTTCGCTGGGAAGTGATCAAGGAACACGGCATCTTCGGCAAGGAGAAGTTCGTGTTCATGCGCACGCCGGGTTTCGGCGACAGCAATTGGACCGACGTGATTTCGGAGCTGAGGCTGGCCGGTTACCAGGGCTCAATCGACATCGAGGGGTGGCACGATCCGGTCTATCGCGGAGAACTCGAAATGACCGGGCAGGTGCGGGGGCTCAACTATCTCAAGGACTGCCGGGGTGGCGACTATGTCGCCTGACCTCGTCTGATCGACAGCCATTGGCTCCGCAGAGGGCCTTGGCGATTTACCTGAACCGCGGCGCGTGCCGCACAATGGGAGGATTTTAGGATGAAACTATCGACATTGGCCATGGCGATCGGCGCCGTGGTGCTGGCACCCGGGCTGGCGCAGGCTCAAGACAATACGTTCAATATCTGGTGGTACGAAGATGCCGCGTCCGCCCAGGGCGTTACCTGGGCCAAGGCGCTCGAGGAGCTCAAGGCCAACCATCCCGACGTCACCGTCAATTTCGAGCAGAAGACCTTTGCCCAGTTGCAGGCGTCGGGCAGCATGATCCTCAATTCCGATCAGGCTCCCGATGTGCTTGAATACAACAAGGGCAATGCCACGGCCGGTCTCGTTGCCAGCCAGGGCCTGCTGACCAACCTGGATGATGCTTTTACCGCCAATGGCTGGGACAAGATCCTCAACGAAGGCCAGCTCACGCTCAGCCGCTACGACGATCTGGGTGTTTACGGCTCGGGCTCGATCTGGGGCATCTCGACCTATGGCGAGTATGTTTCGGCCTTCTACAATATAGACATGTTCGAAAAGGCGGGCCTCAAGGTTCCTACCACGCTCGAAGAGCTGACTGCCGATTTCGAAGCCTTCAAGGCGGCTGGAATTACCCCGCTGGCGCTCGGTGGCGCCGATACCAGCGGCCAGCACGTGCTGGCGTCGCTGGCCTATACCAAGGCCGACGACACCTGGATTTCCAACTATCAGGGCCTCAAGGCTCCACTTGATACCGCACCCTATCTGTTTGCGGCCCAGACCATGGTTGATTGGGTTGCCAAGGGTTATGTGAGCAAGGACTCAACGGGCATCAAGGATCCCGACGCCGCGCTGCAATTCACCTCCGGCGAGGCGCCGATCTACATTTCGGGCACCTGGAACCTGGGCAATTTCAACACGACCATCAAGGACTTCAAATGGGGCCAGTTCCTCGTGCCGACGCCGAAATATTCAGTTGGCTCGACGGGCAATCTCTGGGTCATTCCAAAGGGCTCCAGCAACCCCGAACTCGCCCAGGAATGGATCAGCCTGTTGCTGTCGCCAAAGTACCAGACCGAACAGGCCAATAATGGCGGCGTGTCGATTGCAGCCGATCCTGCAACGGTGACCAATCCGGTGGGCCAGAACGCGGCCGCCGTCTTCAAGGAAATCGCCGACAAGCAGGGCCTGGGCTTTTATCCCGATTGGCCGGTTCCGGGCTTCTATGACGTGCTGATCCAGAAGGTTGCCGGCTTGCTGCAGGGCACTTCGACACCCGAGCAGTTTGCCGACGAGCTGAAGCAGGCCTATGACGATGCGCAGGCCAACCAGTAAAAGCTGATGATTGTCGGGCCGCGCCTCCATCCGGGAGTGCGGCCCGGTGGATCGTGGAGGGGAAAATGGTCACGCCGAGCAGGGCTTCCACGGAAGACAAGCGCAGTTACTATCTTTACCTGATACCGGGTGCGATCGGCTTCATCGCCATCGTCCTGGTGCCGCAGATCGCCAATTTCGCCCTCAGCTTCACCGCTTGGAAGGGCGTCGGCACGCCGCGCTTCGTCGGGTTGCAAAATTACGAACGGCTGCTGACGGACGGGCAATTCTGGGGCTCGATGAGCCATACGCTGATGTTCGTGATTTCCATGACCATTATTCCGGTGGTGATCGGCCTGGTGCTGGCGGCGCTGCTGTTCGACTACATTCGCGACGAGTTTGGCGAAACCGTCTCCAGCCTGTTCCGGGCAGCATTCTACCTGCCGCAGATTCTCCCGATCACCGCGGCTGGCGTGTTGTGGGGCTGGATTTTCAATCCGGTCGGCGTGGTCAATATCATCCTTCGGGCCGTCGGCCTGGACGGGCTGGCGCAGAACTGGCTTGGGGACGCGACCTATGCGCTGCCCGCCGTGTCGCTGGTGATCGTGTGGATTCAGGTCGGCTACTGCCTCGTCGTCTTCATGGCGGGCCTGTCGCGCATCGATCCGGCGCTCTATGAAGCGGCCGAACTGGATGGCGCCGGCTGGTGGCAGCGTCTGGTGACTATCACCATTCCCTTGCTCGCGCCCGAGATTTTCGTCGTGGTGCTGACAACCCTTATTGCCGCACTCAAGGTGTTCGCCCCGATTTTCGTTTTGACGGCGGGCGGGCCGGATAATGCGACGCTGGTTCCGTCCTATCTCACCTACTACCACTTCTTTACCACGCAGCGTGTCGGCTACGCGGCTGCGATCGCGGTGGTGCAGACCATCCTGACAATTGGTCTGGCCGTCATTTTCCTGCGCTTCCAGGCCAGTCAGGCGGGGAAGGAATAGACCATGGCCGATGCCACCCTCAATATCGGCAATACGACCAAGTCGGTCGATGCCCCTCCTGGCGTTCGCCGGCGCAGCCCAGGGCGATGGGTGGTCCTCGCCATCCTCACACTTGTCCTGCTGCTGGTGCTGTTTCCGTTCTTCCTGGCGTTGAGCAATGCGGTAAAATCGGGCGTCGATTACGCCGCCAACGGGCCGCTCTCGCTGCCGACATCGATCGATCTGACTGCCCTCAAGAATTTCTGGAACGTGGCGGATTTCGGCCGCAAGCTGTTGAACAGCGCGATCATCAGCCTCGTGGTTGCGGTCATCGGGGTGACGATCAGCCTGCTCAACGCCTATGCCATCGGCATCGGCAAGGTGCGCGGATCGCGGGCCATCCTGGTTATATTGCTGATCGGCATCATGGTGCCTCAGGAGTCCATCGTTTATCCGCTCTATTACATGGCCAAGGCCACCGGCCTTTATGACACCCAGCTCTCGGTGATCATTGTCTTTGCGGTCATCCAGAGCGCGTTTGGCACGTATCTGCTGTCGTCGGTGCTCGGCAGCTTTCCCAAGGAGATCGTCGAAGCCGCCGAGATGGATGGCGCC
This sequence comes from uncultured Devosia sp., assembly GCF_964244875.1. Classification (NCBI taxonomy): domain Bacteria; kingdom Pseudomonadati; phylum Pseudomonadota; class Alphaproteobacteria; order Hyphomicrobiales; family Devosiaceae; genus Devosia; species uncultured Devosia sp. The sequence goes on from NZ_CAXTKA010000020.1 coordinate 26,658, forward strand.
AACCGCTGGCAAATCCTGTGGCAGGTGGTTGTCCCCGTGCTGCGTCCATCGCTTATGGTGGTGGGGACGTTCTTCTTCATCTGGACCTGGAACGAGTTCCTAATCCCGCTGGTCATGCTGGTGTCCAACAACAACCAGACCGTCTCCGTCGCGATGGGCCTGACGCGCGGGCAGAACATGTCGGACCCCACGCTGCGCGCGGCCGCTTCGCTTCTGGGCATGGCGCCCACCTTCATCTTCTTTCTGATCTTCCAGCGCACTTTGACGCGTGGTGTCGTCGTGGGAGCGGTCAAATGAGTCACCGAATGCTAACCAAATGCTACCGTGTTGGGGACCTCAAATGAGCGAAATCCAGATCGAGTTAACCAGCATAGACAAGCACTACGGCACCTTCCACGCGCTCAAAAATGTGAGCCTGCGCATCGAGAAAGGCAGCTTCGTCGCCCTGGTCGGCCCGTCAGGCTGCGGCAAGTCCACGCTGCTGCGCTCGCTCGCAGGGCTGGAGGGCATTTCGGGCGGCACCATCAAAATCGCCGGCGAAGTCATCAATAACGTGCCGCCGCGCAAGCGTGACGTGGCCATGGTGTTCCAGTCCTATGCGCTTTATCCGCACATGACGGTGGCGGAAAACCTGACTTATTCCTTGCGCATCAAACGAGTAAAGAAGGACGTCGCGCGCAAGGCTGCCGAGGAAATTGCCGCAACCACGGGCCTGACCGGCCTGCTCGACCGCTATCCACGCGAGCTTTCGGGTGGCCAGCGCCAGCGCGTCGCCATGGGCCGCGCCATCATCCGCCACCCCAAGGCGTTCCTGTTCGACGAGCCGCTATCCAATCTCGATGCCGCGCTGCGTGTTCAAATGCGCAAGGAAATCAGGAGCTTACACGACCGCCTTGGTGCCACTTCGGTTTACGTGACCCACGACCAGATCGAGGCCATGACCATGGCCGACTACGTGGTGGTGATGCGTGACGGGGTCATCGAGCAGCAGGGACGGCCGCTTGAGCTTTACGATACGCCAACCAGCAAGTTCGTCGCCGGGTTCATCGGCTCGCCGGCGATGAATTTCGTGTCGGGAACGATCGCAGCCAGCGGCAGCGATGTGGTGCTGGACTTGCCGGACTCGCCGGAATTGGCCTTGGGGCGGCAATTGGGGATGAATCGCGCCGTCTTGGTGGGGCTGCGGCCCGAGCATCTGAGCGTGGTGCCATTGGACCAGGCTAGAATCAGATTGCCGGTCGCGGTAGTCGAGTCGACAGGGTCGATGACATATGTCACCACGGCAACCACGCCCGAATTGACCATCGTCGAGACTGGCCGAACGGTGGTCGGGGCAGGCGATATGGTTGGCGTTCGGATCGAGCCGGCGCACATCTACCTGTTCGATGAAGAGACGGAATTGGCGCTTTAATGCTGCCAGACAACCAGGCCGGCGGCAGTTGCCATCATGGCGCCGGCGGTTTTGTTGAGGCGGCCAAGCGCCTTGGGGCTTTTGAAGAACTCGCGGGCGGCGGAGGCCAACAAGGCATAGCCGCAGCCGATGAGCAGAAGGACCACCACCACGATCAGCGTCAGTTCGGCGAAGGCAAGCGGGTTCATCTGGTCGAGCGGGATCACGGTGGGCAGGATTGCCAGGTAAAACACGATCGTCTTGGGATTGCCCAAGGTGAGCGAGAAACCTGCAAGAAAGGTTTTGAGCGCGCTTTCGGTTTTCGGCTTCATCTGCTCAGTGCCGGGGCGGGCGGTCCAGAATTTGTAGGCCACGTAAAGCAGATAGGCCGCGCCGGCCCAACGGATGACGACAAAGATCGGCCCAAAGTAATGGGCAATGGCGGCCAAGCCGAAGACCGCGAAGACGAAATAGACCAGATCGCCGGCCAAGATTCCCAATACCATCGGAAAGGCGCCGCGAAAGCCGCCACCGAGGGCACGCGCGACGACTGCTGCGACGCCGGGGCCGGGCACCAGCACGGCGATGGCGTAGGCAGCGGTGAAGGTAAAGAGCGTTACAACATCCATGATGGGGCCGCCGGTTGGAGGCGGACCCTATCGTCTCCGCCTCGCCTTCGCAATCGCTATGGCAGGCGCGCGAGCCTTTCGGTCAATAGGGCATAAAAGCCCTCGGCGTTGCCGCTGCGCATGTACTGCACGGTCTTGGCCTTGCCGGTCACGTGCCAATAATCGGCGACGGTCATGCCAACAGTCAGTTCGCTCGCGGTTTCGATGGTAACGTTGCAGAGGCGGCCGTCGAACAGGTCGGGGCGCAACAGATAGGCGATGACCGTGGGGTCATGCAGGGGCGCGCCGGCCCAGCCATATTTGCGCAAATCGAAGCCTTCCGAAAAGGTCAGCATTTCATAGACCGCGGTGCCGGTGCGGTTGCCAATGGCCCTTATGGCGGCAAGGCGGTCGGGGGTGGATTGGATTTGATGGGTTACGTCGAGCGGCATCATGGTGATCGGAGCCCCGCAGCGCAGCACGACATCGGCGGCCTCGGGGTCGACATAGATGTTGAATTCGGCGGCAGGCGTGATGTTGCCGACCTCGAAATAAGCACCGCCCATCATGATGATCTCGGCGATGCGATCGGCAATCTCGGGCTGCTTGACGAGCGCCATTCCGATATTGGTCAGCGGCCCGAGTGTGCAGAGGGTCACGGTCTTGGGCTCGGCAGTCATCAGCGTATCGATGATGTAGTCGACGCCGTGCCGGGTCTGAAGCGCAGTTTTCGGGGCCGGCAGATCGGGGCCGTTGAGGCCGGTGTCCCCGTGCACGTGCTCGGCAGTCACCAGATGACGCCGCATCGGCCGGGCGCAGCCGGCATAGACCGGGATATCGGGGCGTCCGGCGAGTTCGACGATCTTGAGAGCATTGTTGGCGTTATGGTGAAGCCCGACATTGCCGGCCACGGCAACGATGCCGAGGACATCGATCTCCTCGGGCGAAGCCAGCGCCAGAAGGATGGCCACGGCATCGTCCTGGCCTGGATCGGTGTCGATAATGATTTTCCGGGACATGGGCAGCCTTGAACAGGGGTGATGAATCGGCTGGATGATAGCGGGCGGCGTCGGGGCGGTCGACTGGAACAATTACCGGGTTTTACAGACGGCTTCGCCCGGATCACCAGCGTAGCGCAACGGACTGCATTGCAGGCTCGGCGCTTGACGCCATGGTGGCAAGACGAAACAGTCAGGCGTCGGCGGGAGAAGAGTTGTGGCGGTTGAAGCATTGGAGCATGCGGCCGAGGCGGCCGCCCATGGCATCGATCTGGTGCCGGTGGTGGTGCTGCTGGCGGCTGGGGTCGTGGCAGTGCCGCTGTTCAAGCGGCTGGGATTGGGGTCGGTGCTGGGCTATCTGGCCGCCGGCCTGTTGCTCGGACCCTCGGGCATCGGGCTGATCAACGATCCGGAGGCAGTGCTCGCGGCGGCCGAACTGGGCGTCGTCATGTTTTTGTTCATCATCGGCCTGGAAATGGAGCCAAGCCGGCTATGGGCGCTGCGCAAGCAGATTTTTGGTCTGGGTGTCGCGCAGGTCCTGGTCTGCGGCGCGCTGTTGACCGGGGTCGGGGTCCTGCTTGGTTTTGCGCCGGTGGTGGCCTTCGTTTTCGGCATGGGCTTCGTGCTGACCTCGACCGCCATTGTCATGCAAATCCTGGGCGAACGCGGCGAGTTGGCCAGCGATGGCGGGCAGCGGATCGTATCGATCCTGCTGCTGGAAGATCTTGCCATCGTACCGCTCCTGGCCGTCATCGCGATCCTGGCGCCTGCCGGGGAGGACGGCGGCTTGTGGTCGCGGCTATTGAGCATCGCGATTGCGCTGGGCGCCGTGGCACTGCTGATCTTCTTGGGACGCCGGATCATGAATCCGCTGTTCGCCTTTCTGGCATCGGTCAAATCGCGCGAGGTGATGACGGCGGCGGCGCTGCTGGTGGTGCTGGGCGCGGCGCTGCTGATGCAAGTGAGCGGACTGTCGATGGCCATGGGGGCGTTTCTGGCCGGGGTCTTGCTGTCGACGTCCACATTCCGCAACCAGCTCGAAGCCGATGTGGAGCCGTTCCGCGGCATTCTGCTCGGACTGTTTTTCCTGGCGGTCGGCATGTCGCTGGATCTGGCAGTGGTGGGTGAACACTGGACGCTCATCGCGCTGAGCGTGCTCGCCTATATGGTGCTCAAGGCGGGAGCTATCTATGCCATTGCGCGGGTACTGAAATCGGGACATGCGGAGGCGCTGGAACGTGCCGTGCTGATGTCGCAGGGGGGCGAATTCGCGTTCGTGCTGTACACGACGGCGGCCACGGCGGGCCTGATCGACGGGCCGACCAATGCGATCTTTACCGCGACGGTAATCATTTCGATGGTCATCACGCCTTTTGCGATCATCGGGCTGAAGTATGTGTTGCCCAAGCCGGTCCAATCCATGGATGGGATCGAGGCCGTGGAAGCTTTGCACGAGCGAATCCTGGTGATCGGCTTCGGTCGTTTTGGACAGATCACGACCCAGGCCCTGCTGGGCCAGGGACATCGGCTTTCTCTCATAGACAACAATACCGAGATGATCCGGGTGGCCGCCCAATTTGGAATGAAGGTCTATTATGGCGATGGCACACGGCTCGATATCCTGCGCGCCGCGGGCGCCGCCAATACCGACCTGGTGCTGATCTGCGTGGACGACAAGGCGGCAGCCGTCAGGATCGCCGGACTGTTCCGCGATGAATTCCCGCTCACCAAGGTGATGGCGCGGGCTTATGACCGGGTCCACGCGATCGAACTGGCCAGGGCCGGCGTCGAATATCAACTGCGTGAGATGTTTGAGTCCGCGATGGTCTTCGGCGCTCAGGCGATCCGGGAGCTTGGCGGCACCGAAGACGAAATCGAGCGCGTCATGGAGGGCGTGCGCCAGCGCGACAAGCTACGCTTCGATTCCCAATTGCTCGACAATGGCGACCCCTTGACCCTGGCGCGGCAATTGCTGCTCAGCAATGCTGCCGAGCAGGCACGAGAAGGCGGCATTGCGCTGGCGCAGGAGCAAATCGAAAAAAGCCTCGCCGAAGCAGTCAAGGCGCAGCGCGAGCCAGTATGACAATTTGATGGTCGGAATGGGGGCTTCCGCATGCACAAATTAAGTGCAAGACTGATGTCTCTAGAGGGGAATACATCGTCATGAAACCTGGATTGCGACATGCCGCAACAGCCGATCGTTTTCGACGCCCCTACGCCAGAGCCGCGTGCCACCACAGTTGAGGCCATTCAGGCCGAAATTCTTGAACGGCTGATCTATTCGGTCGGCAAGGACCCCATTGTCGCCCGCCCGCACGATTGGCTGGCGGCTACGATTTTGGCGGTGCGCGATCAGGTCATGGACCGCTGGATGGAGTCCTCCCGGGAAACCTGGCGGACCTCGCAGAAGCGCGTCTATTATCTCAGCCTGGAATTTCTCATCGGCCGACTGATGCGCGACGCCATGAGCAATGTGGGGCTGATTGAGCCGGTGCGCGATGCGCTCAAGAACCTCAATGTCGATCTGGGCGACCTGATCAATCTGGAGCCCGATGCGGCGCTGGGCAATGGCGGTTTGGGTCGGTTGGCGGCGTGTTTCCTTGAATCAATGTCGACGGTGCAGATTCCGGCTTACGGCTACGGTATTCGCTATGTGCATGGCCTGTTCCGGCAGGAGATGAGCGAGGGCTGGCAGGTCGAACTGCCCGAAGACTGGTTGGCTCACGGCAATCCTTGGGAATTCGAGCGGCGCGAGAGTGCCTATGAGGTGGGTTTCGGCGGCCATGTCGAGCCGGTGACCGATCCCGACGGGGCGGTGCGGCAGGAATGGCGGCCGAACGATCATGTTCTGGCGGTCGCCTATGACACGCCGATCGTGGGTTGGCGCGGCGCACGGGTCAATACGCTGCGGCTGTGGAGCGCGCAGCCGATCGATCCCATCCTGCTCGACAAGTTCAATTCGGGCGACCATATCGGCGCCCTTGAAGAAAGCTCGCGCGCAGAAGCCATTACGCGGGTTCTCTACCCGGCCGATTCAACGGCGGCGGGGCAGGAATTGCGGCTGCGCCAAGAGTTCTTCTTCTCGTCGGCATCGCTGCAGGACATCGTGCGGCGGCATTTGCAGCAATATGGCGATCTGGGCTCGCTGCCCGACAAGGTGGCCATTCATCTCAACGACACCCATCCGGCGATTTCCATCTGCGAACTGATGCGCATCCTGGTGGACGACAACGGGATGAAGTGGGTGGATGCCTGGAAGCTGAGCAAAGGCGTCTTCGGCTACACCAATCACACGCTGTTGCCCGAAGCGCTGGAGACCTGGCCGGTGGCGCTGCTTGAGCGGTTGCTGCCGCGCCACATGCAGATCATCTATCAGATCAATGCCGAGGTGCTGACCGAGGCGCGCGTACGCGCCAAATTCACCGAAGCGCAGATCGCCAATGTGTCGCTGATCGATGAGGCGGGAGGCCGGCGTGTGCGCATGGGGCAGCTGGCTTTCGTCGGCTCGCATTCGATCAACGGGGTTTCGGCGCTGCATACCGAACTCATGAAGAAGACGGTGTTTTCGGACCTGCACAAGCTTTATCCGGATCGCATCAACAACAAGACCAACGGCATCACGCCGCGCCGCTGGCTCATGCAGTGCAACCCTGGCCTGACCAAGCTGATTACCGAGCGCATCGGGCCCGAGTTTCTCGATGACATCGACCTGCTCAAGGGGCTCGATGTCCATGCCGATGATCCAAGTTTCCAGGGCCAGTTCGCTGCAGTCAAGATGGCCAACAAGCAGCGGCTGGCGCAACTGATCAAGGACCGGCTGAACATCACGGTATCGCCTGATGCTATGTTCGATGTGCAGATCAAGCGCATTCACGAATACAAGCGGCAATTGCTGAACATCATTCAAGCCATTGCCGCTTATGACGAAATAAGAGCGCATCCGGAACGCGAATGGGTTCCGCGCGTTAAGATATTTGCTGGCAAGGCGGCGCCGGGCTACTGGAACGCCAAGCTCATCATCAAACTCATCAACGATGTCGCCCGAGTGATCAATAACGATCCGGCGGTGCGTGGCCTGCTCAAGGTGGTCTTCCTGCCAAATTACAATGTCAGCCTGGCAGAAATCATCGTTCCGGCTGCCGATCTCAGCGAGCAAATCTCGACGGCCGGCATGGAAGCCTCGGGTACCGGCAACATGAAGTTCATGGCGAATGGCGCGATCACCATCGGCACGATGGATGGCGCCAATGTGGAAATGCACAAGGAAGTCGGAGCGGACAATATCGTGATCTTCGGGCTCAGCACCGAGGAGGTCAACGAAAAGCGCGCCAAGAGCGACGTGCCGCGCACGGCGATCGACGGATCGCAGCGGCTCAAGGAGGCGCTGGAATCGATTGCGTCGGGCGTGTTCTCGCCCGACGATCCGCATCGGTATCGCGACCTGATCGGTGCGCTTTACGATCATGACTGGTTCATGGTGGCCCGTGACTTCGACGCGTATGTGGCGGCTCAGGCCGAGGTTGATGCGATCTGGGCCGACAAGCGCAGGTGGAACGCCATGGCGATCCGCAATACTGCCAGTGTCGGGTTCTTTTCGTCAGACCGGACGATCCGGCAATATGCCGCCGAAATCTGGGGCGTGAAGGCAATGGAACAATGATGCATTGCGCGACGCAGTTCAGCGCCGAAACCGACCATCGGGAGACGAGGGCTTGAGCAAGGAAACCTGGCAGGCAGATTCGACGGAGGTCGAAGCGGTCGTTGGTGGGCGGCATGCCAACCCGTTCGGCTTTCTTGGACTGCAGCAGGTTGGCGATGGCTGGGTCTTGCGTGCGTTTATTCCTCATGCGGAAATGGTGACGGCATTCACGCTCGATGGGGTCGAACTGGGTCATCTGGTGCCGCGGCATCCGGCAGGGTTTTTCGAGGGACTGGTCAAGGTCAGCCAGCGCCAGCCGATCCGCTACCGCGCCAGCAATGCCGGAGGCGAGTGGGATGTCCATGATCCTTATAGCTTCGGGCCGGTGCTGGGGCCGATGGATGATTACTACATCGGCGAGGGCAGCCATTTGCGGTTGTTCGACAAGCTGGGCGCCCATGAAATGGCATTCGAGGGCATTCACGGGACGCACTTTGCCGTGTGGGCGCCCAATGCCCGACGTGTGAGCGTCGTCGGGCCATTCAACGAGTGGGATGGGCGGCGTCATCCGATGCGCAATCGGTTCGAAACCGGGATTTGGGAAGTGTTCATCCCGGTGCTGGGGACGGGGACACTGTATAAGTTCGAAATCGTCGGGCCGGACGGGGTGGTGTTGCCGCTCAAGGCGGATCCCTTTGCCCGGCAGTCGGAATTGCGACCCAAGACGGCTTCGGTGGTGCCCGATCCGACGCCGTTCGTGTGGACCGACCAGAAATATATCGAAGAACGGGCGACACGCGATTGGCGTCGGACCCCGATGTCGATCTACGAGGTGCATCTGGGTTCGTGGCGCCGACGGCCCGATGGGGGGTTTTTGAGTTATGATCAGCTGGCCGAGCAGCTGGTGCCGTACGCGGCGGATATGGGCTACACCCATATCGAGCTGATGCCGATCACCGAGCACCCGTTCGATCCGAGCTGGGGGTATCAGCCGACGGGGCTTTATGCGCCGACGGCGCGATTTGGCGATCCTGCGGCCTTTGCCCGATTTGTCGATGCAGCGCATGAAGCCGGGTTGGGGATCATCCTCGACTGGGTCCCGGCGCACTTTCCGACCGACGAGTTCGGACTGGCCCATTTCGATGGTACGGCGCTCTATGAGCATGCCGATCCGCGGCAGGGTTTTCATCCGGACTGGAATACGGCGATCTTCAATTTCGGGCGCCGGGAAGTGGTGTCGTTCCTCGTCAACAACGCGCTGTACTGGCTGGAGAAATTCCATATTGATGGGCTGCGTGTCGATGCGGTGGCCTCGATGCTATACCTGGACTACTCGCGCCAGGCCGGGCAGTGGGTGCCCAACAAGCTGGGCGGCAACGAAAACCTCGAAGCCGTTGAGTTCATCCGCAAGGTCAACAGCGAGGCGTATCGGCTGCATCCCGGCACGTTCATGATCGCCGAGGAGTCCACGTCGTGGCCCGGCGTCAGCCATCCTGCCTATACTGGCGGTTTGGGCTTCGGATTCAAGTGGAACATGGGCTTCATGAACGACACGCTGCGGTTCATGAGTCGAGAGGCCGTGCATCGCAAGTACCACCATAACGATATGACTTTCGGCATGGTCTATGCCTTTTCAGAGAACTTCGTGCTGCCGCTGAGCCATGATGAAGTGGTGCATGGCAAGGGCTCGCTGATCGAGAAGATGCCGGGCGACGATTGGCAGCAATTTGCCAATCTGCGGGCGTACTACGCTTTCATGTGGGGTCATCCGGGCAAGAAGTTGTTGTTCATGGGCCAGGAATTCGCGCAGCGCGAGGAATGGGCGGAAGCCAAGTCGCTGGACTGGTGGCTGCTGGATGCCGGCATGCATGAGGGCATGCGGCGGCTGGTGACAGACCTTAACACCGCCTATCGGCAATTGCCGGCGCTGTATGAACGCGATTGTGAGCCGGATGGGTTTGAATGGATTATCGGCAATGACCATGCCAATTCGGTGTTTGCCTGGTTGCGCAAGGCACCGGGCGCTGATCCAGTATTGGTGATATCCAACTTCACCCCCGTGCCGCGCGAGAATTACCGCATTCCAATGCCGATCGCCGGCAAGTGGGTGGAGCGGATCAACACTGATGCTGGCTGGTACTCGGGAAGCAATACAGGCAACCATGGCGCGGTTAACGCCACGGCCGTCGAGGGGCAATACTGGCCGGCCGAGGCCGTGATCTATCTGCCTCCGTTGTCTACACTTTTTTTGAAGTTCGAACCGGATTGAGCCGGGGGCATTAGGATACGTCTCGGAAAAACCCGGGCATGAAGGAGGGCAGAAATGGCAGATTATCGAGTTCCGTCGCCGCTTGCGCGTGAAGCAATGGCCTATGTGCTCGCCGGTGGTCGCGGAACCAGGTTGATGGAACTGACGGACCGCCGCGCCAAGCCGGCCGTCTATTTCGGCGGCAAATCGCGCATCATCGATTTCGCGCTGTCGAACGCGATCAATTCGGGCATTCGCCGCATTTCGGTGGCGACGCAATATCAGGCGCATAGCCTGATCCGGCATCTGGGGCGTGGCTGGAACTTCCTGCGGCCGGAGCGGAACGAGAGCTTCGACGTGTTGCCGGCCAGCCAGCGCGTGGCCGAGGACATGTGGTATGCTGGCACCGCCGACGCCGTGTTCCAGAACATGGACATCATCGAGGACTACGGCGCGCGCTATATCGTCATCCTGGCGGGCGACCACATCTACAAGATGGACTACGAAATCATGCTGCGCCAGCATGTAGACACGGGCGCCGACGTGACTATCGGGTGCCTCGAGGTGCCACGCATGGAGGCGACGGGCTTTGGCGTGATGGCTGTCGACGGGCGCGACCGGGTCGTGGATTTCGTCGAAAAGCCGAAGGACCCGCCGGGCATTCCCGACAATCCAAACATGGCCCTTGCTTCGATGGGCATCTATGTGTTCGAGACGCGGTTCCTGATGGAGCAATTGCGGCGCGACGCGGCGACGGAAGGCTCCAATCGGGATTTCGGCAAGGACATCATCCCCTATATCGTCAAGAACGGCACAGCCTGGGCACACCGGTTCAACCGCTCCTGCGTCCGTTCCTCCAAGGAGGACGTGTCGTACTGGCGGGACGTTGGCACCATCGATGCCTATTGGAAGGCCTCGATCGATCTGACCGATATCCAGCCGCAGCTTGATCTTTATGATCGGGATTGGCCAATCTGGACCTATGCGGAAATCACGCCGCCGGCCAAGTTCGTGCATGATTTCGACGGACGGCGGGGTACGGCGGTCAATTCGCTGGTCTCGGGCGACTGCATCATTTCGGGCGGCTATCTGCAAAAGACGCTGCTGTCGACGGGTTCGCGGGTGCATTCCTATTCCGAGCTCAACGAGGCGGTGGTGCTGCCGTATTGCGATATCGGGCGCAATGCGCGGCTGAAGAAAGTGGTGATCGACCGCGGGGTGAATATTCCAGAAGGCCTTGTGGTTGGGGAAGATCCCGAGTTCGATGCCAAATGGTTTCGGCGTAGCGAGGAAGGGGTGACGCTGGTCACCCAAGCGATGATAGACAAGTATCTGGCGAGCCGATGATCGAAGTCCTGTCCGTTGCGGCGGAAGTGCATCCACTGATCAAGACCGGGGGGCTGGCCGATGTGGCCGGCGCCCTGCCGCTGGCTCTAAGCGACAAGGGCGTGAGCATGCGCACGCTTTTGCCGGGATATCCGTCCGTCATGGCCAAAAGCCAAGGCGGGCGTGTCGTGGCCGAAATCGGCGATCTGTTTGGTGCGCCGGGCAGGTTGATCGCCGGCCGGTTTTCCGGGCTCGACCTGATAATCATCGACGCGCCGCACCTTTATGATCGGCCGGGCAATCCGTATGTCGCGCCGGATGGCTGGGACTGGCCGGACAATTGGAAGCGGTTCGCAGCCTTGAGCTGGGTGGGGGCGGAACTGGCGTGGGGATTGGTCGAGGGATACCGGCCCAGCGTCATTCATTGCCATGACTGGCAGGCCGGGCTGGTTCCGGCCTATGTGAAGTACGGAACGGCAGACGGCATCAAGACCGTGATGACCGTTCACAACATGGCCTTCAAAGGCTTTTTCGGGCGGGAAATTTTCGGGCAGCTGCGGTTGCCGCCGCAGGCTTTCGAAGTGGGTGGCGTCGAATATTACGGCGGGATTTCGTATCTGAAATCGGGCATGGAATGTGCCGACTACGTCACGACCGTTAGCCCGAACTATGCGGACGAAATCCGCACGCCGCAGTTCGGCATGGGCCTGGAAGGGCTGCTGAACGGGCGGGCCGAGACGGTGATCGGCATTCTCAACGGCATCGACACGGGATCGTGGAACGCGGCGGTAGATCCGGCGCTGCCGCAGAAATATTCGGGCAATACGGTGCATCTGCGGCGCGTCAACAAGGCGGCACTGGTGGAAAAATTCGGACTGGACGGCGAGGACGGGCCGCTGTTCTGCGTCATCAGCCGATTGACCGACCAGAAGGGCATGGACCTGTTGCTGCAGGCGCTGGAGGGCCTGGTCGGCCTTGGCGGACGGCTGATCGTCCTGGGGTCGGGCGAGGGCTATCTGGAAGACGGGTTCCGGCATGCAAGCATGATCCATCCGGGCAAGGTGAGCATCATCACCGGCTACAATGAGGAACTGTCGCACCTGATGCAGGGCGGAGCGGATGCGATCATCATCCCGTCGCGCTTCGAGCCGTGCGGACTGACCCAGCTTTACGGACTGCGCTATGGCTGCGTGCCGGTGGTAAGCCGTATCGGCGGGTTGGCGGATACGGTGATCGATGCCAATCCGGCGGCGCTGGATGCGGGGGTGGCGACCGGGATAATGTTCGACGCCAATAGTGCGCATGCCCTCTATGAAGCAATCCGCCGGACGGTAAGGCTTTATGGCGAGGACAAGACCTGGAAGAAAATTCAACGGCGGGGGATGAAGTCCGATGTCTCGTGGGAGACGAGCGCGGGCCGGTATGCCGAGCTTTACGCCACACTGACGGGGCTGACGATAAATGACGAACCAAACGATTAACACCACGCCTTACCCCGACCAGAAGCCGGGCACGTCGGGCCTGCGCAAGCGGGTCAGCGTTTATCGACAGCCCAACTATGTCGAGAACTATATCCAGGCGATCTTCGACAGCCTCGAGGGCTTCGAAGGCCAGACGCTGGTGATCGGCGGGGACGGGCGTTTTTTCAATGATGTTGCGATCCAGACGGCGATCCGCATCGCGGCGGCCAACGGCTTTGGCCGGGTTCTGGTCGGGCAGGATGGATTGCTGTCGACGCCGGCCGCCAGCCATATCATCCGTCATCACCAGGCGTTTGGTGGACTGGTCCTGTCGGCCAGCCATAATCCGGGCGGGCCGGACGGCGATTTCGGTATCAAGTACAATATCGGCAATGGCGGGCCCGCACCCGAGAAGATCACCGATGCGGTCTACGCGCGGACCAAGGTCATCGACAGCTACAAAATCGCCAATGATCGCGATGTGCAACTGGCCATTCTGGGAATCCAGAATTGCGGCGGCATGATCGTCGAGGTGATCGATCCGGTTGCCGATTACGCGGCGTTGATGCAGACGCTGTTCGATTTCAATGCCATCAGGGCCTTGTTCGCTTCCGGGTTCAGCATGGTGTTCGACGCGATGCATGCCATCACCGGGCCTTACGCGCATGCGATCCTTGAGGAACAATTGGGGGCATCGGCAGGCACGGTGATCAACGGCAAGCCGCTGCCGGATTTCGGCGGGGGACATCCCGATCCCAATCTGGTGTATTGCAAGGACATGCACGACCTGCTGATGACGCCAGCCGGGCCGGATTTCGGGGCGGCTTCGGATGGTGATGGCGATCGCAACCTGATCATCGGCAAGAACCGGTTCGTGACGCCATCGGATTCGCTGGCGATCCTGGCGGCCAATGCCGCTCTGGCGCCCGGCTATGCCAAGGGAATCGCGGGGATTGCCCGCTCGATGCCGACCAGTGCGGCGGCGGATCGGGTGGCGGACAAGCTCGGTATCGAGATGCACGAGACCCCGACCGGCTGGAAGTTCTTCGGCAATCTGCTGGATGCCGGAAGGGTGACGATCTGCGGCGAGGAGAGCGCGGGCACCGGCTCCAACCACGTCCGGGAAAAGGACGGGCTGTGGGCGGTGCTGTTGTGGCTCAACATCGTTGCCGTGCGCAAGCAGAGCGTGGATCAGATCGTGCGCGAGCACTGGGCGACCTATGGCCGAAATTATTACACGCGGCACGATTATGAAGAGGTCGATGCGGGCATAGCCAATGGGGTGGTGGATGATCTGCGGGCCAGGCTGGCAGGATTGCCGGGGCAGAATTTCGATGATCTGCAAGTGGCTTATGCCGACGATTTCACTTATCACGACCCGGTCGACGGATCGATCAGCACCAAGCAGGGCATCCGTATCGGGTTTACCGATGGATCGCGGATCGTGGTGCGGCTGAGCGGCACCGGCACAGTCGGGGCGACCTTGCGGCTCTATCTGGAGCGCTACGAGGCTGCCGACGGGCGGCATGATCTTGAAACTCAAGCTGCCCTCGAGCCGCTGATCAGGCTCGCCGATGTGCTGTGCGGGCTGAAGCAGCGGACGGGGCGCCAGCAGCCCAGCGTCATCACCTAAGCGATGAAGCCCAGCATTGTCCCCGGAGCGGGGCGGATCGGGGCGCTTGGGGCGACTATTGTCGACGGTGGCGTCAATTTTGCAGTTTATTCTGAGACGGCCAGCGCGATCTGGGTTTCCGTCTATGACGAGCAGGATGAGGAGACCGACCGGTTCGAACTGGACGTTCACGAGGACAATATCCGGGCCGGACTGGTGGCAGGGCTGGGGGCGGGGACGCGCTATGGCTTGCGCGCGGATGGCGAGTACAATCCGTCGCAGGGCTATTTTTTTGATCCGGCCAAGCTGTTGGTCGATCCTTATGCGCGACGGCTGGACCGGGTGTTCGTGCGCTCGCCGCGCTTGCGGCTGCACCGGGACGAAGCGGAGGACACGGCGCCGCTGATCCCCAAAGCCATCGTGGTTGGCGACGGCAACGAAGCGGTGATGCCGCGCAAGCGCGCGCCGCAATTGATGTATGAGCTGAACGTGCGCGGTTTTACCATGCGGCATCCCAGCGTGCAGGGCCCGCTGCGCGGCACTGTGGCGGGGCTGACGACCAAGCGGGTGATCGATCATTTCAAGTATCTGGGTGTCGATACGATCGAGTTGATGCCGATCGCGGCCTGGATCGATGACGGGCACCTGCCCAGCCTGGGGCTGACCAATGCCTGGGGTTACAATCCGGTCAGCTATTTTGCGCCTGATCCGCGGCTGATGCCGCGCGGTCCGCAGGAATTGCGGAACATGACCGACCTTTATCGCAAGAACGGCATCTCGGTGATCCTCGACGTGGTTTACAACCACACGGGGGAAGGAGACGAAAACGGGCCGATGCTCAGCCTGATGGGGCTGGACGCCAAGACCTATTATCGCTTCGTTGAGGTCAACGGCGAACAGCAACTGGTCAACGATACAGGGACCGGCAATACGCTGCGCTGCGATCATCCGGCAGTGCAGCGGCTGGTGACCGAGAGCCTGCGTTACTGGATCGAGGAGATGGGGGTTTCGGGTTTCCGGTTCGACCTGGCGCCGGTGCTGGGGCGCGAGCCGGGGTTCAATCCCAACGCGGTCATGTTGCAAAAGATCAAGGCCGATCCGGTATTGAGCAAGGCGATTCTCGTGGCGGAGCCGTGGGATCCGGGTCCCGGCGGATATCAGCTGGGCCAGTTCGGTCGCGAGTTTCGTGAGTGGAACGATACCTATCGCGATGGGGTGCGCAGCTTCTGGCGGGGTGATGACGGCAAGATCGGCGCGCTGGCCGGAAAGGTTGCCGGATCGGCGGAGATCTTCAATTTTGCCGGGCGCAAGCCGACCCATGGGGTTAACCTTCTGGCGGTGCATGACGGATTCACCCTGCGCGACCTGGTCAGCTATAACGACAAGCGCAACGCGGCCAATGGCGAGGGCAATCGTGACGGGCACAGCCACAATTCGTCCTGGAATTGCGGGGCCGAAGGGGAAACCGACGACGACGCCATCAATGGAGCGCGCAGGCGCGATGTGCGTGCCCTGCTGGCCACCCTGTTCCTGTCGCGTGGTACCCCGCTGATCCAGCAGGGTGATGAAATGTATCGCACGCAAGGCGGCAACAATAACGCCTATGCGCAGGACAATGATATCACCTGGGTCGACTGGGAGAATAACGACGGCGATCTCGTTGATTTCGTTGCGGCATTGCAGAAATTCCGCAAGGCGCATCCGGCGCTGACGCATGAGCATTTCCTGACCGGCGCGATTGACAAGGCGGGCATTCGCGATGTGGCCTGGCTGCATCCAGACGGGCGTGAAATGAACGAAGGCGATTGGCAATGGTCGGGCGCTTCGGTGCTGGGCATGCAGCTTCGGAGCAAGGACGACGAGGTGCTGGTGTGGTTCAACCGGCGGGTGGAACCGGTGGTGGCCCGATTGCCTGAAGGGCATTGGGCCGTGGGGCTGCAGTCGGATATCAGCGGCGACGTCGCGATTTCGGAAGGCACCGCGACGCTGCTGCCGCGATCTGTAGCGGTGCTGGTGCGTCCCGATCCGGCCTGAACGAGGGCTGGTTCACTGCGCGGCGACGGACTCCAGAAGGCCACCGGCGCGCTCGATATAGGCGATGATGTCGTCAAGCGCCTCGCGGCGCAGCAGGTCGGTGAAGATATAGGGGCGGCCTTCGCGCACCTTTTGCGTATCGGCGTCCATCACATCGAGACTGGCGCCGACGTAGGGGGCGAGATCGGTGTGGGTGATGACCAGCAAATCCGAACGTGAGATGGCGGGGCCACCCTTGCGGGGGATTTTTTCGCCCTGCGCTACGGAGATGACGTAGATCGTCAGATCGGCCAGGTCGGGGGAGAAGGTCGCGGCCAGGTTGTCGCCGCCGCTTTCGATCAGGATGATGTCGAGATCGGGGAATTTGCGGTTGAGTGCAGCGATGGCGGCCAGATTGAGCGAGGCATCCTCGCGGATTGCCGTATGCGGGCAGCCGCCGGTTTCGACGCCGACGATGCGGTCCTCGGCAATGGCCTGGGCGCGCGCCAGGATCAGCGCGTCTTCCTGGGTATAGATGTCGTTGGTGACCACAGCCATGGAATAGCGATCGCGCATGGCCTTGAGCAGCATTTCGCAGAGCGTGGTCTTGCCCGAGCCGACCGGGCCGCCGATGCCAATGCGCAGAGGACCGTTCAGCGATTTCATATGAGCCTCATCAGCATGAGAACCAGGAAGCCGGCACCGAGAACCAGGCAGAGCGGGGAATATACGCGCCGATCGTTGAGCCGGAAAATGGGGTGCGGGGTTTTTTCGACAAAGCGTTGAGTATAGCCCACGCCGCCACGCGCCAGGAACATGGCGGCGAAGGGGATGGCGAGGAGGGTGAGCGGGGCGCCGCCGCTGTCGTGATCGGCAAGGGCTGCGGCGACAAGCGCGGCGGCCAGGGTCACAAGGGCCACGGCAAAGGAGCCAAGGCGTGGCGGCATGTGCTCGATGCCGGCCGTTCCGACCACGGTCTGGGCCAGCAGTTTCTCTTCGCGGATCGGCCAGGTGCGGCCGATCGACCACAGGAAATGGGCGAAGCTGACCGCCAGCAAGGCGACGAACATGAAAGAAGCGATCAGCATGCTCATGAGCGAAATATTCTCGTCGCAAGGGTTTCGTGGCGCATCTGGGCGATGTCAGCGGCGTAGGCGATAGCGCCGATATCGTCCAGTGCGGCACCTTGGCACAGTTGCGAATGGGCGAGGATAAGCGGTTCCAGCGATGCCATGATCACCAGTCCATCGGACTGGCCGATCGGAACGAGACGGACGGCGACCGAGACCTGGGCATGCACTGTCGCAGTCAGGAAGGCGGTCAGGGTCGAACCGAGATCGATGCCGTGGGCGGCGGCAATGGCACCGACGGCAATAGGATAGGGGCAGGGCTGGGGCAGGTGGGCCTGAACCGGGGAGGGCCAGGCTTGGGCGGCCATGGCAAAGGCATCGCCGGTGATGGTGGTTTCGTCATGGCGTTCGCGGGCCGGCGTCAGGGCGAGGCAGAGATCGGCCAGCTCGGCCAAAGCGGCGGCATCGGTGGCGCAGCGATGGGCATGGGCGAGCAGGATGGCATCGGTGCGCAGGCCGCCATGGGCCAGGTTGGCCTCGATCCAGGCGCTGGTGGTGGCGCGGTCGTGGACGCGGCGGTCGAGGATGGCGGTTTCAAGGCCGGCCGACCAGGCAAAGGCACCCACGGGGAATGCCGGGGACAGCCAGGTCAGCAGTTTTTGCAAGTCGGTGGTCGCGGTCATCGATTGAGCAGAGCGTGGCCGGTCTCGGCATGGCTGTGATAGGCGCCGTGCTCGGCAAAGAAGGGTTCCGCGACGTCAGTGATCACGGCGCCAAGGCCTTCGAGCATGGCCTTGAGTACGTGGTCGCGCTTGATCAGGATGCGGTTGGCTTCGAGCTGGGCGGCGGTGTGACGGTTGCCGATATGCCAGGCGAGCCGGACCAGATGGTCGGTGTCGCGAGCGCGGATTTCGTACAGCAGTTCGGGCGCGGCGACGATCTCGACCAGGCGGCCATCGTCGAGCTGGAGGGCGCCTCTGTGGTCGAGGGTTATGGTCTGGGGAAAGTCGAGCATGATTTCAGCGCCACCCTGCAAGCGCAGCAACTTGCGGCGGAGGCGGCGCTCGTCGTGTTCGAGAACGATCCGCTCGAATGGAACGCCCTGGCCATGATCGGCGGGAAGATGGGATACGGCACGCAGCATGTCGTTCGATCTCAAGGCGTGTTGATGATTTCGGAGCAGGAGGCCAGCGGCGGCGCATCCTGGGCAGCGGTGGCATCGAGAAGGGTGGCCTCAGGTCCCTTGGTCGCCCATTCATGCGTGCCCGAGAGGTAGCGGGCACCAGAGGCGCTCAGCACGGTGGTGAAGATCAGCGTTTCGCCCTCAACGGGGACGAGGGCCAGGAAATTGGAGCCGGCATTGATGTAGACGACGCCGAGCGGGCCAAACTCGCCGCAGTCGTACTGAACGGTTTTCTGTTCGGCATCGCCGTCCAGGCTGAGCGTCACGGTGGATTGGACGGACTGGGCCAGGCTCGGCGCCGCCGGGATGGCGAGCAAGAGGACGGATAGCGCAAGGCGGTCAATGCGAACGGTCATTTTGAACTCCATGGCGCCCCCGGCGCAGTCCTCGATAGGCGATGCGCAGGGCGGAAGTTTGGCTCTCGTCGATCAGACGGCGTAATAGACGATCAACAGGGCCGCGACCACGGCAATGGCATCTTCGAGCAGACCGGCGGGCAGGTCGCGGCCGAAGGCCCGGGCGAGGCGGGTGCGGACTTCGGCGCCACCGAGCGTGCCCAGAACCGCGCCGATGGCCCCGATGATGGCGCCAACGATCCAGTTGCCCTGCAACAGCAGGGCGCCGGCGATGGCGCCCATGATGACGCGGGTGCCAAATTGCGTCGGCACTTTGCGGCTGGGCGTTGCCGGTAGTTGGTCGCCGACCAGTTCGACGATGGCCAGGATGACGAGGATGATGACGGTGGGAAGTGAGCCCAGGAAGCTGTACCAGGTTACGGTGAAATCGAGCCAGCCCAGATAGGCGGCGAGGCTGATGGCCGCAATGGGCGTGGCGGCGCGCAGGCCGGCAACGACGCCGAGCAACAGAACGAGCAGGTAGATCATGACGAGCCCCCAAGGCAGTGTGACGCACCCCAGCCTAGCGTGGAATCGGCCGGCTGTATCGGGCGATATTGGGGGCGCATGCCGACGCGCCGCGCGGGGTCACCGGGCGGTTGGATGACAGTCAAACGGCATGCGGCGAG
>NZ_CAXTKA010000021.1:0-31430 GCF_964244875.1 uncultured Devosia sp.
CGGACGAGCTTGTTCGCGCGGTGGCGAGTCATCAGCGCCTTCAGCGAGTTGCGGATTTTCATCTTGGTATCCCTGGATCGAACAAAAGGGGCGCCTGAGCGCCCGAACAATTGCGCGGACCATAGGGAAATCGCTTTCGTCTGTCAACGCGCCCCACCGCGCCATCATGGGAAAACTGCGACCCGTCTGGGCCCATGCGCCAAGCCCATTTATCCCTCGAGCACCGCATGCTCGGGCACGCCGATCTCGCGCCAGCGGATGCAGGCTACCAGCCGTCCGTTCTCGATCGTTTCCAGCGGCGGCCGCACCTCCGCACAACGCGGCTTGGCGAACCGGCAGCGCGTGCGGAAAGTGCAGCCCGACGGCGGATTGATCGGCGAAGGGATTTCGCCCCGCAACGCATCGATATTGCGTTGCCGCGCCAATCTTGGATCGGGGATCGGCACCGCCGTCAGCAGCGCGCGCGTATAGGGATGGCGCGGCGCCTCGTAGATTTCATCGCCCGTCGCCAGTTCCACGATCCGCCCCAGATAAAGCACCAGGATCCGGTCCGAAACATGCCGCACCACGCTCAGATTGTGCGAAATGAAAATCAGCGTCAGCCCGAACTCGTCCTTGAGTTCGGCCAAGAGGTTGAGGATCTGCGCCTGGATCGACACGTCCAGCGCCGACACCGGCTCATCGCACACGATTAGCTTGGGCTCGGTGATCAGCGCCCGGGCGATGCCGATGCGCTGCGCCTGCCCGCCTGAAAACTCGTGCGGATAGCGGTTGATCATCTCGGGCAGCAGCCCTACCGCCTCCATGGTCTTGAGCACGCGCCCGCGCCGCTCGTCCCGGCTCAGTTCCGGCCGCAGCGTACGCAGCGGATCGGCGATGATCTCGCCCACCGTCATGCGCGGATTGAGCGAAGCTAGCGGGTCCTGGAAGATGATCTGCAGATCCTGGCGCCGCTTGCGCATCTCCTCGGCCGGCAGCTTGGTCAAATCCTGCCCCAGCCACAGCACCTGCCCCTCGTCGGGCGGCAGCAACTGCAGGATGCACCGCCCCAGCGTCGATTTCCCGCAGCCGCTTTCACCCACGATCCCCAGCGTCTCGCCCTTGCGGATGGTAAAATTGATGTCTTCCAGCGCCGTCAGCGTCAGCGCCCGCGAGAACAGCCCGCCCGAGATCGAGAACGTTTTCTTGAGATCGCGGATTTCCAGCAGATCGATCGGGGTCTGGTCCATCATGCCACCTGCCCATAGGCCATCGGGCCTTCATAAAAGCACGCCTTTTCCCGGCCCTTGCCGATCTCGAACAACGGCGGTCGTTCCTCGAGGCACCGGTCGAAACAAAAGGCGCAGCGCGGATTGAACGAGCATCCCTTGGGCAGGTGTTCAAGGCTGGGCGGCAAGCCCTGGATCGGCTCGAGCCGCGTCGTGCGCTTGGCGATATGCGGCGTCGAATGCAGCAGCCCTAGCGTATAGGGATGGCGCGGATCGTAGAACAGGTCATCGACCGCCCCCTTCTCCACCGCCCGCCCGCCATACATCACCATCATCCGGTCGGCGATGCCCGCGACCACCCCCAGATCATGGGTGATCAGCACCAGCGAGGTGCCGAAATCATTGGTCAGCGTCTTGAACAGGTCCAGCATCTGCGCCTGCACCGTCACGTCCAGCGCCGTGGTCGGCTCGTCCGCGATCAGGATCTTGGGCTGGCACAACAGCGCCATGGCGATCATCACCCGCTGCCGCATGCCGCCACTCAATTCGTGCGGATAGCTATTGGCCCGCTTGGCCGGTTCGGGAATGCCGACCCGCTCCAGCATGTCCACCGCTGTTCGGCTCGCCTTGTCGCGATCGAACCCGCGATGCTTGACCAGCACCTCGCTGAGCTGCGTCTTGATCTTGAGCGTGGGATTGAGCGAGGTCATGGGGTCCTGGAAGATCATCGCGATATCCTTGCCGCGATGCGTGTCGAGCTGGCCCGGCGCCATGCCGATGAGATTGATGTCCCCCATCATCGCCTTGCCGCCCGCCCGTCCATTCTTGGCGAGCAGCCCCATGATGGCGAGGAACGCCTGGCTCTTGCCCGAACCGCTCTCGCCCACCACGGCCAGGGTTTCGCCCTCAGCCAGCGCGAAATTCATCTCGCGTACCGCGTGCACTTCGCTCTGGTGCAGCGCGAACGTCACCGACATGTCTTGAACTGATAAAACTGTTTTCATTGCCTAGCGATCCTTGGGGTCGAGCGCGTCGCGCAAGCCGTCCCCGATATAAGTGAGACAGAGCAGCAAGGTGACCAGCACCACCGCCGGCCCGATCAGCATCCAGGGCAGGATTTCCGCCGCCGCCGACCCGAACGAGATCAGCCTGCCCAGCGACGTCTGCGGCTCCTGCACTCCCAGCCCGAGATAGCTCAAAAAGCTCTCGGTGATGATGATCTCGGGGATGGTTAGCGTCGCATAGATCACCACTGGCCCGGTCAGATTGGGCACGATATGCCGCATGATGATGGTCCAGGGTTTGGCCCCGCCGGCCTTGGCCGCCTCGATGAACTCGCGCTCCTTGATCGACAGCGTCTGCCCGCGCACAATGCGCGCCATGGTCAGCCATTCCAGGCACCCGATGCCCACGAACAGCAATACCGGGCTGCGCCCGAAAATCACCACGAGGATGATCACGAACAGGATATAGGGCAGCGCGTACATGATATCGACGAAGCGCATCATCACGGCATCGACCCGCCCGCCGAAATAGCCGGCGACCGCACCAT
Source organism: uncultured Devosia sp. (assembly GCF_964244875.1). Lineage (NCBI taxonomy): Bacteria > Pseudomonadati > Pseudomonadota > Alphaproteobacteria > Hyphomicrobiales > Devosiaceae > Devosia > uncultured Devosia sp. The sequence goes on from NZ_CAXTKA010000021.1 coordinate 2,761, forward strand.
AGATGACCCCGATCACCACCGAGACCGAAGTGGCCGTCGCCGCCACGATCAGACTCATCTGCGTGCCCTGCATGATGCGCGCCAGCATGTCGCGCCCGTTCTGGTCGGTGCCGGCGAAATGCCCTTTCTCGAAATTGGGCGGCTTGCGGATCGCGCTCCAGTCGATCTTGTCATAGCTCCAGGGCAGCAGATAAGGGCCCACGATCGCGACGATGACAATCAGCAGCACGACGACGATCGACACCACAGCCGCCTTGTTGCGCCTCAGCCGGCGAATGGCGTCCTGCGTCAGCGAGCGCCCCTTGGGCGGGTCCATCGTGCCCAGCCGCAGCGCATATTCGGACAGGACTGCGTCCTTGCCTGTGATCCCGGCCATCAGTGATACCTCACCTTGGGATCGAGCCAGGCATAAAGGATATCGACCAAAAGGTTCACGGCCAGAATGATGAACATGTATAAAATTGTCGTCCCCAGCACCAAGCCGTAATCGCGGTTGAGCGCCGCACTGATGAAGTACTTGCCGATCCCCGGCAGCGCGAACACCTGCTCGACCACCAGCGAACCGGTCAGCAGATAGCTCAATCCCGGCCCCAGATAGGACACGACCGGCAACAGCGCCGGCTTGATCGCGTGGCGTGCCAGGATCAGCCGCGTACCCAGCCCCTTGGAGCGCGCGGTGCGCACGTAATTGGTGCCCAGCACCTCGATCATCGAGCCGCGCATCAGCCGCGCCGTTCGCCCGGCATGGGGCAGCGACAGCACCGTGATCGGCAGGATCAACTGCAGGAACGAGCCGGTATAGCCACCCGCCGGCACCCAGTGCAGATAAACCGCGAACACCAGTTGCAACAGCGCCGCCATCAGAAAATTGGGAATGACCAGCCCCACCATGACCAGCATGACCAGCACGTAATCGGGCCACTTGTTCTGGTTGACCGCCGAAAGCGCGCCACCGACCAGCCCCACCGTCGTGCCCACGATAAAAGCGCACAGCCCCAGCGTCAGCGTAAACGGCAGCCCGATCGCCAGCATCTCGGCGACGGTGAAATCGCTATAGACCATCGAGGGGCCGAAATCGCCCTGCAGCAACCGGCCGATATAAAGGAAATATTGCGTGATCAGCGGTTGATCGAGGCTGTAATGCGCCCGCAGATTGGCCAGCGTATCGGGCGGCAGCGCGCGCTCGCCATCGAAGGGCCCGCCGGGCGCCAGTCGCAGGATGAAAAAGCAGGCTGTAACGGCAATCAGCGCCACCGGCACCGCCGACAGCACCCGCCGCATCGCATATCCAAACATGGTCCGGACCTTTCTGGGCCAGTTCCGGCATCTTGACGAGATGCCGGATTGGCAGGCCGGTGCCGAGACCCGCAGGTCGCGGCACCAGTCCAATACTTACTCGGACTTGGCTAGCCAACGCGTGCGGTGGATATCCTTGGCGTTGTCTTCAAACCCGGTAATGGTCGGCTTGACCACATTGGCCGAAATATACCAGTAGATCGGGAGCGCCGCGAACTCATCCATGCCCAGCTTTTCGGCCTGGCCCAACAGGGTCGCCCGCTTGGCCAGATCCGGCTCCGCCGCGGCCTGCTTGACCAGCGCGTCATAGTCGGGGTTCGAATAGCGGCCGTAATTATTACCCCAGTTCATGGCCCCGCCCTGCATCACGCCGGTCGCCAACAGATCGAGCGTGTTGGACGGATCGGAATAATCCAGCAGCCAGCCGGCACGACCCACATCATAGTCGCCGGCACGCAGCGCGTCGTAATGCACCGCGGTTTCCGAATTGAACAATTCGGCCTTGACCCCGATCTGCTCCCACATGGAGGCGATGGCCACCGCAACGCGCTGATGGTTGTCATTGGTGTTGTATTTGAGCTGGAGTGTCAGCGGGTTTTCCGGCGTATAGCCCTTGGCTGCCATGATGGCGGCTGCCTGCTTGACCTTTTCCTCGTAGGGCAGCGAAGCCCATTCCGGCACATAGGGAGCCACGCCTTCGTAGTTTGCGGTCCCTTCGGGCACCCAGCCATAAGCCGGCAATTCGCCCGTGCCCAGCACGTCCGGCCCGATCACGTCGCGATTGATTGCCATGGACAAAGCCTTGCGCACCTCGACGTCGTCAAACGGCTTTTTTTCCTGGTTGATGACGTAGTAGTAAATGCCCAGAAACGGCGTGAAATGGCCTTCGCCCGGCATCGTATCGGTCACGCTCTGCTGCAGATCGCCTGGCAGATCGGTCAGGATGTCGTACTCACCGGCCCGATAGCGGTTGAACGCGGCGGCCAGATCGTCCTGGACGAAATAGTTGACCTCATCGATCTTGACGTTGGCGGCATCGTAATAGTCGGCATTCTTGACTGACTTGATGTAGCTGCCGGGCACCCATTCGGTGATCTTGAAGGGGCCGTTGGCAACGATGTGCTCGACATTGGTCCAGTCGTCGCCGAACTCCTTGAGCACATGCTCGGGCAAGGGATAGGCGGTATAATGGGTCAACGCCTGGAGGAAAAATGGCGTCGGACCTTCGAGCGTAATCACCACGGTCTTGTCGTCCGGCGCCTGCACGCCGAAATCGGCGTCGGTAACGGTCTGGCCTTCCGCGATCTCCGAGCCGCCCTTGATGGGATATTGTAGATAGGCATAGTCCGACGCCGTCGCCGGATCGAACAGGCGCTTGAACGCGAACACGAAATCGGATGCCAGCACCGGCTGCCCGTCGGTCCACTTGATGCCGTCGCGCAGGTGGAACGTATAGGTCAGCCCGTCATCGGAAATGTCCCAGGACTCGGCCTGGCCGGGAATGGCGTCAGCCTTGGTATCTTCGGCGACGAGGCCTTCCAGGTAATCGCCGATGATGCGGTTTTCCCAATCGCCCGATGCCTTTTGCGGATCGATCGAGCCCGGCTCCGAGCCGTTCATCATGTTAAGCGTAACCGCATGTGCAGCTGAACTCATGGCCAGCGCCATGACGCCGGCAGCCGCCGTCGCCGTGAAAATCCGGGTGAATTTCATGCTCGTGCCATCTCCTGTAAATGTCCTGAGTTTTATCTGGCTCCGAACTCTGCGGTCCGGATGCGTTCGTTATTTGCCGGCTTTTTTGACCTGCCGGTAAAGATTGTTGGACGGTATCCTGCCTTTTCGTCCACTGACAAGCAAAACCTTGACCTAAACGTCAACCAATTGTCATTTTTCACGGATATTCGCGCCGGGCATGCAGGACGGAGACGATCTCGATTCGCTCTTCGGAAACGCGATAGACGACAATGTAGTTTGGATGAGCAACGATCTCCCGCGTTCCGGCGATGCGTCCAGGCTTGAAGCCGCTGGGGAATTCGCAGGCCACGCGGATACTCTGATCCAGTTGCCGATTGAGGCGCTCGGCGGCACCCTGATTGTCAAATGCAATGTAATCTAGAAGTTCGGCAAGGTCCTTGACGGCCTCGTCGGTCCATTGAACGTCCAGCACCTATTTCTGCTCGGCTTTTCGTTTGGCCGCAGCAGCAATGATCTGATCCATCTCTGCCATGACTTCGGCATGCGGCGTCAGCTGGCCCGGGTTATCGATTGAATACTGCACCTTTGCCCGGAACCACTTGTCGTAGCTGTCGGCCTGTTCCTGGGTTTCGAACTCGGAAATGATGGGATCGAGCTTTTTGGTCACGACTACCTCCTGGCTTGAACTTGGCACGATGGGCTTGGCTGTCAAGCCAGTCTAGCCCGCCAGCATGCCGGAGTTCTGGAGCGCTACGATAGCGGCAGCGACCAGCACCAGCACCACCCAGGCCAGCCAGCTCGGCAGCTTGAAATCCCGTTTGGGCGGCTTGTCCGGCTTTTTCTCCATACGCCGGAACCTCACGACATTGTCGTTCATGCTGCACTCTCCACCAGCGCCGTGACACCCTGCCCGCCGGCCGTGCACACCGAAATCAGCGCCCGCTTGCCCGCCTGCCCCGCCAGCAGCTTTGCCGTCAGTCCCAAAATGCGTGCGCCTGTCGCCGCGAACGGATGTCCATAGGCCAGGCTCGAACCCTTGATGTTGATGCGCGTGGGATCGATCTCGCCCATCGGCGCATCGCGTCCCAGCACCTGCTGGCAATATTGCGGATCGGCCCAGGCCTTGAGCGTGCACAGCACCTGCGCCGCAAACGCCTCATGCAGCTCGAAATAATCGATGTCGTCAAAACTCAGCTGCGCCCGCGCCAGCAATTCCGAAACCGCGATGGTCGGCGCCATCAGCAATCCCTCGCCATGGGCGAAATCATTGCCGGCCACGCGGCCCATGGTGAGGTAGGCCAGGATCGGCAATCCGCGCGCTTTGGCCCACTCCTCGCTGGCCAGCAGCACCGAGGAGGCCCCGTCGGTCAGCGGCGTCGAATTGGCGGCCGTCAGGGTGCCGTGGCCCGAGGCCTTGTCGAAAGCCGGCTTCATCGCCGCCATTTTCTCCAGCGTGGTATCGGCCCGCACATTATTGTCGCGCATCAACCCGGCACAGGACACGAGCAGGTCGTCATGGAACCCCTCGTCATAGGCGCGCGCCGCGTTTTGGTGGCTGCGATAAGCCAATTCGTCCTGCGCCGCACGCGAAATGCCCCATTCACGCGCCATCAATTCGCAATGCTGGCCCATCGGCAACCCGGTGCGCGGCTCGTTGACCGATGGCGCCACCGGGCTCAACTCGCCCAGCGAAAATCCCTTGAACGCCCCCAGTTTCTCCCCATTGGAACGCGCCCGGGACAATTCGATCATCCGCCGCTGGAACTTGGTGCCGAACACCACCGGGCTGTCGCTGACGCTGTCCGAACCGGCGGCGATCCCGCTCTCGATCTCGCCCGAGGCAATCTTGGCACCCAGCACCAGCGCCGCCTGCAGGCTGGTGCCGCAGGCGATCTGCATGGTCGTTCCCGGCGTGCGCGGCGACAGGCCGGCGTCCAGACTTGCCTCGCGGGCAAGGTTAAAATCGCGCGAATGCCCGATCACGGCCCCCGCCATCACCTCGTCGATCTTTTCGCCCTTAAACCCGTATTTGTCCGCCAGCCCGCCCAGCACGGTCGAGAGCATGGAAAGATTGGTCTCGTCGCGATAGGCCGTATGGCCGCGCGCAAAGGGAGTGCGCGCCGAGCCGACGATGGCGATCCTGCGAAGTTCGCTCATGTTATGCTTTCCCATCCTGGCGCGCCCGCAGCGGCCCGCCCAGAAACGGCGCAAAGCCGGTTCCCAGGATCACCCCGATATCGGCCAGGTCGGGATTGGCCACCACGCCTTCTCCGACCACGATTTCGGTCATGTCCACCAGCGGCTTGACCAACTCGCGGCCCAGTCCGGCCAGGTCCGCATGTGCTGGCGTTTCACCCTTTTGCGCCTTGCCGTCGACCCATTTGTAAAAGCCCTCGCCGCTTTTGCGGCCGAGATTACCCTCCGCCACCAGCGTCGCGAATCGGCTTTCGGCGGGAACATCGTGCCCCAGTTCGCGCGCCACCGACTGGCCGACATCGAGCCCCACCGTGTCCATCAATTCGATCGGCCCCATCGGCATGCCGAAGGCTATAGCGGCCGCGTCGAGCAGCTCGCGGCTGTCGCCGGCCTCGACCCGCTGCACCGCACCCAACATATAGGGCATCAGCACACGGTTGACGAGAAAGCCCGGCGCCGACTTGACCACGACCGGGCTCTTGCCGATGGCCAGCGCAAAGGCGGCGCCCAGCCCGATTTCCGCGTCGCCGTTGAAGCGCGAGCGGATCACTTCGACCAGTGGCAACTGCGCCACCGGATTGAAGAAATGCAGCCCGATCAGCCGCTCTGGCTGCCTGAGCTTTTCGGCGATCCGCTCCAGCTCGATCGAGCTGGTATTGGTGGCCAGGATCGCCCCCGTCTTGATCCGGTCCTCCAGCCCGCCGAAAATGGCCTGCTTGACCTCGAGCTTTTCCACCACCGCCTCGATAATCACGTCGGCCCGGGCGACGCCCTTGCCCGCCGGGTCCGCCTCCAGCCGCAGCACCGCCGCGTCAACCTCGCCCGCCTTGCGCAGCCGCTTCTTGAACAGCGCCTTGCCGCGCTCCAGCGCCGGCTTGATGCGCTCCATGTCAAGGTCCTGCAACGTCACGCTCATGCCACGCAAGGCGCACCACGCCGCGATATCGCCACCCATCACCCCGGCCCCGATCACATGCACCCGCGCGAACTTGGCGCCTTTGGTGCCCTGTTTCTTGAGCCCCTCGGACAGGAAGAACACGCGCCGCAGATTGGTCGCCGTGTCGCTGCCCATCAGCGGCACGAAGGCATCGATCTCACCCCGGCTCATCGCCCGCCAGTCATGGCCATGCTGCTCGAACAGGTCGATCAGCGCATAAGGGGCCGGGTAATGCTCCTTGCGCGCCTCCTTGCTGGCCTGGGCCCGCATGGTGTTGGCGGCATATTCCCGCACCAGGCCGAACGCCATGAGCCTCTTGGTCCAGCCTGCCGCGCTCGATCTGCGCTTGCCCAGCACCGCCTTGCGCGCTTCCCAGCCCAGCATGTCGCGATGGCGCACCAGTCTGTCGACGAGGTTCATGCCCCGCGCCTGCCCCGCCTTGAGCATCCGCCCGGTCAGCATGATCCCCATCCCATCCACCGGCCCGGCCTGGCGAGTGGCGCGCCCCGTGCCGCCAAACCCGGGAAAAATGCCCAGCCCCACTTCGGGAAACCCGATCCGCGTCCGCTCGTCATTGACCGCGATGCGGTAGTGACAGGCCAGCGCCAGCTCCAGCCCGCCGCCCAGGCAGAACCCGTGAATGCCCGCCACCACCGGTATCGGCAAGGCTTCGATCCGCTCGAACAGATCATGCGTGCGCCTGAGCGCATCGGGCAGCACGGAAAAATCGCTCATCGCGTCGAACTCGGAAATATCGGCCCCGGCGATGAAGCCGCTATCCTTGCCCGACAGGAGGATCACCCCGATCAGGGCACCGTCGCGCGCCAGCGTCTCGATCTGCCCGACAAGGCCCTCGAGTTCGATGATTGCCTCGCGCCCAAGCGTATTGACCCCCGCCTTGGGCGTGTCGATGGTCAGCCAGCCGATCTGCTCCACATCGATGGCGAAGCGCCAATGCCTGGTCTGCGTCACCTGCGGCTGAAACATGGTATTCCCTCGGTCATCCTGTTACGCCCTCGTGGTTGCAGGCTCGCTGCGCTCCCATCTCATCATGAGGACGACCGGAAGCTCGATTTCACACTAACGGGGTGTGGCCTTATTCCGCCGCCTTGCGCACTGGCTGACCAGCCAACGCGCCCGGATCGAAATCATCCACCTTGACCACCCGGTCCGTCGCCTCGTCTGCCGCCCGCATGATGCCCGCCTCATTGTCGTTCAACACCCCGGCGGCAATGGCATCGGCGATAGCGTCGCGATCGAGCCGCCGCTCGAACGCGCCCTTGCGCCCCGCCTTGGCGAACTTGGCCTCGATCTCCTCGGCCTCGGTCACCTTGAGCAGGGCATCCTCCAGAACGCCGGTGACGTCGTCCTGATCCATCGACACATAAGTGCCCGTGGTCAGCCGGTCGCGAAACGCGCCGGGCCGCAGCACCGCCCGCACGAAGCGGTAGTTGATCCGGTCCGTCGCCGGCCGCGCCCGCCGCCCCAGCGGAAAGCACAAGAAGCGCATGGCATTGGCCATCGGCCCATTGGGGAAATTGGCGAACACCTCGCCAAAGCTGTTTTCGATAGCCGCGATGCGATCGGCCATGATGGCATCGACCACGATTTTGTCCTCGGCGATCCGCCCCTCCTCGTCGAACCGCTTGAGCGTGGCCGACATCAAATACAGATCGCTCAGGATATCGGCCATCCGGCCCGAAATCATCTGCTTGCGCTTGAGCGCCCCGCCCAGGAACACCGTGGTCCAGTCCGCCACCAACGCGAAGGCCTGGCAATAGCGGTGCAATTGGCGATACCAATGGGCCGTTTCGTCATGATGAGGGGCCGAGGCGAACGCTCCGCCCGAAACCCCATGGAGGAAGCTGGCCACGATGTTGCGCAGCATGAAGCTGGTATGGCCGCCGAACGCGATATCGAAATCATCGAGCCCCTGCCGCTTGTCGGGGTTCTGCACCGAGGCGATTTCCCGATAGAGGAACGGATGCGCCCGCAGCACGCCCTGGGCAAAGGTCATCAGCGTGCGCGTCAGGATATTGGCGCCCTCCACCGTGATCGCCACCGGCGTCGCCATATAGGCGCCAAACAGGTAATTGCTTGGCCCGTCCTGGATGGCGCGGCCGCCATGAATGTCGAATGCATCGTCCAGGCTCTCGCGCATGGCCTCGGTGGTGCGATATTTGAGCAGCGCCGAAATCACCGCCGGGCGCTGTCCCTCGTCCACCATCGATGCCGTCAGCCGCCGCGCTGCTTCGAAGCTATAGGCGTTCTTGACCATCCGCCCCAGCGGTTCGGCCACGCCTTCCATAATGCCCACCGGAATGCCGAATTGCCGGCGCACCCGTGCATAGGCCGAGGTCACCCGCAGCATCTGCTTGATCGAAATCGAGCCAATGGCCGGCAGCGAAATCGCCCGCCCGGTGGACAGGCATTCCATCAGCATGCGCCAGCCCTGCCCGGCATAATCGGTGCCACCGATCAGGAACTCCATCGGCACGAACACGTTTTTGCCGCGCGTCGGCCCATTCATGAAGGCCTGCCGCGAGGGGTAATGGCGCCGCCCGATCTCGACCCCCGGATGGTTGGCGGGGATGAGCGCCAACGTGATGCCGATCTTTTCGCCCTTGCCCAGAAGATTGTCCGGATCATGCAGGATAAAGGCCAGCCCGACCAGGCTCGCCACCGGCGCCAGCGTGATGTAGCGCTTGTCCCAGCTGAGCCGCACGCCCAGCACCTGCTTGCCTTCATGCACGCCTTGGGTGACCACCCCGATATCGCGCATGCCGCCCGCGTCCGAGCCCGAATGCACACCCGTCAAGGCAAAGCACGGCACCTCCAGCCCCCTGGCCAGCCGGTGCAGGTACTTGGCCTTTTGCGCATCAGTCCCGTATTTTTCCAGCAACTCGCCCGGTCCCAGCGAATTGGGCACCATCACCGTGATTCCGGCCGCCACCGAACGGCTGGCTATCTTGGACACGATCATCGATTGCGCTTGCGCCGAAAACCCCAGCCCACCGTGGTCCTTGGCGATCAGCATGCCCAAAAACCCGTTGTCCTTGAGATATTGCCAGACTTCGGGCGACAGGTCCGAGCGATTGTGCCGCGTGTCCCAATCGTCGATCATGGCGCAGACAATATTGACCGGCCCGTCAAGGAACGCCTGCTCGTCGGCGCTCAGCGTCAGCGGCCGGATTGCGGTCAACTTGCTCCAGTCCGGGCGCCCGGAAAACAGCTCGGCATCCCAGCCCACCGTGCCGGCATCGAGCGCTTCCTGCTCCGTGCGGCTCACCCGCGGCAGAATGGATTTGACTTGTGCATAAACCGGCTTGGTCACCACTGCCTTGCGGATCGGCTCGACAGACAGTGCCAGCAGGACGATCCCCGGCAGCAACACCAGCACCAGCCCGCCGATATCGGTCGCCAGCACCACGCCCGCGCCGCTCGCATCGACCCGGCTCACCAGCCCGATCGCCAGCGCCACCAGACCCCATTGCCACAGCGGCGCCTGGCGCACGGCCAGCACCGCAAAACCGATCAGGCCAATGGCCACAAGCGCTAGGGTCAATCCGTGTCCTCCTCATCGCCACGCCCCATTAGGTGCGCCAGCGGTCCGGCTTGCGGTGAAAAAACCGACTCACGGCGGCTTGTCCGCCGAGGCCCCTGCCATCATAGCGCGCCGCCTCGCTCCGTTTGAAGCTCAGTTTAGCGTGATTGACGTAAACGTCAACTCATGCCCTTTTACGTTCTGGTCGCGGTTTCCTCCAGCGCGACGCGGCCATGCCGGCATGCACTCGGAACCCCGGACACCTGTTTGACGCTAACGTAAAGCCATGGGATAACCACCCCAAGAGATCGATCCGCACCAGCGGACGCTGCGACCCGGGCCGGAGGACATCTGATGGACACCGCAATCGACACCCGCGTGCCGGCGCCGCCGCGTCCCTGGCTGCAAAGCTATCCCGAAGGCATCAGTTGGGATGTCGCCATCAATACCCGCCCGGTGCACGAGCAGGTCCTTGCCGCCTGCGCCAGGGACCCCTTTGCCCCCGCGATGGATTTTCTGGGCGGTACCACCAGCTTTGGCGACCTCGCCAAAAAGATCATCGCCTTCGCGGGCGCCCTGCAGCATCAGTTCGGGGTCAAAAAAGGCAGCCGGGTGATGCTGATGCTGCCCAACACGCCGTTTTATCCCATCGCCTATTATGGCGTGCTGCGCGCCGGCGGCACGGTGGTCAATACCAATCCGCTCTATACCATCAAGGAGCTCTGCCACATCGCCGCCAATGCCGGCGCCGATGTGATGATCACGCTCGACCTCAAGCCGATTTTCGAGAAGGCGGAGGCCCTCGTCGCGGCCGGCCATGTCAAGTCCGTCGTGGTCTGCCACTTCCCCGACGCCCTGCCGATGGCCAAGAAAATCCTTTTCTCCATCGCCAGGCGCAAGGATCTGGCGCGTCCGGCCCGCTCGCCCATTGCCCATGCTGTCAGCCATTTCGACGCCATGATCGCGCGCCACGAAACCCCCGACGTCGTGGTCATCGACCCGGCCCGGGACATTGCGGTCCAGCAATATACCGGCGGCACCACCGGCATTCCCCGCGGCGCCCTGCTGACCCACGCCAACATTGCCGCCAATATGAGCCAGATCGACAAATGGGGGTGCGGGCTGTTCTATCCGCCCACCAAGGTCGTGGCGGTGCTGCCGTTTTTCCACATCTTCGCCATGACCGTCTGCATGAACGTGCCGCTCTGTAACGGCGCCCAGATCGTCATGCTGCCGCGCTTCGATCTCAAGGATCTGCTGGCGCTGCTGGTACGCACGCGTCCCAACGTGCTGCCCACCGTGCCCACCCTGCTCACCGCCATCGCCCGGGCCGACAGCGCCACCCGCGACCATTTCAAGAGCATCGCGGTGGCCATTTCCGGCGGGGCGGCCCTGTCCGATGAAGTCCGCAGCCAGTTCGCCGGCAAGTCCAACGCCCTCCTGGCCGAAGGGTACGGCCTAACCGAAGCCTCTCCCGTCGTCTGCTGCGCCGCTCTGCGCGTGCCTTCCAAACCCATGTCCATCGGCCTGCCGCTGCCCGGCACCGATATCCGCTTTGTCGATCCCGATACCGGCAAGCTGGTCGCCATCGGCGAAAATGGCGAGCTGCAGGTCAAGGGCCCCCAGGTCATGGCCGGCTATTTCGACGACGACGAAGCCAGCCGTGACGCCTTCGACGACGGCTGGTTGCGCACCGGCGATGTCGGGCACATGGATGAGCAAGGCTATGTCTTCCTGGTCGACCGCATCAAGGACCTGATCATCTGCTCTGGCTTCAAGATTTACCCCCGCATCATCGAGGAAGCGCTGATGAGCCATCCGGCCATCGATGAAACCAATGTCATCGGCGTTCCCGACCCCTATCGCGGCGAGGCTCCGGTCGCTTTCGTCAAGCTCAAGCCCGGCCAGGCCGCCACTGAAGCTGACCTCAAGACCTTCCTTGCCGACCACATCAGCCGAATAGAAATGCCGCGAGAATTCATCTTCAAGGACGCCCTGCCCAAGACCCTGATCGGCAAGCTCTCTAAAAAGGAACTGCGCACCGAATATGCAGCCATCAAGGCTGCCAAGCCATGAACCGCGCTGCAACCGAAAGCCGCGACCTGTTCGCCATCGCCGATCTGGCGCGCGAGTTCGGCATTTCCACCCGCGCCCTGCGCTTCTACGAAGCCAAGGGCCTGCTCTCGCCCGAACGCGTCGGCGCCACCCGCATCTTCCGCCGCCGCGATCGCGCCCGGCTCATTCTCATCCTGCGCGGCAAGCGGCTGGGCTTTTCGCTGCGCGACATCTCCGATTATCTCAGCCTCTACGATGCCGATCGATCGCAGCAGGTGCACCTGCTCGCCGGGATGGTCGAGGAACGGCTAGCCTCGCTGGAGGGCCAGTTGGAAGATTTGCAGACCACCATCGCCGAACTCCGCGAGATCAAGAAGCTGGCCAATGAACGGCTGGAAAAGGCGAGCTTGGGGACTTGATATTTTGTACGTATTCTTGTACATATTAAAACAAGGAGACATCTCATGCGTGCCAAATCGATTTCCGACTTTCGCAAGAACATCGCCGCCGATATCGACGCTGTGGTCACCGATCTGGAGCCACTCATTGTCACCCGCACAGGCGGTAAGCCGCCTGTAGTAGTGATGTCATTGGAAGAATTCGAATCCTGGAAAGAGACCCTGCATCTTTCCAGCACACAAGCCAATGCAGACCGACTGGCTCGCGGCAATGCCGCGTTCGAAACCGGCCGTGGCATCGAAGTCGATTGGCCCGAATGAAACTGCTGTTCACCGAGCCGGGCTGGGATGACTACCAATACTGGCAATCCAACGATCCGGACATGTTCGCTAAGGTCAACGTGCTGCTGAAAGATTGCCGACGTTCGCCATTTTCCGGACTAGGCAAGCCCGAGCCGCTGAAGGGTAATCACAAGGGCTGGTGGTCACGCCGCATCAATAAGGAACACCGCCTGATTTATCGATTGGAAGGCGACGTTCTTTGGATTAACCAATGTCGTTTTCACTACGACCGTCGATGATTACTGCTCCCGCCAGGCTTGCCCTTGGTCATCAAATCCGGCTTCTTCGGCTTGACCCACCCTTTGGGCGGTTGCCGCACCGGAACGTTGGTGCCTAGCCCCATCGCCCCCGGTGGTGGCTGGCCCACGGTGACGCTAACGCTCCCATCGTCTCCTTCCGCCAGCGGGGCCTCTCCCTTGAGCCGCAAAATTTCGTTGCGCAGCCTTGCCGCCGCTTCGAAATCCATGGCTTCCGCCGCCTGCGCCATCTGCTTTTCCAGCGCCACGAGCCTCAGATGATTTGATCGTGATGACATTTGTTTTGCTCCTAAACTCACACACCCGCGGTGTCATTCCGGCGAAGGGCCGGGATCCATCCTGAGATTTTGCCGCAGCCGCAAGGTCGCTGCACCGTCCGCCGACCTAGCGGCAAGTAACACCATCTCGGGATAGGCCCCGGCCTTCGCCGGGGTGACATCGAGTATGGGAAATTCAAGAAGCCGCCACAAATATCGCCATGTCTTCCAGCGTCCCCGCCTCGCTCGCCGGCTTATCCCACCTTATCCGGTTGATGCGTGGAAACCGCAGCGCCACGCCCGACTTGTGCCGCGTGCTCTCCTGCGCACTGTCGAACGCCACCTCGAACACCAGCTCCTTTTTCACTTCCCTTACCGGCCCGAAGCTGGCCACCGTATTGGCCCGCACCCACTTGTCCAGCAGTTTCAGTTCTTCATCGGTAAACCCGAAATAGGCCTTGCCGATCGGCACGATCTCGTTGCCCTTCCATACGCCGAACGTGTAGTCCGAATAAAACGAGCTGCGCTTGCCATGTCCGCGCTGGGCATACATCAGCACCGCGTCCACCACGTTGGGATCCCGCTTCCACTTGAACCAGAACCCCTTGGGCCGCCCCGGCACATAGGGCGAGCTTCGCAGCTTGATCATCACGCCCTCATGACCGTGGCTTTCCGCCCCCTGCCGCCGCAGCTCGGCCAGATCATCCCAATCGCCGAACGGCAGCACCGCCGACAGGTCCAGCCGGCTCTGCGGATTGGCCGCCAGCCAGGCCTCGAGCCGCGCCCGCCGCTCTGTCCAGGTCAGGGCCCGCACATCCTCGCGTCCATCGAACAGCATGTCATAGACCCGGATGAACGCCGGACTGTCCTTGAGATGCTTGGCCGACGCCACCTTCTTGTTCAGCCGCTGCTGCAGATCGTTGAACGAGCCTGGCTCAAAATTCTTGCCCACCAGCAATTCCCCGTCGAGCACCCCCAGCCCGCTGGCATTGTCCACGATGTCAGGAAACGCCGTCGCGATATCATCGCCGGTGCGCGAGAACAGCGACACCGTTCCCCCGCCCAGCACCAGTTGCACCCGAATGCCGTCCCACTTCCACTCCGCCGAAAAATCCTTGGGTTCGAGCTTGGCGAGGTCTTTCTCCTCGTCGATTGGCGTAGACAGCATTAGCGGGTGAAACCGCGCCGACTGATCGATATCGGGCCGCTCGGCCTTGCCGTCCAGCCAGGCGAACAGGTCCAGGTAAGGCAGCCTCAACCCATGCCAGACCTCCTCGATAGCCTGCAATTCCACCCCGCTCATCTCCGCCAGCGCCGTCTTGGCCAGCCGCGCCGATAGCCCGATCCGCAGCGCACCCGTCGCCAGCTTCACCAGCGCCCAGCGCTCGTTGATCCCCGCCCGCGTCAGCAGCGCCGCGATCAGCTTGGGCAATTCGCTCTTGCTGGTGGTGTTGAACAATTCGATCAGGTCGGTCAGCGACGGCAAGTCCGATTGCGCGCCATGATGCGGCCAGATCAAGGCGATGGTCTCGCCCAGATCGCCCACATAATCATAGCTCATCGCAAACAGCGTTGGATCGACCTCGGCCAGCACGATGTCCTTGAGCAGCGCCGGCTTCACATTGCGGAACGTCAGCGCCCCGGTCAAAACCGCCAGCGCGAAACCACGATCGGGGTCCGGCGTTTCGCTGAAATACTGCGTCAGCGCCACGATCTTGCGATTGCGCGAAGGCGTCAGCGCCAGCAGTTCCAGCAATTGGGCAAACCGCTTCATGCCTCGCCCCCTTCGCCATCGTCCTCAAAGCTCTGGATATTGAGCGGCTCCGCCCGCAAGCCCTGCTGCCGGCACCAATAGACCAAGGCATCCTCGCGCCCATGAGTCACCCACACGGTCTTGGCCTCGGTCTCCAGAATCGTCTGGCGCAATTCGCCCCAGTCGCAATGATCCGAAATCACCAGCGGCAATTCCACCAGCGCCTGCCGCGCCCGCTGCTTGACGCTCATCCAGCCCGAAGCCTGGCACACGACCGGATCGGGAAACCGCCGGCTCCACCGGTCGCGGATCGCGGAGGGCGGCGCGATCACGATCTGCCCCGCCATCTCGGCCTTCACCGTTCCAGTCGCCGGACGCAAATCGCCCAGCTCCACCCCAAGCTCCTGATACAGCTCGCACAGCCGGATCATCGCCCCGTGCAGATAGATTGGCCGGTCCCATCCGGCATCGCGCAACAGCCCGATCACCCGCTGCGCCTTGCCCAGGGCGTAACTCCCCACCAGATGGCAGCGCTCCGGCTGGTCCGCCACCGATTTCAGCAAACGCCCGATTTCGACGCTGGGATGGGGATGCTGGAACACCGGGAGCCCGAACGTCGCCTCGGTGACCAGCAGATCGCATTTGACCAGCTCATAGGGCTGTGCCGTTCGATCGGCGAGCCGCTTGTAGTCCCCCGTCACCACCACCCGTTGCCCGTCCTGCTCGATCAGCACCTGGGCCGACCCCAGCACGTGCCCGGCCGGAAAAAGCGTAATCGTCACCCCTTCGATCGGCAGCGGCACGCCAAAGTCCAGCGGCTCGAAAGTGCCCGCGCAATCCTCGCCATAGCGCGTCTTCATGATGGCAATGGTGTCCGGCGTTGCCAGCACTGCGCCATGGCCGGCACGCGCATGGTCGGCATGGCCATGGGTAATGATCGCCCGCGCCTTGGGCGTCGATGGATCGATGAACGCATCGATGGCTTTGATATGCAGATTGCGATCGAGCGGGGGGCTGGTCATGAGACCAATATAACGCAAACAACAGCCCAGTGGTTCAAAGGAACTAAGCGCCCCCACCCGGCTTTCCGAACGGATCGACGGCAACATCTGGTTTCCATGCGTCACCCCTATTTCAGTCTCGCCATCAATATCGTGGTCGGCCTGGTCATCATGTACTTCGTGATGTTCGTCATGATCGACGGCGTCATGGACTTTTACAACAACATCAATATGAGCTACATGGCCATCATGATGGCCGCGCCCATGGGCCCGCTCATGCTGCTGACCATGCAGCGCATGTATCCGCGCCGGCTGATCAATTTGACCCTGCACGCCCTGTTCGCCATCGCCTTCGTCGCCGCTTTCATCGCCATTCGCTGGCAGGTCGGCGTTGGCGACCAGCAATTCATCCGCTCGATGATCCCCCACCATTCCGGCGCCATCCTGATGTGCCGCGAGGCCAGCCTGACCGATGCCGAACTGGAGGCCCTCTGCGGCACCATCACGGCCGGCCAGCGTCGCGAGATCGAGCAGATGCGCACCATCCTCGACCGCCTCGACGCAACCGCCCCCTGAGCGACCGGGTGGCGAAACCCCTCAGATCACCAAGACCAGCCAGACCAGCGCCATCACCCACACCATCACATCACCTTGCTGATTTCCAGCAGGCCGGGCCGCTCCGCATTGGCCGCGGTGATCGCCGCCTCCCCGCCCAGCACCACCACGTGACCCTTGCTGCGCACGGCATCCACGGCGTCCGCCAGCGCCTTGAAATCGGTGGGTGAGGTGCCCAGCACCTCGTCGCGCCGCTGCTGCCGGATCGCCTCCGTGGTGCCGGTCAGCTGCCGCCACATCGAGGAATATCCCTTGGCGTCGGGGAACTCGTAGCCGTCCATGTCCCCGATCACCCCGATGATCGAGCGCGTCAGGTCGCCGTCGCCGATCCCGGCATTGAGCGCCTTGGCCGCCCCATCATAAGCATCCAGGGTCTTGAGCAGGTTAGGATCGCGATATGACAAGAACGAAAAATTACCCGAGGTCAGGTCGAACCGGCTCGAGCCGCCGTAGGCCCCACCCTGTACCCGCACTTTGTCCCACAAGTAAGTGGTGTTGAGGAATTTGAGCGCCACGCTCGACGCCGCCGTCAGCTCGAACCCCAATGCCTTGAGATTGCCCCCCTTGCCCACATAATTGACCTGCGCCGGAATGATCAGCCCTTCCGAGCGCGGCGTCAGCGCCACCGCCCAATCGGCCAGCTCATGCTGCCCATCGGGCAAACGCTCGAGAAATGCCGCCACTGTTCCTCGCGCCTGGCGCCAGATCGTCGCATCCGCCGTTACATTGACCACCGCCCGCCCGCGCCGGAACAGCGTATCGCGAATGGCTTCCAGCGCCGCCTGCACGCTGGGCCAATCGCTGTCGATCCGTTCCACCAGCGCGCGCACGAACTGCAGATAGCTGATGCCGCCCATCTGCTCGGCGACCCAGCTGGCCTCGGTCAGGCCCGATTTTAGGCGTGTATCCACGATCGAATTGCCCGAGGGCACCAGCCGCGCTTCGAACCCGGCTTTTTCCTCCAGTGCCATCTGCCGAAAGCGCTCGCGATGGTCCAGCCGCGCATCGAGCAGCACATCGCCCATGATCGCCAGCATGTCCTCGACCCGGTCCGGCACCGCCTTGCCCGAAAGGAAAAACCACGCCGCGCTGGCGCTCTCGTTCTGCCGCGCCGAAATCCCGCGATGCTGGGCCACCCCGCCCGTCAACCGCCCGATGCGCTGGGTCAGCGACACGAAGTCCTCGCGCGAGGTGCCCGTCTGCAGCAGCGCCCGACCGAACAATGGTAGGTACGGCAACAGGCTCTTGTCGAGCACATGCAGGTCAAATCCGATATCGAAATACAGGATCCCCAGCGTCGGCAGGTCATGATAGAACAGCCTGGCCTGTGCCAGCGTGCCGATGTCGATGGGCACCGTGCGGATCTGGCGCTCCAGATCGCCCAGCGTCAGGCTTGGAATCTTGGCCAATTGGGCCGGATCGTCCACCGCCTCCTGCAAGGCCTTGAGCTTTTCGGTGTCCGCGATCGTCGCCTTGATCGCCTCGACATCGAGTTGCTCGCGCACCTGCGCCAGCCGCGCCTGCTCCGCCGCGACCTCGCGCGCCCCCTGCGTTTCGTCGGCGCTCAGCGCCACCGTGGTGCGATGCGTATTGTCCAGGAACAACCGCCGGATTTCACGCTCGAAATGCCCCTGCGCTGCCTTTTGCTTGAGCGCTGCCAACGCCGTTTCAAAGGCCAGCGGCGCCAGCGGATCGCCACCATGCAGCCAGGTGCCCATGGCCGAAAACATCATCGAAATGCCGCGGGGGAACGAGCCGGTATTATTCTCGCGCAACGAGAATTCAAACGTGTTGAGCGCCGCTTCCACCGTCTGCTTGTCGATGCCGGTCGCGGCGATCTCGCCCAGGCTCGACAGGATCAATGCCTCGACCTTGCCCGCATCGGCCGGATCGATCCCCTTCATGCCAAAGCTTGCCATCGGCTGGCGCATGCCCGAACCGATGCCGCCCCCGGTCATGCCCTCGCCCAATCCAGAATCGGTCAGCGCCTTGCGCAGGGGCGCCGCAGGATTGCCGGCCAGCATATAGCTCAGCAGGCCATGCGAAAGTGCCTCGGTCCGGTCCGCCGGCGGATCGATCATCCAGTTGAGGCTGACCATGCCGTCGCGCGCCTTGCCATCCTGTCTGGTGCCTGCATAGGTGGCCACGATCTGGCGCGGTTCGTTGAACCGGCCCTGCAACTGCACCTCGGCATCCACCGGCGCCTGCTCGAACTCGGAAAAATATGCATCCAGGATCCGCAAGCGCTCCTCGGCATTGTCGTCACCCGAAAAAAACGCTCGCGCATTGGACGGATGATAGAATTTCTCGTGGAACCGCTTGAACTGACGGTAGCTCAAGTCCGGGATTGCCTTGGGGTCGCCGCCCGATGACTGCCCATAGGTGATGTCTGGATACAGCGAGCGCTGCGAAATATCGCGCATCACGCTGTCGGGTGAGGAGAACACCCCCTTCATCTCGTTGAACACCACGCCCTTGTAGACCAAGGGCGCCGCTGCATCCTCCAGTTCGTAATGCCAGCCTTCCTGGCGAAACGTGTCCTGGCTGATCAGCGGAAAAAACACCGCGTCCAGATACACATCCACCAGATTGTAGAAATCCTGCAAATTCTGGCTGGCCACCGGATAGGCCGTCTTGTCGGGAAACGTCATCGCATTGAGAAACGTGTTCAGCGATCCCTTGATCAGCTCCACGAACGGCTTCTTGACCGGATACTTGCGCGATCCGCACAGCACCGAATGCTCAAGAATATGTGCCACCCCCGTCGAATCCTCCGGTGGCGTCTTGAAGGTGATCCCGAACACCTTGTTCTCGTCGTCATTGACCAGGCTCAACACCTCCGCCCCGGTCTTCTTGTGCCGATACAGCCGCGCCTGCGACTTCACCTCCGCGATATGTTCGTCGCGAATGAGGTCGAAGGCTTCGGAATAGGACATGGGGATACTCAAGGAGGGGTCGTTGTTGCAGACAACGTAGGGATGCCGGACTGGATGCGCTAGAGGGACGACATGACGAAGCCGTCAGGTTCGGCTTCAGCACAACCGTCAGGGTGAGGGGTTCGGCGCCCACCCATGACCAGAGACCGTCATACGCCTAAGACCCCTCCGCCCTGCGGGCACCCTCTTCCTCATGGGGAAAGGGCTAACACACTCAAACGCTGCCCCGAATCGTTGGCTTGACCTCCCGCTCATACCACTCGGCCATCTGCCCCATCAGCGCCGGAAACAGCGATCCCCGTTCGCTCGCCGCGACATTATCCGCGATCTGCTCGGGCTTGCTCACCCCCGCGATCACGCTCGACACCTGCGGATGATCCAGCACCCAGCGCAGCGCCACCTGGGCCAGCGGCACGTTCTGGGGCGCCAGCCCCTTCAATTCCTGCACCAGTTCCACGCCGCGCTCGAAGGGAATGCCCGAAAACGTCTCCCCCACCGAGAACGCCGCCCCGTCCTGGTTGTAGTTGCGGTGGTCGCTCGGATCGAACTGCGTGTTCTTGTCGTATTTTCCGCTGAGCAATCCGCTCGCCAGCGGTAGCCGCACGATAATGCCCACATTCTGCTCCCCCGCCTGGGGCAGCAACTCCTTGGCCGCGTCCTGGCGCAGGATGTTGAAGATGATCTGCAGGCTCGCCACCCCGTCATGCTCCAGGCACATCAGGGCCTCCTCGACCGTCTCGACGCTGGCCCCATAATAGGCCACCAGCCCCTCGGCCTGCAGCTCGTCCATCCAGTCGAATATCTTGCCGTCGCGCATCACCGCGGTGGGCACGCAATGCAATTGCGCCAGATCCAGCTTGCTCACCCCCAGCCGCCGCGCCGAACCCACAAGGCTCTCGCGCAACCCGTCCTTGGTATACTTGTCGGGAAACAGCGCGCTCGACCGCCCCAGCTTGGTCGCCACCTTCACATCCGCGCCCTTGGCATGCCCGCCGATCCGGCTCTCGCTCAGCCCACCGCCATAGACGTCCGCCGTATCCCAGAAATTGACACCCTGCGCATTGGCCGCATCGAGAATCTTGCTGGCGGTCTCGTCCCCCACCGGCCCGAAATCCCCACCCAACTGCCACGTCCCCAGCCCGATCTCCGAAACCGAATACCCCGTCTTGCCAAGTGTGCGCTGTTTCATATCTGGTGTCCTCAATGCTCGACGGCCCGCTATGGAACGAGCTGATTACTTCGTCTATATTGTGCACGAAGGAGAGCCCTATGTCCTACGGCGAAACGGTCAATTTGGAATTTCTTGGCCGCCAGCAGACCCAACTGCTCGACGAAATCCGCGCACTGCGTCAGGAAAGTCGCGATATTCGCAAGTCTTTCGTCGGAGTCTCGGAGCATTTCTCGCGGCAGGAACGCCGCCTGGGCGATTTTCGGGAAGATCTTGAATCTATTGTCAAGGTCGAGTTGGGTGGCGCCATGGCCAACCTCGAAACCCGATTGGAAAATTACATCGAGCATCGGCTGGACGAACACACGCAGCGCTTCGAGGCCGCGTCCGCCGGTCTGGACCGAAAGCTGGATTCTGTTTTAGCCCTGCTCGCCAGTCCGACGCGCTAGTCACCGGACCGTCATCAGCACCGCCGATCAAGCCACCGCTTCAAAATAATCCGGATGATCCGCGATCGTTTGGGTCAGCAGCACCTCCGCCCGCGCCAGGTGCGCCCGCATCGCTGCCTCGGCGCCCGCTGAATCCCCTGCCCCCACCGCCGCCGCGATCGAGCGATGCTCGGCAATGGCGATCTGGCTCGATGACACCCCCAGCGTCAAGAACCGCACCCGGTCGAGCTGCATCTTGTGATCGTCGATCAACTGCCAAGCATATTCCACCCCGGCCAGCCGGGCCAGCGTGCGATGAAACAGCTCGTCCAGGGTGTGAAATGCCAAGCTGTCGTCGGCCGTCGATGCGGCTTCCTGCTCCTCGATCAGCTCTGCCAGCACCGCTGCGGCGTCGCCCGGCCGCGCCGCCACCCGGCGAATGATCTCGACCTCGATCGATTCGCGGATGAACCGCGATTGCCGCACCCCGTCTGGGGAAATCTTCTTGACCACGGTGGCGCGCTTCGGCCGGATCAACAGCAGTCCCTGCTGCGCCAGGCGGATAAACGCCTCGCGCACCGGCTGGCGCGACACGCCATAGCGGCCCGCGATATCGCTTTCCGAAATCACGTCGCCGGGTTTCAGCGTCATCGTCACGATTTCGTCGCGCAGTGCCCCCACCACGCGCAGCGCCATGGTCTCCTCGCTTACCTCGAGTACGCCCGCCATGTTCCCCCCGCCTGCGCCAAACCGCCAAACCGTGTTAGCGGACATCGCCTCCCAGCTCGATTCCGGCTGCCGCCAGCATCTGGTCGATGCAAATGCGCTTGCCGCCTTCAGCGATCGACTGGTTGGCCGCAATCCCGGTCAGGATCGACCAGGCGCCCGCCACATGGTCCGAGGCGCGACCATACCGGTCCGGCTCCATGCTCGCCGGATCGAAGATATAGCCCAGCATGATCGGGTCCGCCCCGCCATGGCTGCCGGTACCCTCCCAAACTTTGAGCTTTTCGGGCAATCCACCGGCCAGATGCAGCTCGGTGGTGAAGTTCTCATGCTCGGAGCGCTCGCGATTGCCCCCCGCGAACACGCCATGCACCTCGATATGCTTGTGCGTCAACTCGCCCTTGGTACCGTGGAATTTCACCTCCAGCCCCTCCCAGGGACTATAGGCCACCAGCGTATAATTCAGCGACGTGCCCGAGGCATATTGCGCCTGTACCTGCATGGTGTCTTCGATCGTGATGTCCTCGGCAAACACGCATTTGTCGCGGATATAGCCGTCATCGTCCTCGGCCTGCAGGTAAAGCGCGTTGAGCGCCTCGTCCCCCGCCAGGTCCATGCGGAAATCGCATTTATGCGCCACCGGGCAATCGTGGCAGCGCGGCCCATGCCCCTCAAGCCCCAGCTTCACCGCCATTTCGGGCGTGTAGAAATCGCGCTTGCCCGTCGCCGAAACGCTTCGGGGGGTCGAGCCCACCCACCAGTTCAGCAAATCGAAATGATGGGTGGATTTATGCACCAAGAGCCCGCCCGAGCGGTCCTTGTAGCGGTGCCAGCGTCGAAAATAGTCGGCCCCGTGCACCCGGTCGAGATACCAGCGGAAATCCACCGCCGTGATCTCCCCGATCACCCCGCTCATCAGCAGGTCCTTGAGTTGCGTGCGCGCCGGCGAATAGCGGTAATTGAACGTCACCGTGATCGATTTGCCGGTCTCGCGCTGCGCATCCAGAATTGCTTTCAGCCGGCCGATATCGATGGTCATCGGCTTTTCGGTCATCACGTTGCGCCCGGCCCGCAGCGCTTCCACGATATATTTGTCGTGCAGGTAATCGGGCGTGGTAATGATCACCGTATCGGGCTGCTGCTCGGCGATCATCTTCTCGAAATCGGCCGCCAGGTAGGTCGCTATGCCATTGCCGCCGGGGTCCGGCACTTGGCTCGCCGACAGTGCCAGCCGGTGCTGGTTGACATCGCACAGGGCGACCAGTTCATTGTTTTCGGCGTGGGTTTCGGCAACCGCTTCGCGATACATTTGGTGACGGCCGCCAGTGCCGACGATAGCATATTTCATGAATTTGGATCTTGCTGCTGCTGGCGCCGAGTGTCGGCGGCATCTTCCATACAAGATCGGCGATCCTGATAAGCGTGTCAATTCCATTGTGCCACGTTCTCGCGGTTCGAGGGTCGGCTTCGCCTCCCGCCTCCATGAGGACTGATCTACTACGCTCATCCAGTAGCCCTCATGGTGAGGTGCGAGCCTTTCGCGAGCCTCGAACCACGAGGGCGTGCCACCAGCTGTGGGTTTTCCCACACAAAATCGCCACACCCACCCGCGCGATGCTATGCACAACCTTCAAATTGCCGTGCGTTGAGTCTCCCCTGCGAGACAATTGCCTCAGTGTCTCAGGAGAGATATGAACGTCGCCATCGACATGGGAGCCACCACCGGCCAGGCCCACGCCATGCTCGATCTCGAGGAGCTGTTGGCCACGCGCCTGCTCGTCCAGGGCAATTCGGGCTCCGGCAAATCCCATCTGCTGCGCCGCCTGCTCGAGCAAAGCGCCCCTTGGGTGCAGCAGGCCATCATCGATCCCGAAGGCGATTTCGTCACCCTGGCCGATAAATTCAGCCACGTCGTCGTCGATGCCGGCCGTACCGAGGCCGAACTCACCCGCATTGCCGGCCGTGTCCGCCAGCATCGCGTCTCCGTCGTGCTCAATCTCGAAGGCCTCGATGTCGAGCAGCAGATGCGCGCCGCCGCGGCCTTCCTCGGCGGCATGTTCGATGCCGATCGCGACCACTGGTACCCCGTTCTCGTCGTTGTCGACGAGGCTCAGCTCTTTGCCCCGGCCGTGGCCGGTGAGGTCAGCGACGAAGCCCGCAAGCTGTCCCTTGGCGCCATGACCAACCTGATGTGCCGCGGCCGCAAACGGGGCCTTGCCGGCGTCATCGCTACCCAGCGCCTGGCCAAACTGGCGAAAAACGTCGCCGCCGAGGCCAGCAACTTCTTGATGGGCCGCACCTTCCTCGATATCGACATGGCCCGCGCTGCCGATCTCCTCGGCATGGAAAAGCGCCAGGCCGAACAATTCCGCGACCTCGCCCGCGGCCATTTCATCGCCCTGGGCCCCGCCCTCAGCCGCCGGCCCCTGCCGATCACCATCGGAGACGTGGAAACCTGCGCCCGCTCCACCAGCCCCAAGCTGACCCCGCTGCCCGAAACGATCGCCGACGCGCACGAGCTGGTCTTTACCCCCGCGCCCGAGGAAGCCCGCGCCCCGATCCGCCGCCCACCGCCGCCGGCGCCGACTCCAACGGCCGATATCCTGGCCCAGCTCTCCCGCCCCAAGCCCGATGCCGTGCCCGGCCCGCAGACCCTGTTCCCTGAAATCGACCAGGCCGAGCGCGACGATCAGATCGATGCGATCATGGCCGAACTTCTGGGCGATCCCGACGCCGCCTTCCGCAGCATTGCCGTGCTGTACCAGGATTTCCTGGTCCGCTGCCGCATCCGCCGTGTCCCCGGCGAGGCCCCCGCTTTGCCCGCCTTCAAGCGCAAGCTCGCCGTGGCCCGCGTCGGCCTCGATCGCGCCACCGCCGGCAGCGCCGCCTGGCAACAGGCGCTCGCTCTCTCCGAAACCCTGGCCGACGACATCCAGGGCGTCTTCCTCGTCCTCGCCCAGGCCGCCGTCACCGCCGCCCCCTGCCCGTCCGACCTGACCATCGCCCGCCTTTACGGCACCCACTCCGCCAGCCGCGCCCGGCGCCTGCTCACCTATTTCGAGGAACGTGGCCTCCTCGTCATCCGCCTCGACTTCCGCAACAACCGCGTCGTCGCCTTCCCTGACCTCGGCTGCGAAACCGGCCCCGGCGATCCGGCAGGCCCGGACACCATGGTCGAAGAGCGCCCTGCGGCCGAGTAGTGCCACGCCCTCGTGGTTCGAGGGTCGGCTTTGCCTCCCACCTCACCATGAGGGCTAGTGATAGCTCCGCGATTTTCCAGTAGCCCTCATGGTGAGGTGCGAGCCCTTGGCGAGCCTCGAACCACGAGGGCCGCCCTACCCCCTCACCGCCGCCCGAACCACAAACCGTGCCGTCGCCCCCGGCCCCAGTACCTCCGCATACGGCCGCTGCGCCAGGTCGTCCGACCCCCCAACTTCCGCCGCCGTCCCATGCCAGGGCTCGATACAGATGAACGGCGCCCCCGGCTTGCTCCACAGCGCCAGGTTCGGCAAATTCTCCCAATCCAGCTTGATCGACGGCCCGCCCGGGCACCCATACGTTAGCCCCGCGCCCGCCCCTTGCGGAAACAGCATCGCATCCGCCTCGAACAGATCGTGCTCCAGCACCAGCTTGCCTGCTCGGAACGGCGATGCCAGTTCCCTGGGCACCACCAGCCCCTGCTCCAGCCGGATCAGCGCCGGCTCCGCCCCATTGTCCAACCTCACCTCGTGGATATCAGTCGTCGCTCCCGACAGCGGCCACACGAAAGCGGGATGAAACCCGATCCCGAACGGCATCACCTTCTGGTCGCGATTGGTGACCTCCGCCGTCACCGTCACCGCCGTGCCCTCCACCGCATGCGTCACCGCCAGCAAGAAGTCGAACGGATAGACCTCCCGGCTCGCCTCCGTCGCCATCAGCTCGAACCGGCATGATGTGGCGCTCGCCGCGACCAGCTCGAAATCGCTGCGCCGCGCAAACCCGTGCTGGCTCATGGGATAGCTCTTGCCATCCAGGCTGATCGTGTCGTTCGGCGCCTTGCCCACCATCGGAAACAGGATCGGCGACCGCCCGCCCCAATATGTCCCATCCCCATGCCACAGCCACTGCGCCCCATCTGCGGTGGTGATCGCCTGCATTTCCGCGCCAAGCGGGGAAACCTCGACGCTAAGCTGCTCATTTCCGATACGGGTGTTCATGGCCGCTCCAGGTCTGTGTTCACCCATAGCTAACCCCACCCCGAGCCTCCCTCAAGGGAAAGCCAAGATTCTTGCCAAAATGCCCCAGTCGACACCTCCCCCTGTCAGGGGGAGGATCAAGGTGGGGGTCTCCCGGCCCCGATATCGCGGCTCTCTCACCCCACCCTCACCCTGACAGCGGCAGCAGCCGCCCTGCGCCCCGGGCACCATCAAGCCAAGCCATAGCCGATCGCCCCCTTGAGCGGACGGCCAGGCTGGGAGTAAGTCTGCGCAACCTCGGAGCCTGCATGCCCCCGCCGCCCCTCCCCATCGACTACGCCCTCCCCGAGCTCCTTGCCGCCCTCGCGCAATCCCCCTACGCCGTTCTCGTCGCCCCGCCCGGCGCCGGCAAGACCACCCGCGTTCCCCTCGCTTTGCTCGACGCCCCCTGGCGCCATGATCACCGCATCGTCATGCTCGAACCGCGCCGCCTCGCCGCCCGCGCCGCTGCCCATCGCATGGCGCAAACCCTCGGCGAAGACATCGGCCAGACCGTCGGCTACCGCGTGCGCATGGATGCCAGGATTTCCGCCAGAACCCGCATCGAAGTCGTCACCGAAGGCGTCTTCACCCGCATGATCCTCGACGATCCCGAACTCACCGGCATTGCCGCCGTGCTCTTCGACGAGTTCCACGAACGCAGCCTTGACGGCGATGTCGGCCTCGCGCTCACCCTCGACGCCGCCGCCCTCCGTCCCGATCTGCGCGTCCTCGTCATGTCCGCCACCATCGATGGTGCTCGCGTCGCCAAACTGCTCGCCGACGCCCCCGTCATCACCAGCGAAGGCCGCGCCTTTCCAGTCGACACCATCTACGCCGAGCCGGACCCCCTCGCCCGTATCGAAGACCAGGTCGCCGCCGCCATTCTCGCCGCCTTGCGCGAGCACGCTGGCTCCGCCCTCGTCTTCCTGCCCGGCCAGGGCGAAATCACCCGCACCGCCGACCGCTTGGCCGCAAAAATCCCCGCCGATACCGACATCGCTCCGCTCTACGGCCAGCTCACCACCGTCGAGCAGGACCGTGCCATCCGCCCCGCCGAGCCCGGCCGCCGCAAGATCGTGCTCGCCACTGCGATCGCCGAAACCTCGCTGACCATCGATGGCATCCGCATCGTCATCGATGCCGGTTTCCGCCGCATTCCCGCATATGAACCGGCGACCGGCCTGACCACGCTGCAGACCCATCGCGTCTCCCGCGCCGCTGCCGACCAGCGCCGCGGCCGCGCCGGCCGCACCGCTCCAGGCGTTTGCATCCGCCTCTGGAACGAAGGCCAGACCGCCGGCCTCGAGCCCTTCGACACCCCCGAAATCCTCGCGGCAGACCTGGCCGGCTTTGCCTTGGACCTGGCCGCCTGGGGCGTTACCGATCCCACCAAACTGCCCTTCCTCGACCCGCCACCCCGCCCCGCCTGGACCGAAGCCGTCGCCCTGCTGCAATCGCTTGAGGCGCTCGACGCCCAAGGCCTTCTGACGTTAGCCGGCAAGGCTCTCGCCCGCCTGCCGCTGCATCCGCGCCTGGCCCACATGGTCGTTGCCGCCGCCGCCGAGGACGATGCGCAAACCGCCGCCGACCTCGCCGTCCTCATCGGCGAACGCGGCCTGGGCGGCGACAGCACCGACCTTGCCGCCCGCCTCGCCCGCTTCCGCACCGACCGCAGCCCGCGTGCCAATGATGCCCGCGCCCTGTCCCGCCGTTGGGCCAAGCTGGCCGGCGGCGGCTCCGATGGCGATCTTGGTCCCGGCCATCACCTCGCCCGCGCCTATCCCGATCGCATTGCCCAGGCCGCCGGCGCGCGCGGCCGCTTCCGCCTCGCCAATGGCCGCCAGGCCAGTCTCGATGCGACCGACGCCCTCGCCGCCGCGCCCTTCCTCGTCGTGACCGACATCACCGGCGCCGCCGCCACCGGCCGCATTCGCGCCGCCACGGCGATCGATCGCGCCGCCATCGAGGCGCTGTTTGCCCGCCGGATCGCCGACGAAACCAGCCTGGTCTTCGATCAGCCCTCCGCCAGCGTCCGCGCCCGAAAAATCCGTCGCCTCGGCGCCCTGCGTCTCGCTGAGGAGCCCGTCACCGTCGAAGACCTCCCCGCTGCCGCTGCCCTGCTCGCCACCGCCGCCGCAAAAAACGGCATCGACACCCTCCCCTGGTCCCGCGACCAGCGGGCCCTGCGCGCCCGCGCCACCTTCCTCGCCGCCACCATTGACGATGACTGGCCCGATCTCAGCGCGCAGGCCCTGGCGCCCGGCGTAGCCGAATGGCTAGCGCCGGCCTTATTTGGGCTCACCAAACTGAGTGAAATCACCGGCGAGCAATTGCGCACCGCGCTCGATCTGCTGCTGCCCTATCCGCGCCGCCAGGATATCGAGGCCCTGCTGCCCAGCCACTTCACCGCCCCCACCGGCAATGCGGTCCCCATCGACTATTCAGCCGAAGGCGGACCGGCGATCGAGATTCGGGTCCAAGAACTGTTCGGGCTGACGCGCCACCCCACCATCGCCAATGGCCGCATCCGGCTGCTTCTGGTGCTGCTCTCTCCCGCCCATCGCCCGATCCAGACCACGCGCGACCTGCCCGGCTTCTGGAGCGGCTCCTGGGCCGACGTCGCCAAGGACCTCAAAGGCCGCTACCCCCGCCACCCCTGGCCCGACGATCCAGCTAAGGCTGCTCCAACCGCAAGGGCAAAGCCGCGCGACACCTAAATCCTGCCACGCCCTCGTGGTTCGAGGGTCGCTGCGCTCCACCTCACTATGAGGACTACTGGGAACTCGATCATCAGTAGCCCTCATGGTGAGGTGCGAGTTCTTCACGAGCCTCGAACCACGAGGGCG
>NZ_CAXTKA010000022.1:0-19024 GCF_964244875.1 uncultured Devosia sp.
TACCCACGAAAACCGCAGCACGGGCGGCCTATTGCCATGCCTATGCCGTCTCGCCCAGGAAATCCCAGAGCCGCGATTTATCCGCGATCAACAACCAGGGCGTCCGCTCATGTTCGGCATCCGGCACGATCTCCACCCGCCCGCCCGCCGCCGCATTGGACGTCCCGATCAGCCCGCCCGGCTCCAACACCAGCCCATCCAACGGATAAACCAGCCCGCTCGACCGCGCGAACCCGATCCGCACCAGCGGATGGATCGACACCCGCTCCCCCGCCGCAGCGTCGAACGCGAACGCCCCCACCGCGGCAAATGCCACGTCCACCTCGTCCACCAGCAGCAGCCGCCGCTGCGGCGCATATTGCAGCACCGCGCTCAGCGCCGCCAGCGTGTGATCGAGCCGCTTGCCCGTCATGCCAAGCGCCAGCGTCACTGGCGCCCTGGTGCTGTAGAGTGCCTTTTGAAAATCCGTGGTGACCTGTTCGGCAAGATGAATAACCCGCGTTCGCTGCTCCCAGGCGGCGCGGTTCGCCAGCGAATCAAGGTCACCGATGATCGCCGCAGGCACGAGCCCTGCGGCCCCGATCGCGTCTCCGCCGCCATCCGCACCCACCAGCGCCACGCCGGACTTCGCCAGCGCCCGCAGCAGCGCCGGATCAATGGTACCGCCGCCCACGATGGCCAATGGACTATCAAACACCAAAGGCGGCTCGCCCGCCTGCCCGGCCGAAGTCTCTTGCACTGTTACCAAGCTCTCATTAAATGTGAGGCGTCTCGCTGGGGTGTTCCGGACAAATCCGGGGCTGAGAGTTACCCATTGAACCTGAACCAGGTCATGCTGGCGGAGGAAGTTCGAGATGGCAAGGGGCGCCGTCGCGCGTTCCGCCATTGACACATTCCCTTCTCACATGGCCGCAAACCTGAAGGGAATGACCCATGGTCAAATTCACCTGTCTGGCATTTGCGGTCCTTTCCGGACTGCTCGCCACGCCCGCCTTCGCTCAGGACGCGCCTGTCCTCAAGATTTATACCTATGACGGCTTTGCCGCCGAATGGGGCCCCGGCCCCGGCCTCAAGGCCGGTTTCGAGGCCACCTGTGGCTGCACCGTGGAATGGATCGCCGCCGACTCCTCCATCGGCACATTGCGCCGCGTCCAGCTCGAAGGCGCTACCACCGAAGCCGACCTGATCGTCGGCCTCGATACGTCCATCGCTGGCGAAGCCCGCGCCACCGGCCTCTTCGCCGAGCACGAGCTGCCCCTAAGCGATCTGGCTCTCCCGACGGCCTGGACCGATACGACCTTCGTGCCTTTCGACTACGCCCATTTCGCCTTCGTTTATGACACCGATACGGTCCCGACGCCGCCCAAGTCCTTCAAGGACCTGATCGCCCTGCCGGCCGATTTCAAGATCGCCATCCAGGACCCGCGGTCGGCCACCCCGGGTCTTGGCCTCGTGCTCTGGATCAAGGCCGCCTATGGCGACCGCGCCGCCGAAATCTGGGCCGGCCTCAAGCCCCATATCCTGACCGTTACGCGCGAATGGAGCGAAAGCTACAATCTGTTTCTGACCGGTGAAGCCGACATGGCGCTCAGCTACACCACCTCGCCCGCCTATCACATCGTTTCCGAACACGACGACACCATCCACGCCGCCCTGTTCGAGGAGGGGCACTACGCCCAGGTCGAAGTCGCCGGCATGCTGAAATCCTCCAGGCACCAGGCGCTGGCCCGCCAGTTCCTTGCCTACCTTGCCTCCACCGATGCGCAGAAGCTGATCCCCACCACCAACTGGATGCTGCCCGTCGTCGATCTCGGCACCGCCCTCGACCCCACCTTCGCCACCCTGCCCCAACCGAGCAAGACGCTGCAGTTGGGCGACGAGGATATCGCGGCGCATTCGGGTGAATGGATCGATGAGATGCTGAAAGCGATTCAGTAGGGGTAGTCTGTGAGTCAGCCCCCCCTCATCCGCCCTTCGGGCACCTTCTCCCACAAGGGGAGACGGGGTCAGAGCCGAAAATCCTCAGTCGTCACCCCTCTCCCCTTGTGGGAGAGGGTGGATCGGCCGCAGGCCGAGACGGGTGAGGGGTTGTCCCCCACAGCAGCAGGTCCATCCTCTCCCTCCCCCTTGTGGGGAGGGGACAGGGGTGGGGGTTCTATTGCGCCCACAAAGCGTGAGGCAAATCGATGATCCTCCCCCCCCGCCCCCTGCGCATCGCAGCCGCCACTCTCTTCGCCCTCGCCATCGCCGCCCTGATCGCGCTCGTCCTCTATTCCATCTTCACCACCGCCACCGGGGCGCCAGCCTCCGCCTCGCGCATCGACATCCTCCACCTCGTCCGCATGACCACCATCCAGGCGGGCCTCACCACCATCCTGTCCCTCCTGGTCGGCGTCGCCCTCGCCTGGTCCCTCAATCGCTTGCACTTTACCGGCCGCGATCTCGTGGTCGGCCTGTTCTCGGCCGCCATCGTCACCCCCGGAATGGTGCTCGCCTTTGGCCTGCTTGCCGTCTGGGGCCGCCAGGGCTGGATCAACCAGGGCTGGGCATTGCTGTTCGGCTCA
This sequence comes from uncultured Devosia sp., assembly GCF_964244875.1. Lineage (NCBI taxonomy): Bacteria > Pseudomonadati > Pseudomonadota > Alphaproteobacteria > Hyphomicrobiales > Devosiaceae > Devosia > uncultured Devosia sp. The sequence goes on from NZ_CAXTKA010000022.1 coordinate 2,565, forward strand.
CCCCTGGGTAATCCGGCCTTCGGCCTCTCGGGCATCCTCTTCGCCCATGTCATCCTCGATGGCGCCTTCGCCGCCCGCATCCTCCTGGCCCGGCTCGATGCCATTCCCGCAAGCCGCCTCAAGACCGGCCAGAGCCTGGCACTATCAGCCCACCAGCGCTTTGCCATTATCGATTGGCCCGCCATCGCCGGCAGCCTGCCCGGCCTGGGCGCCATCATTTTCCTCCTCGCCTTCACCAGCTTTCCCATCGTGCTGCTGCTCGGCGGCGGTCCCGCCAACCAGACACTGGAAGTAGCCATCTACGCCGCCGTCCGCCAGGATTTCGACCTGCGCGGCGCTGTGCTGCTGGCCCTGACGCAGATCGGCGTCTGCTCCATCGTCATCCTGGGCGCTTCGGCCCTGGCCCCGGTGCCCACTCAAATCGGCCAGTCTCTAGCGCCAACCTGGCGCGATCCACTCGCCGCGCGGGCCATGCAGGCGCTGATACTCGCGCTCGGCACCATCGCCTTTGCCCTGCCCTTGCTGTCGGTGCTGATCGATGGCATCGGCAGCGGCCTTGCCCGAATTGTCGTGAGCGCCACATTCTGGCGGGCGCTGCTGACCAGCCTTGTGGTCGGCAGTGCCTCGGCACTGGTCACCCTGGGCCTCGCCCTTATCTTGACCCTGGGCCCGAGCGCGACCACCAGCGCAATCGCCCGCACCGCCTTGGGCATTCCCAGCTACGCCTATCTGGCCGTGCCGGCCGTTGTGCTGTCACTGGGGTTCTTCCTGGCCGTGCGTTCCCTTGGAATAGCCCCGGTCAATGCCGCGCCTTACGTCGTTATCTTGGGCAATTCTCTGTTGTCGTTGCCTTTCGCGGTCGCCACCCTTGGCCCGCCGCTCGATGCCATCGCCCGCACCCGTGGCAAGCTGATCCGCTCGCTGGGCCTGTCCGGTTGGCGCCAGTTCCGCCTGGTGGAATATCCCCTGCTCGGCCGCGATATCGGCGTCGTTCTGGCCTTGGCGTTCTGTTTTTCGCTCGGTGATCTGGGTGTCATTACCCTGTTCGGCACGCAGGATTTCGAAACCCTGCCGCTGATGATGTTCCGCGCCCTGGGCGCCTATCGCGGCAATGACGCCGGCGCCATCGCCGCCGTGCTGCTGGTTGGCACCATCGCCGCCTTCGTGGCTTTGCCCAAGCTGTTTGAAAGGCTCGCTCATGTTGCGCGCTGAAGCCTTGCGCTTCGCCTATCCCGGCCAGACGACTCCCTATATATTTTCGCTTGCCGCCGAACCGGGCCAGATCACCGCCATTTCGGGCGCCAGCGGCTCGGGCAAATCCACCTTGCTGGACCAGCTTGCCGGTTTTCTGCTTCCAGCATCCGGGACGCTCGATCTCGACGGCCGCGACCTGCTGCCGCTCCCCCCGGAACGGCGCCCGGTCTCGCTGCTGCTGCAGTCCGAAACGCTGTTCGATCATTTGAGCGCTGCCCGCAATATCGCCTTGGGCCTGCCCGCCGACACGCCGCGGTCGGACCGCGACCAAAAAGTCGCCCAAGCCCTCATCGAAGTGGGACTGCCCGACATCGGGCCGCAACGCGCCGCGACGCTTTCAGGCGGACAGGCACAGCGTGTTGCCCTTGCCCGCACCCTGTTGCGCGACCGCCCTGTCTTGCTGCTGGACGAACCCTTCTCGGCGCTGGACGACGACACCCGCCACACCATCCGCGACCTGGTCAAGACCCTAACCGAGCGGCAGCACTGGCACACTATCCTGGTGACCCACCATCAGGACGACGTCGTCGCCATTGCCAGCCGGCGCTATCTGCTGGCCGATTACCGGTTGACGAAACATGCGGCCGATTAAACGGAACGCCTCAGGTCGCAGGCTTTGCCCAGGCGGCAAAGACCTTGTCGAACAGGCCCTGCGCCGCATCGTCTTTTTCGAGCGTGATGATCGCATTGCGCCCGGTGCCGTAGATCAATGCCAGATCCATCCATTTGCGGTTTTCCAGCAAATCGGTGTTGGTGGCCGCATCGTTCGCCGAAGCGCTGAGCGCAAACAGGAACGAATTTCCAACGACCCGGGCCGAAGCGCCCACCAGCGGCGTGCCCGGAACCAGTTCGGCGTCCTTGAGCAACACGCCCGGCAAGCCGGCGATCGTGCCGCCCACGAAAGTGTCGTTGACGTTGAAATCGACTTCCATCAGGTGGCTGGCCGGCAGGCTCGGATCGGCATTCTTGCGGATGGTCAGCCCGACGCCAAGATTGCGCGCCGGAATATTGGCCTTGCCGATCAGCGTGGGCAGGCCGGTTTCATCGACCCCTTCGGTCCACTCGATGGTCCCCGAAAACGGCACGGCGCCGGTTCGGCCATCCGCGGAGGCTTCCAGCAGCAAGGACTGGCTGCCCGCCAGCACTGCGGGATCCACCGTTGCCGCCAGATTATCCGTATCGGCAACCACACTGTCCTCGTCCGGCAGGCGTTCTTCGCCCTTGACTTCCTCGCCACCCAATTGGGGCAGGCTGGTTTGGCTGCCCGTCGGCACTACGGGCTCTGGCGTTGGCTCCAGCCGATCTTCCAGTTCGAGCCCTCCCAGCGCCGCCGTCGGCTCGTTATTGGCGGGCGTGGTCGCTGTATTGCCGGGTCCATCCGCGGCGTCGGTTGCTGTCGGCACCGGCTCGTCCGCATCCAATGTCGGCGTCGCAACATCGCTTTGCGGCACGACCGCGACGACTTCGGGCGCCGGGGTGGCGCGGCCGAACATCTGGTCGAGATCGACATAGCCCTCCCGCCACGCCCAGAACCCACCGCCGCCGACCCCCGCCAGCAGCAGCACGAACACCACAAGAAAAATCGTCAGACCGGCGCCGCTGCGCCCCGCCTGCGGAACCGCCGCAAAGCTGGCGTCGCCGGGCTCGTCGTCGGCATTGTCTCCACCAACCTTGTGGAGCGTCGCCGCCGGCAGATCGGGCAGCGGCCTTGTCGCCTCGCCGCGCGCTTCGCGGTCCAGGGTTTCGATAGCGCGCTCGATAGCCCCTTCCGCTTCGCGCGGGTCGGGCTCGACCTCCACTTCGCGTACCGCCGAAAGCGCGGTCTCGACCGCCGGCGCGTTGATTACTGTCAGCGGCTCCTCGACACGTTGGCGGGCCAGCGCCTGGTTGCCCATGCTGGGCTCGACACGCGAAGTCATCCGCGCCGGCTCCGCCGACATATTGGCGGCCAGCGGCAGCGGATCGCGACGCGGGGTAAAGCTGGGCGCTTTGAGCGGGCTGATCGCACCGCTCGAAATCGGCGATGTCGGGCCGCTCTTGGAGGCCTCGGCACGGGCCACGATCGCGGGCAACGGCCGCTCCGGCTTCGGCGCCTCCGGCTTGGCGACATTGGCAACGCTGACCGAAGCGGCAGCGGCTGCCTGATTGATGATATCCTCGATACTGCCGTTCGGAACCGCCTTGGGCGGCTCGACCGGCTTGGGCACGTCTACCGGCTGGGCAGCGGCAACGGGCACGTCCACAACGGGTGCGCTGACCTCCGGTTTGACGACCACTGCCGGCCGCGCCGGCGTCGGGCGATTGCCCGCATTGGCGTCACGCCCCAGCGAAATAACCGCTTCGCTGGCTTCCTGTTCAACCTGTCGGATGCAATCTTCAAGCTGCAGGCGATGCTGGGTGATATCGCGCGCCGGCAGGGGCGGCGTAATGGCGCGCAATTGCCCGACCAGAGCCGAACGCGCCTTTTCATACACCGCACGGCGCGCGGCCCCATTGTTCTCCGGCAGCGCCGAGATCGCTCGGCGCAACAACTCTTTGTAGTCCGCCATTGGTTACTTGCTACTCACGATTGCGGCTATCTTGTAACAAAAAAACTCAATCTTGGAACGGGTCATGCACCAGGATGGTGTCGACCCGCTCAGGGCTCGTCGACAGCATGGCCACCGGGGCGCCGATCAGTTCCTCGATATAGCGGACATACTTGACCGCCTGGGCCGGTAACTCCGCCCAGCTCCGTGCGCCGGCGGTCGTCTCGGACCATCCTTCGAGTATCTCATAGATAGGCTTAACGCGAGCTTGTGCCCCCATTGAGGCAGGCAAATAATCTATCCGTGATCCGTCCAGCTCGTAGCCGACGCACACCTTGATCTCCTTGAGCCCGTCCAGCACGTCCAGCTTGGTCAAAGCGATGCCCGAAATGCCCGAGGTGCGCACCGTTTGCCGCACCAGCACTGCATCGAACCAGCCACAGCGGCGCGGCCGTCCGGTATTGACGCCCACTTCCTTGCCTACCATTGCCAGGTGGCGACCGATGTCGTCGTCCAGCTCGCAGGGAAACGGACCTTCGCCGACCCGTGTCGTATAAGCCTTGGTGATCCCCAGCACATAACCGATCGCCGTTGGCCCCAAGCCCGAACCGGCCGCGGCCTGGCCCGCCACGGTATTGGACGAAGTCACGAACGGATAAGTGCCATGGTCATTGTCAAGCAGCGCCCCCTGCGCCCCCTCGAACAGGATACGTGCCCCGGCACGGCGTTTTTCATCAAGGATACGCCACACCTGGTCCATGAACGGCAGGATGTCCGCCGCGACCGAACTCAGTTCCTCATAAATGGCTTCGCTGCTGATCTCGATCAGCCCCATGCCGCGCCGCAGCGCATTGTGATGCAGCAGCAGCCGCTCGATCTTGGCCATCAAGGTCTCGGGCTCACTCAGGTCGATCAGCCGGATCGCCCGACGGCCCACCTTGTCTTCGTAGGCGGGCCCGATGCCGCGCTTGGTCGTGCCGATTTTCAGCCCGGAATTGGAGTCTTCGCGAATCGAGTCGAGTTCGCGATGCAGCGACAGGATCAGCGGCGCATTGTCGGCGATCCGCAGCACTTCGGGCGTGATGGTCACCCCCTGCGCACGCAGCTTGGCCAGCTCCATCACGAAATGATGCGGATCGACCACCACGCCATTGCCGATGACGGAGAACTTGCCCTGCACCAGTCCTGAGGGCAGCAGCGCCAGCTTGTAGCTGACCCCGTCGATGACCAGCGTATGACCGGCATTGTGGCCGCCGTGAAAGCGCACCACCACATCGGCGCGCTCGCTCAGCCAGTCCACGATCTTGCCCTTGCCCTCGTCGCCCCATTGCGAGCCGACGACAACCACATTTGCCATGCGCTTAATTCCCCAGGATGGCGCGACCGAACCGAACCTGGCCCAGAGGGGCCAACGGCGGGTTCGTCGCATTCATGCATCCGGCCGCTCAGGACGTTTGATCGTGGCCGAATAACTGCTAAGTCCGATTGTCCTTACATCACCCGGGCGTCGATGACAAAGCCGCTGGCCTCCCAAAATCGCGGCATAACCGCCCGGCTGCTCGACCAGCCCTATCTGCTGCTGATCCTGGCGCCCTTGTTCTGGGGCGGCAACGGCTTTGCCGCCAAGCTGGTGCTGGGCGAAATCGATCCTTTCCTGCTGCTCGCCACCCGTTGCCTCGGCGCCACCCTGTTCATCCTGCCCTTCGCCTGGCCGCACCTGCGCCAGGACTGGCCGATCATCCGCCGTTACTGGCCCCTGTTGATGGCCTATGGCGCCATCGGCTACGCGCTGTTCAACGTATTCTTGTACGTGGGGCTGCAAACCACCACGGTGGTCAATTCGTCGATCGAGCAGGCAGCGTTGCCGATGATGATCCTGGGCGCCAACTTCATCGTCTTTCGCGTCAGGGCGCGAGCGCTACAGATTACCGGCGTAGTGATCGCCATTTTGGGCGTGATTCTCACGGCAACCCATGGCGATCCGGGGCGTCTTTTGACCCTCGATATCAATATCGGCGACGCCTTCGTCATCATCGCCTGCCTGACCTACATGGTTTACACGCTGGCGCTGAAATTCCGTCCCGAAGTGCATTTGATGAGTTTTCTCGGCGTGGCTTTCTCCGGCGCGGCGCTGATGGGCCTTCTCACCTTGCAGCTATTCGGCGGCGGCCTTGGCCAGTTTGCCAATCTTGCCCACGCCTCGCCCAAGGTCTGGGCGGTCATCACCTATGTGATGATCTTCCCATCCATGTTCAGCCAGGTGTTTTACGCCCGCGGCGTCGAACTGCTCGGCGCCAACCGCGCGGCACCCAGCCATAATCTGATTCCGGTTTTCGGCACGCTGCTGTCGGTGCTGCTGATCGGCGAACGGCTGGAACTCTATCACTACCTCGCCGCCGCCATCATCATCGGCGGCATCGTCCTGGCGGAATGGGCGGCACGTCGAAAATAAAGAGACCATCGCCGATGGCGCTGGTCTCTAGCGATTGTCAGAAGCAATTTAGAACCGCAATGCACGGGCCTGCTTGACGCCTTCCAGCCCGGCGATTTCGCCCAGCTGCGCATCGTTCAACGTCCCGTCGATGGAAACCAGCGCTATGGCGTCGGCGCCCACTTCGGCGCGTCCGAGGTTGAAGTTGGCAATGTTGATGCCCTGCTTCCCCAGCAGCGTGCCAAGCCGGCCGATATGGCCCGGCTTGTCCTCGTTGGTGACATACAACATGGACGGCGTGAGTTCCGCTTCCATGTTGATGCCCTTGACCTGGATGACGCGAGGCTTGCCGTTGGCAAACACCGTGCCTGCCACTGCGCGCGCCTGCTGGTCGGTCGTCACCGTCAGCCGAATATAGTTTTCATAGGCACCCTGCTGCTCCCGCGTCGTCACTTCGACATTGATGCCGCGATCCTTGGCGATCTGCGGGGCCGAGACCATGTTGACCTCGCCCATCATGGGCTTCAGCACGCCGTTGAGGGCCGCCGCCACCATCGGCCGCGTATTCATCGCCGCGACATCGCCCTCGAACTCGATGGTGATACCTGTAATCGCGGTCTCGGTCAGTTGTCCGGCAAATGAGCCCAGCACTTCGGCCAGCTTGATGAAGGGCGTCAGCCGTGGCGCTTCTTCGGCCGAAATGGACGGGAAATTGAGCGCATTGGTGATCTCCCCGGTAATAAGATAGGCCGAAATCTGTTCGGCGACCTGCAAGGCGACATTCTCCTGCGCCTCGGTCGTCGCCGCGCCCAGATGCGGCGTGCAGATCACGTTGGGGAGTTCAAAGAGCGGATTGTTCTCCGCCGGCTCCTCAAGGAACACATCGAGCGCCGCGCCGGCAACCTGGCCGGACTTGAGTGCATCGTAAAGCGCTGCCTCATCGATCAGCCCGCCCCGCGCACAATTGATGATGCGAACGCCTTTCTTGGTCTTTGCCAGAGCTTCTGCGCCGATGATGTTGCGGGTGGCATCGATCAGCGGCGTATGCAGGGTGATAAAATCGGCGCGGGCGAGCAAAGTCTCGAGTTCCACCTTCTCTACGCCCAGCGCTTGGGCCCGTTCGGGAGTCAGAAACGGATCGAACGCGATGACTTTCATCCGCAATCCCAAAGCCCGATCGGCGACGATGGAGCCGATATTGCCGGCCCCGATCAGGCCCAGCGTCTTGTTGGTCACCTCGACGCCCATGAAGCGGTTTTTCTCCCACTTCGATGCCCGGGTCGATGCGTCGGCCTCCGGCAATTGCCGCGCCAGTGCCATCATCATGGCGATGGCATGCTCGGCCGTAGTTATGGAATTGCCGAAGGGCGTGTTCATCACGATAATGCCCTTCTTGGTGGCCGCAGGGATGTCGACATTGTCGACCCCAATACCGGCCCGCCCGATAACCTTGAGGTTGCTCGCCGCCGCGATGATCTTTTCGGTAACCTTGGTCGCCGAACGGATCGCCAGGCCGTCATACTGGCCGATGACCTCAAGCAATTTGTCCTTGTCCTTGCCCAGATCGGGCAGGTAATCCACCTCGACGCCACCGTCCTTGAAGATCTGCACGGCGGTGGGTGATAGCTTGTCGGAAACGAGAACCTTGGGCATTGCGCCCTCCTGATCAATCAAGTGTGGGGAAGTCACCCCCTCCTACCTCTCCATCAAGGGGGCGGCTGGGAGGGGGTGGGGCAGCTAGGCAGCGGCCTTGTCGAGCGCCGCTAACTCCTCGGCAAAGGCATAGTCCAGCCACGGGACCAGCGCCGCGAGGTCGGCCGTTTCCACCGTCGAGCCGGCCCAGATGCGCAACCCCGAGGGCGCGTCCTTGTACGCCCCAATGTCATAGGCCACGCCGGCCTTGTCGAGCCGCGACACGATGGCCTTGGCAAATGCGGCCTGCCGGTCTGCGTCCAGCGCCGTCACCGCCGGATCGACGATGGAAAAACACACCGAGGTATTGGAACGAGACGCCACGTCCCTGGCCAGGAAGCCGACCCAGTCGGTCCGTGCCACCCAATCCGCCAGCACGGCGAAATTGGCGTCGGCGCGCGCCTGCAACCCGTCGAGGCCGCCTTCGCGCAGACCCCATTCCATGGCATCGATGGCATCCTCGATGCACAGCATGGAGGGCGTGTTGATCGTGGCGCCTTCAAAGACTTCCTCGAGCAGCTTGCCGCCCTTGGTCAGGCGAAAAATCTTGGGCAGCGGTCGATCCGGCTTGAAATTTTCCAGTCGCTCGACGGCGCGCGGCGACAGGATCAACACGCCATGGGCAGCCTCCCCGCCCAGTGCCTTCTGCCAGGAGAAAGTCACGACATCGAGCTTGTCGAATTCCAGCTTCTGCGCAAACGCCGCCGAAGTGGCGTCGCAAATGGTCAATCCCTTGCGGTCCGCCTTGATCCAGTCTGCATTGGGCACGCGTACGCCCGAGGTCGTGCCGTTCCAGGTGAACACCACGTCCCGATCGGTATCGACTTCGCTGAGATCGGGCAAATCCCCATAGCCGGCCTTGATTAAGCGCACATCGTCGAGCTTGAGCTGCTTGGCCACATCGGTGACCCAGCCCTCGCCAAAGCTCTCCCAGGCCAACATGTCGACGCCGCGCGCGCCCAGCATCGACCACATCGCCATTTCTACCGCGCCGGTATCGGATGCCGGCACGATGCCGATCCGATAGTCGGGAGGCACTTGCAACAGCTCGCGCGTCAGGTCGATGGCGCGCTGAATGCGGCTCTTGCCCGGTTTTGAGCGGTGCGACCGCCCGACCAGCGCATTGGCAAGCGCCTCCACGGTCCAGCCAGGACGCTTGGCGCAGGGGCCCGAGGAGAAATTTGGATTAGCCGGTTTCACCGCCGGTGCGGTATGAGGCATGTCAGCCATGGTGCGACCCTCCCAGGTCGATAGCCTCTCGTTAGGGAGAGGTGTCCTGAGACCAGCACGTACCGGAGCGCCGGCCAAAGCGCAAGTGGCAATGGCTGTTGCAGCCGATAACCTTGGTGGAAGACACCAGCTACTCCGGACATGTCCCGCCAGGTCCGTTTGAGCCATGCCCATTTCCCAGCTGCAGCGGCCAAGCCTCTGCCCTTATTTCACTTTTTCGTGCAACAAAGCGTCTTGACCAACGTTACCGGTGCTCAAGCGTCAAAGGAGTGCATTTATGGGCACGTCTGTTCTGATCAGTATCCTCATCACTTTCCTCGTCGTCGTGCTCATCCTGTGGCTGGTTCAACGCCTCCCCATCGAAGCGCGCATCCGCCAGATCTTGCAGATCGTGGTGATCGTCATCGGCATCATCTCGCTGCTGAAATACCTCGCCGTATTCTAAAAGCCGGTACGACCGTGTTTGCGGCCCTGTCCAACGCTGGATGGGGCCGAACTACGTCGATAGCCCAAGCTGCCCCATCAGTTCCCGCGCCGCCGCTTCTCCGGCCCGGTTGGCGCCGATAGTGGAGGCCGAAGGCCCGTAGCCGACCAGATGCACGCGGGGGTCCTTGGCCACTTGGGTGGCCAGCCGACCGGACATGATGATGCCGCCGCTTTGTTCGCGCAGTTGCAGCGGCGCCAGATGGTCGAGCCCGCTGCGAAAGCCGGTGCACCACAGGATCACCTCCACCGCCTGTTCGCGCCCATCTGCCCAGCGTACGCCCGTGTCGGTAATCTCGCTGAACATGGCGAGGCGGTTGAGCACACCGCGCTCCTGCATTGCCCTGATCGCTGGCGTCATCGGCAACCCCGTGACCGATACCACCGAATGGGGCGGCAATCCCTTGCGGACGCGCTCCTCGACCATTGCCACGGCGGCCCGTCCCCTTTCGGGCGTAAACTCGCCCTCGCGAAACTCCGGCTCCCGCCGCGTCACCCAGATCGTTTCGGTGACCTGCGATATCTCGTCGAGCAGCTGGATTGCCGAAATGCCGCCGCCGACGACCAGCACGCGTTGGCCGACGAAGTCGCTGGCTTGCCGGTAATCCTTGGTATGAAGCTGTCGCCCCCCGAACCGGGCTGCGCCTGGATAATGGGGAATATAGGGCGTTTCCCAAGTGCCGGTGGCATTGATCAACCCGCGCACCGAAAAATTGCCGCTGTCGGTTTCCACTCGCAGCCGCTCGCCACGGGGGCACACCACCTTGACCCTGACGGGGCGATAGACGGGCAAGCCGAAGCGCTCTTCATAGGCCTTGAAATAGCGCGGCACGGCAACCGCCGCCTGAACCTGGCCTGCATCGGTATCGACCGCATCGGAAAACCGCATGCCGGGCAGGTCGTGGATATGATTGACCGTGCTCAGCGTCAGCGACGGCCAGCGGGACTGCCAGGCCCCACCGGCCTGCGGCGATTGATCGAGTACCACAAAGCCCCGCCCGCCTGTAAGGCCAAGCCGCTGCAAATGGTACGCCGCCGAGAGCCCCGCCTGCCCCGCTCCGATCACCGCCACCTCTACCTTGACGGCGGTTCGGGCCGTATCAAGCTCTGGCGCATCAGTCGTCATCGTGTGGGCCCAGCGTTGATCGTCCACCGATGTAGGGTTGCGGTCCAGGCAATGCTAGGCGATCACGCCGCCCAGTTCATCTTCGATATGGATGCGGATGATCTCGTCAAAACTGCTGTCCCCTTTGAAACCGAGCGCCTTGGCACGCTCGGCCTCGAAGGCTTGCGGCCAGCCGGCAACCATCCTGGTGATGGCTTCGTCCGTCTCGCGCCGGATCAGCGCCACCGCCTTGTCACCGGCCACGCGCTGCAACGCGGCGATTTCCTCGCCCACGGTGGCGGCAAGGCCCGGCATGCTCAAACTGCGCTGTGCGCCGAGCGGCGCAGTATCCATCGCCGCGGCATGACGCAGGAAGCCCACGGCAGCACGCGGACTGGCAAACCAGTGGCGCACGCTGTCGGCGACGGGCAACACCGCGTCGAGCCCCGCCAGCGGCTCGCGCAGAATGCCCGAGAAAAAGCCGGACGCCGCGCGGTTCGGCTTGCCCGGCCGCACCACGATGGTGGGCAGGCGAATGCCAACGCCATCGAAAAAGCCGCGCCGGCTGTAGTCGGCCAGCAGCAGCTCGCAAATCGCCTTTTGCGTGCCGTAGCTGGTCAGGGGCGTATGGTGCTGGGTGTCGGAAATGACGCTCGGCAGGGGCTCGCCGAATACTGCGATCGAGGAGGTGAAGACGACACGTGGGCAATAGCCGCCCTGCGCGCCTGCCTGCCGGATCGCCTCGAACAGGAGGCGCGTACCGTCCAGATTGATGCGATAGCCTTTTTCGAAATCGGCCTCGGCCTCGCCCGAAACGATCGCCGCCAAGTGAAAGATTAGCTCGGGGCGGCCCGCCAGCAATTGATCGGCAACGCCCGCAACCGACAGGTCGGCGGCGATGGTCTGGATCGCCAGCGCCGTCTGCGGCGCTTGGGGAGCCACCACATCGGCCAGCACCAGTTCGGTGACCGGTCGGTCGCCGATAGTGCCGGCCTGCAGCAGCGAAGCCGTCAGCTTGCGCCCGATCATGCCGGCCGCGCCGATTATCAAGACTTTCATGCGATCCTCCAATGAGGCGCGCACATCACCATTGTTCGCCCGAACCTGTCCAGCGGGCAAAACCGAAATCGGCGCCCGATGGGCGCCGATCGGTCAGGTCGGGCCGGCCGGGCGGGGTGGCACCACCCTCGTCGCGATCGATCAGTTGAAGCGGTAACGCACCGAAGTGCGCAGTTCGTGTATCCAGTTGTTATCGATGCTGTAGGGGGCCGTCGCGGCATCGTTTTCGATGCTGTTGATGTAAAGAGCGCGATAGCCGACATCGGCGACGACGGCGCCGAAGTCATAGCCCAGCCCGACCATGCCGGCGGCGGCAAGGCTGACATTGTCGTCTTCGGTATCGGGAAGGGCCCCGGCGGGTGGATTGGTCACGAAGTCATTGAAGGCCGCGCCGACACCGGCACCGACATAGCCGAAGGCACCGCCGCTGGCGCCATAGCCGCCATTGCCGAAGCCGAAATCATAATAGGCGTTGGCCAGGGCCACGGTCGAACGCAGCTTCAACGTATAGGGGCCGGGAACCAGCGTGCCGCCTGCGGGAACGGTGATCTGCAGATCGTCGTTGGCAAGATAATCGACGGTCACGTCGAAGCGCAGGCCCGTGCCGGTTTCGTAGCCGACGCCGCCACCCAGCGAATAGCCATAACCTTCTTCGTCGATGTCGAAGACCGACGGGGTGACCGTGGGGTGATCGACCTCTTTGGCCCAGAGCAGGTTGCCCGCAGCGCTGCCGCGCAGGTAGAACGAGCCCTGCACGCCATAGTCGACGTCGGGGATGTCGATGATCGGGGGATATTCGGGGAAGTCGGCGGCGACCGCCTGTCCACACGTGAGGGGGGCTCCTGCCACCAGTATCGCAGCGGTGAGCTTGCGCATGAAATTCGTCCTTTGGTTGCCACGACACCAGTCGATTGCGCCCAATATCGGACAATATCCTTAAAGCTCACTTAACCTAACCGCTTAACCCTAACGTGGGCATAACTTGGGTTAAGCGTGCAACGCGGCACCTCGGGAAGTAACGCTTGTACAACGACTTCAGGCGACGTCGCGAATGGCCGCTTCAATCTGCGCTACAACGCTGGAGACGAGCGCCGCATCGTCCGCTTCGCCCATCACCCTTATCACCGGCTCGGTGCCGCTCTCGCGAATGACCAGCCGCCCGCCCTGCCCCAGCATGGCCTGGCCATCGGCGATGGCCTGGATCACCAGCTTGTGCTGCAGCGGCTTGCCGGACTTGAATTTTACGCTGCGCAGCAGCTGCGGCACCTTGTCGAAGCGCGAGCAAATCTCCGAAATCGGGCGCGCCTGCTGTTTGAGCACTGCCAGCAATTGCAGCGCCGCCACGAGGCCATCCCCCGTCGTCGTAAAATCCGAGAGGATGATGTGGCCGGACTGTTCGCCCCCCACATTGAAGCCTTTGGAGCGCATGGCCTCCAATACGTAGCGATCCCCCACCTGGGTACGCTCCAGCGTCAGCCCGATCGAACCCAGATAGCGTTCCAGCCCCAGATTGGACATGACGGTGGCCACGATCCCGCCCCCCTGCAGCATTTCGCGCTGCAACCAGCTCTGGGCGATCACCGCCATGAACTGGTCGCCATCGACCACATTGCCTTTTTCATCGATGATGATGACGCGGTCGGCATCGCCATCGAGCGCTATGCCGATATCGGCGCGCACTTCCTTGACCTTGGCGGCAACCGCTTCCGGCGCGGTCGAGCCGACCTTTTCGTTGATGTTGAAGCCATCGGGCGTATTGCCGATGGTGAAGACTTCAGCGCCCAGCTCCCACAGCGCCACTGGGGCCACCTTGTAGGCGGCGCCATGGGCGCAATCGAGCACCACGCGCAGGCCCGCCAGATCGGTATTGCGCGGCAGCGTGCGCTTGGCATATTCGATATAGCGGGTGCTGGCATCCTCGTCGCGATGCGCGCGGCCAATCTCGCGACCATGCGCCAGATATTGCGTCATATCGCTGTCGATCATGCTTTCGATCTCAAGCTCCAATTCGTCGCTGAGCTTGTAGCCATCGGGCCGGAACAGCTTGATCCCATTGTCGTCGAACGGATTATGCGAGGCCGAAATCATCACCCCCAGATCGGCGCGCAGCGAGCGCGTCAACATGGCGACGGCCGGCGTCGGCATGGGCCCCAGCAGGTACACATCCATGCCCACCGCCGTGAACCCGGCGGTGAGCGCCTGCTCGATCATGTAGCCGGAGCGGCGCGTGTCCTTGCCGATCACCACGCGGTTGCGATGATCGCCGCGCACGAATTTCTGGCCCGCCGCCATGCCCACCTTGAGCGCCAGTTCCGGCGTCAGCTTGGGCCCATTGGCCAGGCCGCGAATACCGTCGGTGCCGAAATATTTCCTGGCCATCACTGCCTCATTCCTGTAGCGAGGGCGCTTGAGTCGCCGCGTCCCGCGCTGCCGATAATACCACTTTTGGCCGCAATAGCGCGAATTGACCCAATGGCAAAGGGCCGCCCTGGAGCGACCCTTCAAACCTTACGCCACAACTGATGCCAGACGATTAACTGCCTGGCTGCGGCTCCAGCCCGCCTTCAGGCGGCGCTTCAGGGCGCTTCTTGCCCGATTTGCCGGCCGAGGGAACGCCCGAAGCCTTGGGCGGTGCGTTGTCGCCATCGTCGGGGCGAACCGGCGCCTGCCCGTCCATCAGGGCGCGCAATTCATCGCCGGTGAGCGTCTCGTATTCGAGCAGGGCCTGGGCAATTGCCTCCCACTGGTCGTGGTAAGTGGTCAGGATGTCCTTGGCCGAAGCCTCGCCATCCTCGATCAGCTTGCGCACTTCCTGGTCGATCAGCTTGGCCGTATCGTCGCTCATATTGTTCGACTGGGTCATGGAATGACCAATGAACACTTCCTGCTCGCTCGACTTGTAGCGGACGCGACCGAGCTTTTCGCTCATGCCCCATTCCATTACCATGGAACGGGCCAGTGACGTCGCCATCTGGATATCGCCCGAAGCGCCGCTCGTGACCTTCTCCGGCCCGAACTTGATCATCTCGGCCTCGCGCCCGCCAAACAGCATGGTCAGACGCGCCAGGGCCTTTTCGCGACTGAACGAATAGCTGTCGCTTTCGGGCAGGGTCATCACCATGCCCAGGGCCCGGCCGCGCGGAATGATCGTCGCCTTGTGGATCGGATCGATCCCCGCGACCTTGAGCGCGATGATGGCGTGGCCGGCCTCGTGATAGGCAGTCAGCTTCTTTTCGTCCTGGGACATGGCCATGGTGCGGCGCTCGGCGCCCATCATGATCTTGTCCTTGGCGTCTTCGAATTCGGCATGGGTGACGAAGCGCTTGTTGCGCCGCGCCGCGAGCAAGGCCGCTTCGTTGACCAGGTTCATCAGGTCGGCGCCCGAGAATCCGGGCGTACCACGGGCCAGGGTCTTGAGGTCCACATCGGGCGCCAGCGGCACCTTGCGGACGTGCACCTTGAGCACCTTCTCGCGGCCCG
Source organism: uncultured Devosia sp. (assembly GCF_964244875.1). NCBI lineage: Bacteria > Pseudomonadati > Pseudomonadota > Alphaproteobacteria > Hyphomicrobiales > Devosiaceae > Devosia > uncultured Devosia sp. The sequence continues at coordinate 17,827 of NZ_CAXTKA010000022.1, forward strand.
AAACGTCGGGGTTCGGCACCACGACCTGGCGGTCGAACCGACCCGGACGCAAGAGCGCCGGATCGAGCACGTCCGGACGGTTGGTCGCGGCGATCAGGATGATGCCTTCATTGGCCTCGAACCCGTCCATCTCGACCAGCAACTGGTTGAGGGTCTGTTCGCGTTCGTCATTGCCGCCGCCAAGCCCGGCGCCACGCTGGCGACCGACGGCGTCGATTTCGTCGATGAAGATGATGCAGGGCGCATTCTTCTTGGCCTGCTCGAACATGTCGCGGACGCGCGATGCGCCCACGCCCACGAACATTTCAACGAAATCCGAACCCGAAATGGTGAAGAACGGCACATTGGCTTCCCCGGCAACCGAACGAGCCAGGAGCGTCTTGCCGGTACCCGGAGGGCCCACCAGCAGCACGCCGCGAGGGATGCGGCCGCCCAGGCGCTGGAACTTGCCCGGATCGCGCAGGAATTCGACGATCTCCTCAAGGTCCTGCTTGGCCTCGTCAACGCCGGCGACATCCTCGAACGTCACCTTGCCGTGTGTTTCGGTCAAGAGCTTGGCGCGTGACTTGCCAAAGCCCATGGCGCCGCCGCGACCGCCACCCTGCATCTGGCGGATAAAGAAGAACCACACCCCGATGATGACGATGAACGGCAGCCAGGACGACAGCAGCACCGACCAGAACGGGCTGGTCTCGGGCGCCCGGGCCGTGATCGACACGCCCTTGTCTTCGAGGCGGTTGATGATATCGGCGCCGGCCGGCAGCACGGTTTCGAACCGCCCGCCGTCGCGCAGCGTGCCCGAAACGATGTCGTCGGTAATGGTCACGCCGGTCACCGCGCCCGAATTCACGTCGGTCACGAACTGGCTATAGCTTTTGTCGGTGACGGAAACCGACCGGGTCGACGACTGGAAGACCTGGAACAGGCCCATCAGCATGAAAAGTATGACCAGCCAGATGGCAAAGTTGCGGAAATTTCCGTTCATCAATCCTGTCCCGGAAGAGCCGGCGCAAACTGGCCGGTTGGTGTGCCGAATGTATGTCCGGCATTGGGGCGTTACAAGGGCAAGCCCTGCGGCGCTTTGGGCCTCGCGTCCAGTTATAATGTCACGTTTGGGTTAATACGCGGTGGGGACTCGATGGTTGCCTATGGTCGTGCGAAAGCACCGCCTGTGATGCGGTTGTCGAACGAACGGACG
>NZ_CAXTKA010000023.1:0-16459 GCF_964244875.1 uncultured Devosia sp.
TCCCACGGGAAGAAAATCCAGGTGTCCTGGCTGACTTCGGTGATGAAGGTGTCGACCAGTTCGCGGCCCATGGGCTTGGCGTACACTGTTGCAAAGTGTGCGCCGGGGAGCATGTCGCGCACGGCGCGGGCGGTGGCGCCGGTATCGACCAGGTCATCGACGATCAACACCTTGCCGCCGCCGGTCGCCAGGTCCAGGATTTGCTGGCTGATGGGCTTGAGCACCCTGACCGAGCCCTGGTTCTGATGGTCGTAGGATTTGACCGCGACCGATTCCACGACGCGGATATTGAGCTCGCGCGCGACGATCGTGGCCGGCACCAGTCCGCCGCGGGCGATGGCCACCACGGCGTCGAAGCTGTCGATGCCCGTCAACCGCCAGGCCAGGGCGCGGCTGTCGCGATGAAACTGGTCCCAGCTGACCGGGAACGACTTCTGGTTGGGATTACTCACGCGCGTCTCTCCTGCCGGCGCCGGCACCGGCGCGTTGGCGTTCCTATCAAACTCGGCGTCCGGCGCCAAATGCTTCCTCGGGCCGCCTCGATCACGCTTCGGGCGGGGCAATCCCGGCCTTTTCATGAGCCGCCGCGACCATGGCCCGAACCTGCTGCGCCGCTTCCTCCAGCCGGCCCGCGTCCGACGAGCGCAAGACCAGCTCGGTCATCACCCGGTCCTTGCCCATTTGCGGATAGCTGCCCATCTTGACGTCCGGGTACTGGGCCTGCAACTCGCCCAGCGGGCCGCCGACCGTCCCCTCGCCCACCGCCGCCTTGACTGTGACGGACAACACCTTCTTGCCCCCTTGCAGCGTCGGCGCCAGCGCCTCCAGCATGGCGCGCATGATCACCGGCACCCCGGCCATGACATGCACATTGCCGATGCGGAACCCCGGCGCCGCACTCACCGAGTTGACGATCAGGTCGGCGCCCTCGGGAATTCGCGCCATGCGCAGCCGGGCCTCGTTGACCTCGGTGCCGGTGTCCTTCCAGCGCGCCTCCAGCAAGGCCCGCGCCTGCGCATTGATCGGCAGCGCCACGCCGAACGCCTTGGCGATGGCATCGGCAGTGATATCGTCATGCGTCGGCCCGATCCCCCCGGTAGTGAACACATAGGTGTAACGCGCCCGCAAGGCGTCGACGGCGGCGATGATGTCGTCCGTTTCGTCGGACACCACGCGCACTTCCTTGAGCTCGATCCCCAGATCGGTACAAAATTCGGCGGTAGCCCCGATATTGACGTCCTTGGTGCGGCCCGACAGGATTTCGTCGCCGATAACGAGCAGGCCCGCAGTAACCGATGGGGATGAGGTCATGATGCAACCGTTTGGAGGAGGTGACCCATGGATGCCTCCGCCGGCCGGCCGCGTCAAGCAAGCGGCGCCCGATTTGCCTTCCCCTCACCAACGATTTATGCCCTCGCGCAAGCGCTGTGCGGCCGCGACCCTTTCTTTCGCGCCGGCCAGCGATTACCTTCGAGAGTGCCGTTCCGGAGTCTGCCATGATCACCTATGTCGATGCCACGTCCAGGGCCCGCCGCACTGCCGGCGTCATTCCGCTGCATGGCGAAGAAGGCTTTGCCGGCATGCGCAAGGCCGGTGCGCTGACGGCCCTGGCGCTCGACGTGCTGGTGCCGTTCGTCGAACCCGGCGTGCCCACCGCCACCATCGACAAGGTCGCCTATGAATTCGCCCGCGATCACGGCGCCGTTCCGGCCACGATTTTCTACAAGGGGTACCGCCATTCGGTATGCACCTCGATAAACCATGTCGTGTGCCACGGCATTCCCGACGATCGCCCGATGCGCGAAGGCGATATCGTCAATATCGACCTGACCCTGGTGGTCGATGGCTGGCATGGCGATTCGAGCCGCATGTATCCGGTGGGTGAAATTTCGCGCAAGGCGGAGCGGCTGATCGAGATCACCTATGAAAGCCTCGAAGCGGGCCTTGCCGCCGCCCTGCCCGGCAATACGACCGGCGATATCGGCGCCGCCATCCAGGCCCATGCCGAGGGCGAACGCGCCAGCGTGGTGCGCGATTTCGTCGGCCACGGCCTGGGCAAGCTGTTCCACGACGAGCCCAACATCATGCATTTCGGCGTCCCCGGCAGCGGCGTTCCGCTCAAGCCCGGCATGATCTTCACCATCGAGCCGATGATCAATCTGGGCCGCCCGCATGTCAAAATCCTGTCCGATGGCTGGACCGCCGTGACGCGGGACCGCACCCTGTCGGCCCAATGCGAACATTCGATCGGCATCACCCAGACCGGCCACGAGATTTTCACCCTGTCGCCGGGCGGCCTGTTCAATCCCCTGGCCAAGCGGGCCACCTGATGGGCCGCTCCTCGCACGCGGCGCCCGGCGGTAGCCTGGGCGAAATGTCGTCGCTGCCGCTGCAGCCCGATACCGGCAGCCCCGACGACAATGCCGGCCACCGCCAGCGCGTGCGCGAACGCTTTCTCAAGCTGGGTGGCGACGCCTTCGAGGATTACGAGCTGCTCGAACTGGCGCTGCAACTGGTCGTGCCGCGGCGCGATACCAAAAAGCTCGCCAAGATGCTGCTCAAGGAGTTCGGCTCGTTTTCCGGGGTCTTTTCTGCCGGCGCCGACCGGCTGTCCAAAGTGCCGGGCCTGGGCGAAACGTCAGTGGCGCATCTCAAGGTCATCCAGGCTGTCGCTGTTCGCTTCGGGCGCGACCGCATCGCGCTGGAACAGCCGGTGCTCAGTTCCTGGACCGAACTGATCGACTACTGCCGAGCCCAGATGGCCTTTGAATCCATCGAGCAGTTCCGCATCCTGTTTCTCGACAAGAAGAATCGCCTCATTGCCGACGAGGTGCAGCAGACGGGAACGGTGGACCACACGCCGGTCTATCCGCGGGAGGTCATCAAGCGGGCGCTCGAGCACGCCGCCACCGCCCTGATCCTGGTGCATAACCACCCCTCAGGCGATCCGGCTCCGTCCGCGGCCGACGTGCGCATGACGCGCGAGATCAACGACGTCGCCAAGCCGCTGGGCATCACGCTGCACGACCACATCATCATTGGAAAATCCGGCCACGCGTCGCTGCGCGGCCTCAAGTTACTTTGATTTTTGCCCCGCGTGGCGGTGCAGCCACTGCCCTGGCGCGCGCAGCGCCGTGATCAGCTTCTTGTGCCCCTTGATCTGCCGGCGTGATTTCTGGATCACCCGATGTGCCGCCAGCACGGTGCGGCCCCAGGCGCTCAGCGGCACGTAATGGTGCTGCAGCGGGATCTGCACATTGCACCAATGGCGCTTTTCATCGGTCAACCCGGCCCCCATGTCGAACATGGTATAGCCTTGCTCGAACACGCTCTGCATGACCCGCAACAGGCACTGCTTGCCCGGCGAGCCGGCTTGAACCGTCTCATCGTCGCTCATCGAGGAAATCAGGCAGAACATCCGGGTCCCGTGCACCACATTGTAGCGCACCGCGACGATCTGGCCGCCCAGCCGCAACACCTGCAACTGCACCGCTATCCCCGAATTTGCCGCGACGGCCGCGTGATAGAACTCGGTCAGTCCGTCGCGCACGAAAATGTCGCGAATGCCCATGGCCTTGAACCGGGCCGATCGCTGCCGGAACATCGTGTCGATCGTGTCGCGCGCGTCGTCGCCATTGCGCGAGACCTCGAAGGTCACCTGCCCCAGGGCGTCCAGCCGGTCGCCCTGCTGGCGATCGTGCTTGCGCCGCGATTTGCTGCGCTGCACCCGCTCGCACTCCGCCCAGGACGCGAACTCGGCGCGATAAAGCGTTTCCACCGGCAGCGCCACGCCCAGCTCATCGAACAGGCCGGTTCGGCCGCCCACCCGGCCCGGAAGCCAGCGCAGATAGATCAGGTCAGCCCCGGTCAACCGCGCCGTCATTCGGGCCCACAAAGCCTTGCGGCCCACCGGGCCCAGTTGCTCCAACCGCTCCAGGTTCGCGATTGGCGCATAGCAGCCGACATTGGAGCCGGGGAACCACGACAGCAGCCGCACGCCGCGCGTCCTGCGGCGCCGCAATGGCAAGAGCGCCACGGGCTCTCCATCGACGCTGCCAACAATGTAGGTTTGATCGCAACTCGGCAGGCGTCGATTTTTCACCCACAGCGCGATGAAGTCATAGCTCTGGCCCGGTGACTCCACGCCGCTTGCTTCAAGTAAGCGCCAACTGGCCTCGACATCCTCGATACGGTTGGTCATCAGGACGCTGATATCGGCCGCGACCTGTGTGACCTTGGCCCCAATGCCGGTCGCATCCACTGACGGATGCTGCAGCGCCGCAGTCCCCGAACCCATATTGCACCCGTGGTGATATCCCTCGCGGCCACCATGCGAATAATCGGTAAACCACGCCTTAGCATAGCGCGCCCGATTGCCAAGACGTCCGATTAATCTGCATACGGTTAAAGGCGCGCTATTGCTCGGCCGGCAGCGCTAGCCGAAGCTTTGCAACACCGGAAAGCTGTCCTGGAACCAATAGGACAGGCGCGAAAAATTGCCGGTCAGAAACAGCAGGCCGGCGACCACCAGCAGCCCGCCCATGACCCGTTCCACCACCAGCAGATGCCGCTTGAAGCTGTTGAAAAACGTCAGGAACGGCCCGATGGCAATGCCCGCCAGGAAAAACGGCACGCCCAGGCCCAGCGAATACACCCCCAGCAGCGACGCGCCCTCCAGCGAGGTTTCCTTGCTGGCCGCTATGGACAACACCGTCGCCAGCACCGGCCCGATGCAGGGCGTCCAGCCGACCGCAAAGGCCAGCCCCAGCAGGAACCCACCCAGGGGGCCGCTGGCGACCCCAGGCCCGTTATGGCGAATTTGCCGGTCCAGCAGCCCGATTCGATATACCCCGAGAAAATGCAGGCCCATGGCGATGATCAGCAGACCCGCTACCGGGGTCAGGACCGGCAAGGCCTGGCGGAACGCCTGCCCGAACGCTGTCGCCGTCGCCCCCAGCGTGACGAACACCACGGCAAAGCCCAGGATGAAAAACACCGAGGTCACCATGACCTTGCGCTGCAGCGCACCCGGCGTGACGCCTTCGCCGCGCAATTGCTCGAAGCTGGCCCCGCTCATATAGGTAAGATAAGGCGGCACCAGCGGCAACACGCAGGGGCTGAGAAAGCTCAAAACCCCAGCCCCGAACACGGCAGTCAGCGAAAACTCCACTTGCACGACGCTCCACGCAATTGCTCGCCCTGTTTAGTCCCACCCGGCCACAAATCAATGCGCGCCACTGCCACATCCCCCCTTTGTGAAACCTTCGGCTAGAAGACGTCCTTCAAGGCCTTGGGGCCCATCGCGTACATTTCCCGCAGAGTCATGCCTGCTAAAGCGGGAACCCATTCTTTGCCGGCGCAAAGCCAAGACTGGTTTCTTACTCTTACGGGGATGGAGCCGTGAAAGCGCAACGCACCCTCTTCCGCGCACCGCCGCCGCAAGGTAACAGAAATGGTTTACATCGCCGGCATCTTCTCGAATTTCGGCAGGGCCGGATCGAGCTGGTCCCAGGCATGGCCGCGCATCGTGTATGTCACCATCTGCGGCCTGTATCGGCCTGGATCGTCAAGGCTCGCGGCGTGAATGGTGAACAGGTCCGGCATGGCCGAAAAGGTCAGATAGACCGGCGATCCACAACTACGGCAGAAGCCGCGCGTCTTGACGTTCCCGCTGTCGCCGACCATGTCCCAATGCGCCGCTTCGCCCTCAAGCGTCACCGCTTCCCGGCTCGGAAAGGTCAGGTAGGACCCGTGCCCGGTGCCGCTGATACGCTGGCAATCGCCGCACTGGCAGTCGTTCATCACAATCGGCTCAGCCGATACTTCATAGCGGATCGCGCCGCATGCGCATCCGCCAGTATAGGGTTTGCTCATATTTATACTCCAAGTGACGCAGCATCGGCGACGAAATTTCTGTCAGTCTTTTTCGTCAACGATACTGGCAATGTTGACGACGACTTTTTTCCAGCCTTCGCTCATGTTCTGGAAGGCGGTATCATTTCTTGGCAGCACAAAGCCGGAATGGACGAGGCGAAGGCGCGTGCCGCCTTCGATCTTGGACAGCATGAACGTGACTACGGTATCGAGCCGTGAGCCGTATCCGACATTCTCCTCGTGCCCGCCGGTCCAGGCATAGACGAGACGCTCGTTCGGCTTTACCTCCAGCACCTGGCAGTGAATGGTCCCGTCCCACGCGCCGGCCGCTTTGGTCTGGTAGGTGAAGCGTTTGCCTTCCACCGGCTCGAAGCCAGTCGGCATCATCAGCCAGCGGCCCATCAAGCTGGCCGTGGTCAGCGTTTTCCAGATCGTCTCCGGTGCATGCGGGAAAATTTCGTCAACCAGGATGTCCTGGGTGTCCGGCTTCAAGGCGACGTCATTCATGGATCAATTTCCTTCAGCAGTATTCGAAGACTGGCAAAGCGTTCGCCCCAAAAGACGTTGTAATGGCCCATCCAGTCGACCAGGGGCGCAAGGCCTTCCGGCTGGGCGCGATAATAGACCTTGCGGCCCTCTGGGCGCTCGGCAACGAGGCCGGCCTGCTTGAGGGCCTTGAGGTGTTGAGAAATGGCGCCCTGCGTCACGCCGCTGCCGCGCGTCAGCTCGACAACCGTGATCTCTTCGGAACCGACAAGCCGCTCAAGCAAGGCCCGCCGTGTCGGATCGGCCAGTGCGCGCAGGACAATGTTGATGGAAGCGGCTTCTATCATGAAAAAACAATAGCATCTGCTAATTGATGAGTAAAGACTAATGTTATTGATGGCGAGGCAATGTGCTCCGCTGTGGCGTAAGACTGCACAATCAGGTCGCGGCCACCTAAAACTCTTCCAGTTCGATCAGCGTCCCGTCGAAATCCTTGGGGTGCAAAAACACTACCGGCCGGCCGTGTGCCCCCGTTTTCGGCACCCCATCGCCCAATACCCGCGCCCCGCCCCCGACCAGCGTCGCGACAGCAGCGGAAATGTCGGGGACCTCGAAGCAGATATGGTGCATCCCACCGCCCGGCGACTTGGCCAAGAACCCGGCGATCGGCGAATTGTCTCCCAGCGGTTCCATCAGTTCCACCATGCCGTTGCCGGTGTCGACGAACGCGACGGTCACGCCATGCTCCGGCAATGTCTGCAACGGCCCGACGCTTGCACCGAGCAGGTCGCGATAGCGCGCCGCCGCCTTAGCCAGGTCGGGCACGGCGATGGCGATGTGATTGAGACGCCCGATCATTGGCCCCGACCTCCTGCGTTGCAGCCACTTTTCCCCCGCCGGCCCTTGTCGTGTCAGGAGCGGGGCGCTATGGCAAGGCGCTTACCTGTTCCGCCCCATCCGTGTGCCAGCGAGGGCAAAATGACCAGCCGACCGATCCGCATCGCGCCCTCGATTCTCTCCGCCGACTTCAGCCGGCTTGGCGAGGAAATCCGTGCGCTTGACGCTGCCGGCGCCGACTATTTCCACGTCGATATCATGGACGGCCACTTCGTCCCCAATATCAGCTTCGGCCCCTCGGTCATGCAATCGATCCGCAAGCTGACCACCAAGCCTTTCGACGTGCACCTGATGATCGCGCCCATCGATCCCTATATCGCCGCGTTTGCCCAGGCCGGCGCCGACAGCATCACCGTTCATGCCGAGGCAGGCCCGCACCTGCATCGCTCGCTCCAGGCCATCCGGGCACTGGGCAGGCGCAGCGGTGTTGCCATCAACCCCGCCACGCCCTTGTCGGCCATCGAGCATGTGCTCGACGACATCGACCTGCTGCTGGTCATGAGCATCAATCCCGGCTTTGGCGGCCAGACCTTCATTCCCCACGCCATGGAAAAAATCCGCCAGGCCAATGCCCTGGTCGGCAATCGCCCCATCGAGCTTGAAGTCGATGGCGGCGTCACCGCCGACAATGCCCGCGCGCTGGCCGAAGCCGGCATCAATGTTTTTGTGGCAGGCACGTCCATTCTGGGCGGCAATGACGTGACCACCTACGCGCCGCGAATCGCCGCCCTTCGCACCGCAGCATCCACCATTTCTGCCTGACTCGATTTCTGAACCGCAAGGCCCAAGCCCATGATTCCGCGCTACTCCCGCCCTGAAATGGTAGCCATCTGGTCGGCTGAAACCCGTTTCGGCATCTGGTTCGAAATCGAGGCGCATGCCACCACCAAGCTGGCCGAACTCGCCGTGGTCCCCGCCGCCGATGCGCAGCGCATCTGGGATGTGATGAACGCCCGCAAGGCGCAGTTCGGCGATTACCATTTCGATGTTGCGCGCATCGACGAGATCGAGCGCACCACCAAGCACGACGTTATCGCCTTTTTGACCCACTTGTCCGAGATCGTCGGCCCCGAGGCCCGCTTCGTGCATCAGGGCATGACCTCCTCGGACGTGCTCGACACCACGCTGTCGGTGCAACTGGCCCGCGCCGCCGATCTGATGCTGGCCGATATCGATGCGCTGCTGGCCGCCCTCAAGCGGCGCGCCCACGAGCACAAGGACACCATCACCATCGGCCGCTCGCACGGCATCCATGCCGAACCGACGACCTTCGGCGTCAAGCTGGCCGAGGCCTATGCCGAATTCACCCGCGCCCGCACCCGCCTGGTCGCCGCCCGTGCCGAAATCGCCACTGCCGCCATTTCCGGCGCCATCGGCAGCTTCGCCAATATCGATCCATCGGTTGAAGCTTATGTCGCCGAACAACTGGGCCTCGTCGTCGAGCCGGTCTCCACCCAGGTGATCCCGCGCGACCGCCACGCCATGTTCTTTGCCACGCTGGGCGTCATCGCCTCCTCGGTCGAGCGCGTCGCCGTGGAAATCCGCCACCTGCAGCGCACCGAAGTGCTCGAGGCCGAGGAGTTCTTTGCCCCCGGCCAGAAGGGCAGTTCCGCCATGCCCCACAAGCGCAATCCGGTACTGACCGAAAACCTCACCGGCCTAGCCCGCCTCGTGCGGGGCATGGTGACCCCCGCGCTTGAAAACGTTGCACTCTGGCACGAGCGGGACATTTCCCATTCCTCGGTGGAGCGCATGATCGGCCCCGACGCCACTATCACCCTCGATTTCGCCCTCGCCCGTCTCACCAGCGTCATCGACAAGCTGGTGGTGTATCCGCAAAACATGCGCCGCAACCTCGACCTGCTCGGCGGCCTGCACAATTCCCAGCGCGTGCTGCTCGCCCTCACCCAGGCCGGCTATTCCCGCGAAGACAGCTACGCCGCCGTGCAGCGCAACGCCATGAAGGTGTGGCAGATGGACGGCGACCGCGCCGGGGCCTTCGCCATCAACCTCAAGGCCGATCCCGAAATCACCCTGTCCGACAGCCAGATCGATGCCATGTTCGACGATGCCTACCACCTCAAGCACGTCGATACGATCTTCGGGCGGGTGTTCGGCGAAACGCCATGAAAATCTCGCAAGCCGATATCCTGATCCTGCCGGGTCTTGGCAGCGCCGCGCCGGGCCATTGGCAGGTGCGCTGGGCCGAGCGCCTGCCCCACGCCGGCATTGTCGAGCAGGCCGATTGGGACGAGCCCGCGCTTGACGATTGGGTCGATACCATCGCCACCGCGATCATGCTGGCGACGCGCCCCGTCGTGCTGGTGGCCCATTCGCTGGCCTGCATCGCCGTGGCGCACACGGCGCCGCGCCTTGCCGACACCAAGGTTCGCGGCGCCTTCCTGGTGTCGCCGCCCGATGTCGAATTGCATCCCGACGCTCCCGAGGCGACCTGGCCATTCCGCCCCATCCCGCGTGCGCCATTGCCGTTTCCGTCCATGCTGGTGGCGTCTTCCAGCGATCCCTATTGCACCATCCACCGCGCCGTGGAATTTGCCACCTGCTGGGGCTCGGACTTCCACCAGGCCGGCGACGCCGGCCACATCAATGTCGCTTCCGGCCACGGCCCCTGGCCCGAGGGCCTGATGATGTTCACTCGCCTGATGCAAAGGCTCAAATGAGAATCCTGCCCGCCGGCGACCAATTGATCGAGGCCCTCCCGTCACCGGACGATTTTTGCGCCCTGCGCATCGCCGCCGGTCTCAGCCAAAGTCACTCGAGGCCGCTCGGCTCGGCCTGCCCAATAGCTGGCACAGCGTTACCATTCTGCATCAAGGCACCTTGATTGGCATGGGGCGCGTCATTGGCGATGGCGGCACTGCATTCCAGATCACCGACATGGCCGTAAACCCAGCCCATCAGGGCAAGGGAATCGGCAAAGCCATCATGGCCAACCTGGTAGGGCGCCTGCGCAGCCACGCACCCAAAAGCGCCCATGTCAGCCTGATCGCCGATGGACCGGCGCAGCATCTTTATGCCCGACGGCTTCGCCCCGACCGCCCCAGCCTCGATCGGCATGTATCTCTCGCTGCCTTGATCACATCGCGCAACGCCGAGGCGTAGATCAGCCGCCATCCCGCCACAAATCCGCCCCGCTTCCAAAATTGCGGCAGATTTGTTCCTTACCGGAATTAAATATCCTTAAGTTGAGAACGGCCCCCGCCGCGCCTAAGCCTGATGACGCGGGTTTGAACCACGCCGGCCGATTTTCGGCGACGCGACGTGATCCGAAAACCGGCAACCTGTCCGGATGCGAAGTCACCGGATGTCTTCATGGAGACAAAAATGCGCAAGTTCCTCGTTCCCGTCGCTATCGCCCTGATGCTCGGCAGCTCCGGCATGGCCTTTGCCGCCACGACCACGCCGCAATCGATCACCAGCACGGTCAAGGCGTTCGACGCCAAAACCCATACGCTGACGCTGGCCAACAATATTGCCTATGCGTTGCCGGCGACGTTCATGAACCCCAACCTCAAAGCGGGGCAGAAGGTCACCGTGAAATGGGAAATGGACGGCGCCAAGTACAAGGCCGATAGCGTCGTCATCAACTGATCCACTGCGTCAAAGACACGAAGGGGAGCAGCCATCAAGGCGCTCCCCTTTTTATGCGTCCCTGCGGCGTCAACCGCGACTTAGCCTTCGGCGGCGATCTGCTCGTTGGCCAGAATCGCCAATTGCTGCATTTTCTGGCGAATCACCTCGTCGCCGATCGCGATATTTTTCGCCTTGAGATCGGCACTGACCTTGCGGAACACGTCCTCGTCGCCCGCTTCCTCGAAATCGGCGGCCACCACTTCGGCGGCATAGGTCTTGGCATCGTCCCCGACAAGGCTCAGCAATTCGGCGGCCCAGATGCCCAATAGCTTGTTGCGGCGCGCTTCCGCCTTGAAGCGCTTTTCGGCATCGAATGCGAACTTGGCTTCCTGACCCTTCTTGCGATCGTCGAATCCGCTCATCTGTTTTGCCCCTCGGCTCTGGGTTGACGCGTTCTGGCGTGTTCGCCCAGCACATAAGGTGTTGCGCCCGCCAAATCAACGGCGCTCCAACCCTGCAACTTTATGCGTCCACCGCACCAAACAGCCACCTCGGAGAGGGCTGCCATGGCCTCGGCAAGAGTGAAAGAGCTTGCATTTTCGTGCCAATCTGGCGCATGAAGCGGCCAATTTCTCACCCCTGACACTCCTTCATTGATACGGACAGACAGATGAACCGTCGGCGCAGAATCTATGAAGGCAAGGCCAAGATCCTGTTCGAGGGTCCCGAGCCCGGCACTTTGGTTCAGTATTTCAAGGACGACACCACCGCGGGCGACGGCGCGCGCCATGAAGTTCTCGATGGCAAGGGCGTGCTCAACAACCGCATTTCCGAATTCATCTTCACCAAGCTCAATGGCCTGGGCATTCCGACTCACTTCCTCAAGCGCCTCAACATGCGTGAACAGCTGATCAAGGAAGTCGAGATTATCCCGCTCGAAATCATCGTGCGCAACATCGCCGCCGGCTCGCTGGTCAAGCGCCTGGGCCTTGAAGAAGGCACCCAGCTCCCCCGCTCGATCATCGAATTCTGCTACAAGGACGATGCCCTGCACGATCCGATGGTGAGCGAAGAACACATCACCGCCTTCGGCTGGGCCACCCCGGCCGAACTCGACGACATCATGTCCCTGGCCATTCGCGTCAATGACTTTCTCTCCGGCCTGTTCATGGGCGTCGGCATCCAGCTTGTCGATTTCAAGATCGAGTGCGGCCGCCTCTATGAGGGCGACATGATGCGCATCGTCCTGGCCGATGAAATCTCCCCCGATTCGTGCCGGCTGTGGGACATCAAGACGCGCAACAAGATGGACAAGGACCGCTTCCGCCAAAATCTGGGCGGCGTGGTCGAAAGTTATCGCGAAGTCGCCCAGCGCCTGGGCATCCTGGTCGAAACCGACAACGCGCTGACCACCGGTCCGCGCCTGGTTCAATAACCGTCTCTTCAGGATAATCGCATGAAGGCGCGCGTCACGGTCACGCTGAAAGCTGGCGTTTTGGACCCCCAGGGCCAGGCCATCGAAGGCTCGCTGAAAAGCCTTGGCTTTGCCGGAGTGGCGGCAATCAGGCAGGGCAAGGTGTTTGACCTTGCCCTCGAGGGAACCGACGAGTCTGCTGCACGTTCCCAGGTGACCGCAATGTGCGAGCGCCTCCTCGCCAATACGGTCATCGAAAACTACGCGATCGAAATATCTCATTAAGATCTAATTGCCATAACTCGATGCGCGCTGATCACTAGCGCCGGACCATATCGCCATGCTTAAAACCGTTTCCCTTTCGGTCATGTTCTTCGCCACCATGGCCCTGCTCTTTGCCGCTTATGCCTCGGTTCCCGTCTGACGCAACGGCGCGCCATACCGCTTAACGGCGCGCGCCCAGCCGAGCCCTCCGCGTCCACTCGTCTGCCACATCCCCCATGGTCTTGGCCGATCCGTCCTTGATCCACGCCATGAAGGCGCGGTCAAACACGAACGCCTCGCCACACTGCGCAGTCAGGAAACGCCGGACGTTCTGGGTATTCCGGTAGGTCGGCGTCACCACCGTGTCGCGATCGATCGGGTTGGCGTGCCAGTCGAAGCCTTTCATGTCTGTTCCCTCGCTTTGCTAAAACTTGAGCAGTTAAGCAAATCTCTTAAGCCTGACCACAGGTCCTTGTCCCCACGACAATAATGCCGCGCTATTGTGCCGACGAACTGTGCGGAGTGCGGCATGTCGGAACCAGCAAATCGGCTGCAATGGGTGGACATGGCCAAGGGCCTGTCAATCCTGCTCGTGGTCATGATGTATTCGGCGTTCAGCACCGGCGAAGATACCGGCGGCATCGGCATCCTGCATTGGGTCATCGGCTTTGCTACCCCGTTCCGCATGCCAGAATTTTTCATGATCTCCGGGCTGTTCCTGCCCCTGGTCATCGCCCGCGACTGGAAACGCTACGCCGATCGCCGCGTCGTGCACTACCTTTATTTCTATACGCTCTGGGCGCTCATCCATATCGTCTTCAAAGAAGCGCTGATCGCCCGCGATCCCGCCACCGCCGTGAGCTACATCGCCTGGGCCATCATCGAGCCCTATGGCGTGCTGTGGTTCATCTACCTGCTGGCGGTGTTCAGCGCCGCCACCAAACTGCTGCACTATCTGCGCGCGCCTCATTGGGCGGTCCTCGCGGTCGGCGCCATCCTGCAGATGTCCGCAATTCACACCGGCAGCTACATCATCGACCAGTTCGCCGCCTATTTCGTTTATTTCTACGCCGGCTACGCCCTTGCACCCCACATCTTCCGCCTCGCCGACTGGGCCGGTCGCAACGCCTGGCCAACCACCGCCGTCCTGCTCGTCTGGGCCCTCGCCAACGCCGCCCTAGTCTTCTCCCCCGGCTACGAAATTGCTCCCGGCCATGTCACCATGGGCCTCGCCGCCCTGCCCGGCATCCATCTGGCGCTCGCCACCATCGGCACCGTGGCGCTCTGCCTGCTCGCCGTGCTCCTCGCCAAACTCTCCTTCATGAACTGGCTGCGCTGGCTCGGCTCCAAATCGCTGATCGTCTATCTGGCTTTCGTTCTGCCTATGGGCATCGTGCGCACCATCCTGCTCAAGCTCGGCATCGTCACCGAGGTCAGCGCTCTCAGCATCATCGTCATGATCGCTGCGATCGCCGCGCCGCTCATCCTCTATTGGCTGGTCGAACGCACCGGCTGGTGCAAGTGGCTGTTCGAGCGCCCGTCATGGGCCCATTTTCCCGGTACGCTTGGTGCAAAAGCATCACGCGACACGACGGCGGCGGCGCCGGCGGAATAGCACCTTCCTATTCCTCTCCCCGTCGGGGAGAGGGTGGGGGAGAAGAACAAGAGACCCTTGCCTTTTTGCCCAAGACTCACGACAAGACCCTCGCAACTCCCCCATGCGAGGAACAGCCGATGAAATCCGCGGTCATCGTCTTCCCGGGCCTCAATCGCGACCGCGACATGATCGCGGCGCTCACCAAGATTTCCGGCACGGCCCCAGCCATAGTCTGGCATCAGGATGCCGACCTGCCGGACGTCGACCTCATCGTCATTCCCGGCGGCTTTTCCTATGGCGATTACCTGCGCTGCGGTGCCATCGCTGCCCGCTCCCCGATCATGGACCGCGTTCGTGCCCGCGCCGAGGCCGGCGTCAAGGTGCTCGGCGTTTGCAATGGCTTTCAGATTCTCATCGAAGCCGGCCTGCTGCCCGGCGCCTTGATGCGCAATACCAGCCTCAAATTCGTTTGCCGGCAGGTACGGCTGCAAGTCACCAATGCCGACACCGCCTTCACCCGCGGCTACACGCAGGATCAGGTGATCGACTGCCCGGTTGCCCATCATGACGGCAATTACTTTGCCGATGCCGAAACCATCGCCCGTCTCGAGGCCAATGGCCGGGTGGCGTTCCGTTACGCCGAAGGCACCAACCCCAACGGATCGATCAACGACATCGCCGGCATTCTCAACGAGCGCAAGACCGTCCTCGGCCTCATGCCGCACCCAGAAAACCTGATCGAAGCCGCCCATGGTGGCACCGACGGGCGCGCCCTGTTCTCCGGCATGCTGGCTCAGGTGGCCTGATGGACCCCCGCGCGCCGGTCGACCCGCGCAAGCTGCTGACCTGGCTCGGCCTTGCCGTGGGAATTGTCGCGCTGGTCCTGCAATTTGTCCTGTCGATGCAGGCCTATGCCGCCATCGGCAAAGATATTCCCGGCGGGTTGGGCACTTTTCTGGCCTTCTACACCATCCTCACCAACATCGTCCTGGTGCTGGCCTATCTGTCGGCAGTCACCGCGTGGCCGTGGCTCGATCTCTTCCGCCACCCTGTCACCCGCGCCATGATGGCCGCCAATATCGCCCTGGTCATGCTCTACGTCTATTTCGTGCTGCGGTTCCTGGTGACGCTCACCGGCCTCGACCAGCTTGCCGATACGTTGCTGCACTATCTGGGCCCAGTGCTGTACATTCTGTGGTGGCTCGTCACCCAGAAGCATGGCAGCCTCAAATGGTCCAACCTGCCGCTGATGCTCGCGCCCACCCTGGTGTATTTCCTCTACATTCTCGCCCGTGGTGCCTGGGTCAATGAATACCCCTACCCCATCCTTGCCGTGAACAAGATCGGCTACGGCGCCGTGTTCCTCAACGCCCTCGCCATGCTCGTCGCCTTCGCCATCCTGACCGCCATCGTCATCGCCCTCGACCACCTCCTTGCCCGCCTATCCCGGACAAATCCCGTATGACCTATCAAAACCACATTGCCATCACGCCCAAACTGGTTGCCGATCATGGCCTCAAGCCGGAAGAGTTCGACAAGATTGTCGCCCTGATCGGCCGGCAGCCGACCTATACCGAGCTTGGCATTTTTTCGGCGATGTGGAACGAGCACTGCTCCTACAAGTCCTCCAAGAAGTGGCTCAAGACCCTGCCGACCACCGGCGCGCGCGTGATCCAGGGGCCCGGCGAGAATGCCGGCGTGGTCGATATCGGCGACGGCCAGGCAATCGTCTTCAAGATGGAATCACATAACCACCCTAGCTTCATCGAACCCTATCAGGGCGCGGCCACCGGCATGGGCGGCATTCTGCGCGATGTCTTCACCATGGGCGCCCGCCCCGTTGCGGCCATGAACGCGCTGCGCTTCGGCGCCCCCGACCACGAAAAGACCCGCCATCTCGTTTCGGGCGTGGTCGCGGGCATCGGCGGCTACGGCAATGCCTTCGGCGTGCCTACAGTGGGCGGCGAAGTCGAGTTCGACGCCCGCTACAACGGTAACATCCTGGTCAACGCTTTCGCGGCGGGCCTCGCCGATACCGACAAGATTTTCTATTCCAAAGCCGAAGGCGTGGGCCTGCCGGTGGTTTATCTCGGCGCCAAGACCGGGCGCGACGGCGTCGGCGGGGCCACCATGGCCTCGGCCGAATTCGGCAACGACATCGAGGAGAAGCGCCCAACCGTGCAGGTCGGCGACCCCTTTACCGAAAAGCGCCTGCTCGAAGCCTGCCTCGAACTCATGGCCACCGGCGCCGTCATCGCCATCCAGGACATGGGCGCGGCGGGCCTCACCTGCTCGGCCGTGGAAATGGGCGCCAAGGGCGACCTCGGCATCGA
>NZ_CAXTKA010000024.1:0-10775 GCF_964244875.1 uncultured Devosia sp.
CCCGGCCGGAGCCTGTCTTCGGGCGCGAAGCGACCCGGAGGCCGGGGTGACACCGTGGGTGGGAGACATCGGGGCCGTGCAAACAAACAAGCCGCCCCGGAGGGCGGCCTTGATATTTGACGGCTGGTAACGGTTAGGCGCCGGCCTGGTGGCGGGCGGCGTCCTTGACGGCGTCCTGGACTTTTTCGAAGGCGCGGACCTCGATCTGGCGGATGCGTTCGCGGCTGACGTCGTATTGCTGGGCCAGTTCTTCCAGCGTCGAGGGATTGTCCTGCAGGCGGCGGGCCTGGAAGATGGCGCGTTCCCGCTCGTTGAGCACATCCATGGCACTGGTCAGAAGACCCATGCGCTCGTTGTATTCCTCGTTGTCGCCCAGGCGCGTTTCGGCGCTCGGAGTGTCATCGACGAGCCAATCCTGCCATTCGGAGGAGCCTTCGTCGGCGCGCATCGGCGAATTGAGCGACGCGTCGCCCGAGAGGCGCGCATTCATCGACACGACTTCGGCCGCCGTCACATTGAGCGTGGTGGCGATCTGGGCGATCTGGTCGGGATGCAGATTGCCGTCATCGAGCGCAGCGATCTGGCCTTTGACCTTGCGCAGATTGAAGAACAGGCGCTTTTGCGCGGCGGTGGTGCCGATCTTGACCAGGGACCAGGAGCGCAGGACATATTCCTGGATCGCCGCCCGGATCCACCACATGGCATAAGTGGCAAGGCGAAACCCCTTGTCGGGCTCGAAGCGCTTGACGGCATGCATCAGTCCGACATTGCCTTCCGAGATGACCTCGGAAATGGGCAGGCCGTAGCCGCGATAGCCCATGGCGATCTTGGCGACGAGGCGGAGATGGGAGGTAATGAGCTTTTGCGCCGAAGCTGGATCGGTGTGCTCCTTGTAGCGCTTTGCAAGCATGAATTCTTCATCCGGCTCCAGCATCGGGAACTTGCGGATTTCCTGCAGATAGCGATTAAGCCCGCCTTCGGCAGACAGGACGGGCAGGTTAGTCTGGGCCATGAAGCACCCCTTTCTAGCTCCCCCGCATCGCGCGGGCGGATGGTTTCGCGCCTGTCCGAAACCGGCACAGGGAGCGAAACGCGTTATATGTAGGCGGGAAATCGGTGAATGTAAGAGCGTTGAATCCATGCGAACGTGGCAACGGGGAAAGGGTTCCGTAGGGCACGCCCTCGTGGTTCGAGGGTCGGCTTCGCCTCCCACCTCACCATGAGGGCTACTGGACAATCGCAGTTTGGTAGTCCTCATGG
This sequence comes from uncultured Devosia sp., assembly GCF_964244875.1. Lineage (NCBI taxonomy): Bacteria > Pseudomonadati > Pseudomonadota > Alphaproteobacteria > Hyphomicrobiales > Devosiaceae > Devosia > uncultured Devosia sp. The sequence goes on from NZ_CAXTKA010000024.1 coordinate 1,261, forward strand.
TGAGGTGCAAGTTCTTGCGAGCCTCGAACCACGAGGGCGTGGCACGAGCCTATCGCGCAAATGCCTTGTCGAACTCCTCCAGTGCATCCTGCAGCGTCTGCAAATCTGGTGGTAGGGGCGCTTCGAACAGCATTTCCTGGCCGGTGGCGGGATGCTCGAAACCGAGCTCCGCCGCGTGGAGGGCCTGGCGTCCGAGGGCGACGATGGGGGCGGCGACTTCGGGGGGGAGGCGGTTGATCTTGGTGGCGTAGCCCGAGGCATAGACGATGTCGGATACCAGGGGATGGCCGATATAGGCCATGTGGACGCGGATCTGGTGGGTGCGGCCGGTTTCGAGCTGGCACTGGATGCGGGTGATGTCCCAGCCGTCGCCGCCGAAGCGGGCTGCCACGGCGTAGTGGGTAATGGCCTCGCGGCCGTCCTTGCGCACGGTCTGCTTGAGACGGTTGTTCTGGTCGCGGCCGAGCGGGGCCTCGATGGTGCCCTTGCCGGTTTCGGTGGTGCCCCAGACGAAGGCGATATAGGCGCGATGCAGCGGGCCGGTGCGGCCGTGGTCGGCGAACTGGGCGGACAGGTGCTTGTGGGCCGTTTCGGTTTTTGCCGCGACCATGACGCCCGAGGTATCGCGATCGAGCCGGTGGACAATGCCGGGGCGCTTGACGCCGCCAATGCCTTGCAGGCTTGTGCCGCAGTGAAAGATCAGGGCGTTGACCAGCGTGCCGCTGGGGCTGCCCGGAGCGGGATGGACCACCATGCCGACCGGCTTGTTGATGACGATGAGCTGATCGTCCTCGTAGAGGATGTCCAGGGGGATCGCCTCGCCCTGGGGCTCGGCATCGTCGGGGGGTGGGGCAATAAGGGTGATTGTCTCGCCGGCCCTGACGCGATATTTGGGCTCGCTGGCGATCTGGCCGTCAATGGCGACGGCGCCGGTCAGGATCAGATCCTTGAGGCGGCTGCGACTGAGGGCGGCATGCGCCTTGGCCAGCACCGCATCGAGCCGGCCGCCGGCCTGTTCGGCAGCGACGACGATTTCGACTTCATCACCATCGATTTCCTCAATGGGCAGGCTGTGCATGAGCGATCCTCAAAATACCGGGCCGGACGCGCCCCCAGCGGATGCGCCGCTGACGCCCGAAGCGACAGCAATGTTCGCCAAGGCCCGCCGTTCCTTCGGGATTTCGATCGGCATCCTCTTGCTGGGCTTTATGGCGATTGGGATTGCGCTTGTCTATCGGGTGATGCGCGATAGTCCGCCCCCGCAAATCGTCGCCGGCATCAGCGTGCCGGCCGGCGCCGAGGTGATAGCGGCGGTCATGGCCGATGGGGCGCTGAACGTCACCTATCGGCTGGGCGGCACGGTGACGCTGGCCGTGTTCGACCGGAGCACGGGCGCGCAGACCGGCTCGGTGGTGATCGCCGCGCCCTAGGCAAGGCTCGGCAGCGTCAGCGGCTTTGGATTTCGCGCAAGGCGGCCATGCGGTCGGTGATATTGCCGCCCTTGCGCCTGCCGCGGGGCAGGGCCTTGGACAAAGGGCCGGTGCTTTCGCCCTCGTCGGCAAAGCGCTGGACGCGGTCGAAGAGGCTTTCTTCTGGCGCCGCGACCACGGGGGGTTCGGTGTCGACGGCATAGACCAGGCGGCTGACGCCCGAGGCGATGTCGTTGAGGCGGTCGCGCAACGGCTCCTCGGCGGTACGATCGGTGCCCCAATCGGCCAGGATGGTGGCCTCCACGCCGGCGACGCTGGCGCGCAGGGCATCGAGATCATCATCGCGGTTGAGCTGGTCGGCCAGGAGCCGACTCGGGGACCCGCCCGATTTCTGCTCCAGCTCGCCGGTTTCGGCCAGGATGGCGTTGAGCCGGGTTTCGGCGCTGGCGAAACGGGCTTCGGCGGCCACCAGGATGTTGGTTTCGAGGGCGGGCAGGCTCGGCTTGCCGGCCGGCAGCGGGTCGGCAGGGTTATGCTCGCTGGCACGTGCGGCCATTTCGCGCTCGGCCATGTCCAGGCGCCGGGCGAGTTCGGTGCCTTCGCGTTCCAGTTCGCTGACGCGGCTGCGCAGGGCGACTTCGCGCTCCTCGACCTGCCTGACCACATCGACCTGCTGACTGCGCTCGGCCGTCAGCACGCCAAGCTCGGTGCGCTTGCGGTCGGCATCGCTTAATTGCTCGGCGAGGCGCGTGCGCAGGGTCTCGACGCTCATTTCCAGGCGGCGGGTGGACAGCGCGAACTGGGCGCGCAACTGGTCCTTGTCGGCACGAAATTCGGCCATGGTGATCGGGGTGGCCGCCTCGATGCGCCGCTTGGTCAGGCGCACGGCACGACGCCAGACCGCCGGCATGATGATCAGCGCCAAGAGGCCTGCGGCAAGCAGGCCAAGCGCAAAATACATGATGTTCTCGATGAGCATCGACCGAACTCCGCCGCGCCGGGGTCGCAGGCAAAACGCTGGTGTGGCAGCCGCTTCGGCAATCACAGCCGAACCCTAACCCCTTTGGCTTGCCCCGTCACCGCCGGGCAGGCGCCGAACGCCGGGGCAGCCAGGTTCTACGATCAAATCTTGGCGCTTAGAAGGGGTTCCAGGTCGGCTCGGGGGTGAATTTGAGGTAGCCGACATTGAGCCCGAGCCGGGCGCCGACGCCGGAGCGGATCGGCACCATGACGATATTGCGGTTCTTGATCACCGTCATGCCCAGCCCACCCAGCACATAGGCGGAGCCATCGACGCCGGCAAAGCGGCCATAGACTTCCTGCACCTGGGCCAGGTTATAGACCAGCATCATGGTCTTGGAACCATCGCCGCCGACATCGAAGCCCAGGCTCGGGCCCTGCCAGAACACCGGGATCTCCCCAGCATTGCGGGTATAGAGCGTGCCCTGGCCGTAGCGGGCGCCGGCAAACAGGGCGCCGCCGGCATCCTCGCCCAGGATATAGCCGTTGGGCAGGCCGAACTGGCTGACCGAGCGTTCGATCAGCGAGGCCAGGCCCTGGGCGACCGAGCCGAAAAAGGCGCTGCCGGTATCGACCAGTTCCTCGCCCGAATAGGTATCGCTGAGCGAGCCCTGTGCCAAGGCGAGGGGAACGGGCGCAAGCATTGCGGTCAGCACCGCAAGAATGAGGCCTAGGCGCTTGAGCATATTGTCCTCCAGAGGCGCAGCGGTGGTTAAAAAGACGGTAAGCTTTGGCGGCTACCCTGGGGCCGCCCATAGCGATCAGTGCTGGCGATCATGACGCAAACCTCTAAACAAATCTTAACCATGCTCGCCTTTGTTCTGCCGCTTTTGGGCGTTGCGGCCCCGGCCTGGGGGCAGTCGATCATCAGCGAGATCGTCACCGATCCGCTGACCGGCATCGCGCTGGGCGGCATGGACCCGGTATCCTATTTCACCGAAGATGCGCCGCTTTTGGGGCGAGGCGATCTGGAATATGTCTGGAAGGGCGTGCCCTGGCACTTCGCCAATCCGGCCAATCGCGATGTGTTCGAGCGGTCCCCGGCCATCTATGCGCCCCAGTTCGGCGGGCATGGGGCGATGAGCGCGGCGCGCGGCTTCGTGTCAGACGCGGACCCGATGATCTATACCGTGTTCAAGCAGCGGCTGTACCTGTTCTATTCGGCGGGCAGCCGCGAAGCGTTTTTGCTGGCGCCCGATGCGGCGGCCAGCAAGGGCGCGGCCAATTGGCCGGATTTGGCCAAAACGTTGTCGAGCCGTTAGGGGCGTCCCATTCCGATATCGGGGCTCTCGCACCCCCGCCTTGATCCTCCCCCTGCAGGGGGAGGCGTCGACCGGGGATGTTAGTGGAGTCCGACGTCGGGGCGAGGGTGCGCGCGGGCGGGGCAAAAATGCAGGCTATGTTTACCGTTGTGCCGCTATTGTCTGGCAACTGATTCCCGAAGGTCCGCAGACCCACCTTGTTACGGAGACCGCATTCATGGCCGATATCATCGAGCTCAACGCAACCGATCTGGCGGCCATGCTGTGCTCGCGGGTGTGTCACGACCTGATCAACCCGATCGGGGCGATCGGCAATGGGCTGGAAGTGCTGGCCGATCCCAGCCAAGGCGACATGAGCGAGGGTGCACGCGACCTCATCGCCAGCGCCGCCAGGCAGAGCCGGGCCAAGCTGGAATTTGCGCGCCTGGCCTATGGCGCGTCATCGACGGCGGGCACCGATATCGACACGCGCGAATGCGAGCGGGTGGCGCGCATCCTGTTCGAGATCGAAAAGGCGGATCTGGAATGGACCGTGCCGCTGATCCTGTTGCCCAAGCACAAGGCCAAGCTGTTCATGAACATGCTGCTGATCGCCGCCATGTCGGTGCCGCGGGGCGGGCAGGTGACGGCCAGCATTACCGGGGCGGCGGGCAGCGAAAGCTTCGCCTTTACCTCCAGAAGCGATCCGGAAAAGCGGCAGAAAACCCTGATCCCGTCGGGTTGCGTCGGCCTGCTGGCGGGCGTGCCGGAGGAAGGGTTCGTCGACGCACGGGGCATCCAGCCGTTCTATACCGGGATTTTGGCGCGCATGACCGACATGGACATCGCCATCGGCATCGAGAACGAGCAGTTCTATCTCAACGCGGTACCCAAGGCGCAAGCTGTGGCGGCCTGATGAGGCCGGCGCGCTTCTTGGCGTGGATGACCGGCGTTCACAGCGGTTTGTGGAACGCCGGCGCTAGGCGCGTTCATGGGCAGCGAAATGCGCCATCTGGGCGTCATAGGCGGCCTTGAAGGCGGGACGCGCGCAGGCTCGATCGATATAGGATCGCAAGGCCGGGAAATCGCCGGCAGTCATGACCTTGGGGACGCGCAGAACGTCTGACATCAGGATATCGGCGACGGAAAACTGTCCGGCGGCGAGCCATTCGCGCTGCGTCAATATAGCCTCAAGGTGTTGCAGGCGCTGGACTACCCAGCCCTGGAGGGGGTTGTCCTGATTGTTGGACAGGCCGATGAACCACCACGGCACCGTAACCATTTCGATCGAGTTGAGCGCGGCAATGGTCCATTCCAGGGTCTCGGCCTCGCCCCTGGGCGTGCGCGGCATCAGTTTTTCGCTCTTGCGCGCCAGATACAAGAGGCAGGCGCCACTTTCGAACAGGGTTATGCCGTTCTCTTGCAGAACAGGCACCTGGCCAAACGGCTGTCGCAAAAAGTGCTCCGGTCCGCGATTGTCGAACGGGACGGACCTGACCTCGTAGGGCAGGCCGGCCTCTTCGCAGGCCCAGCGCAAGCGGATGTCCCGGACATGGCCACGGGGACCGGACTTGCCTGCGGGCACCCAGTCATAGGTCCAAATGATCAACGGCTCGGTCATGTTCCTTCTCCTGATTGACCTATAGCGTCCCGCTCCGCTCGTGGAAAGCGGCGCAGATGTGCCGCGCGGTGGCCGAGGGCGACCGACGTGGCAGCGATCCGGGCACCAGCGTCGGCCTCTTTCCGAACGCATTGCTAACCATTCGGTAGGTAGTGGACGCCATAATGGCCGGGCGTCTGCCTTTGCGAGAGTCCTGCCATGAAATCCTGCCTGATCGTTGATGACTCCACCGTCGTTCGCACCGTGGCACGGTGCATCCTGGAGGATATGGATTATATCGTGGACGAGGCCGAGGACGGCCAGGAAGCCTTCGACAAGTGCCGCCATGAAATGCCCGACGCGATCCTTTTGGATTGGAACATGCCGGTCATGAGCGGGCTGGAGTTCCTCAAGCTGTTGCGTGCCTATGTCGGCGGCGACAAGCCGCGCATCGTCTATTGCACGGTGGAGAACGATATCGGCGTCATCGCCATGGCGCTCAAGGCCGGTGCCAGCGACTATATGATGAAGCCGTTCGATCGCGCGGTGCTGGAAGCCAAGTTCGAGATGGCGGCCTGATCAGGGCCTGGCTATCAACCTGGCCCCGTGGCGACCCATGCGGCAATCGTCGGTAAACTGCGCGGCGGCTTCCGGATCGGCGCGGAAGCGCTGATACTGGTCCTCCTCGATCCAGAAATAGGCCTCGTATTCGACCGCGAGCAGCGCCCCGCTCACCGGCGTCGAGAGGAAAGGGCGACCGTTTCGGCGATCGCGTCCCAGGGTGAAGCGATGCTCCCGGCTCACGAAATCATCGATCAGGTGGACGTTCGCCACGCTCAATCGTCCTCGGCCCGGCCCAGCAGATAGGCTTTTTCGCGCGCGTTCTGGGTGAGCTGCGCGGCCTTGCGGAATTCGCGCCTGGCCTCGTCGTGCCGGCCAAGCTTGCTCAGCATGTCGCCGCGCACGCCGAACAGCAGGTGATAGGCCTTGAGCGCCGGATCGTCCTTGATCGTGTCGATCAGGGCCAGGGCGGCGACCGGCCCATCGGCCATGGAGATGGCAACGGCGCGGTTGAGCTCGATCACGGGCGAGGGGGTCACCTGCGCCAAGACGGCATAGAGAGCGGCAATGCGGGGCCAGTCGGTATCGGCGGCCTTGCGGGCGCGGGCATGGCAGGCGGCGATGGCGGCTTGCAGCGCGTAGGGTTTTTCGGCGCCGCCAAGCGCAATGGCCCGCTCGAGCGCATCCAGACCGCGACGGACCAGCAGATGGTCCCAACGGGAGCGGTCCTGATCGAGCAGCAGGATGGGCTCGCCGGTGGCGTCGGTGCGCGCGCCGGTCCGCGAGGCCTGGATTTCCATCAGCGCGACCAAGGCGTGCACTTCGGGCTCGTCGGGGGTGAGCCGCGCCAGAACGCGGCCGAGGCGCATGGCCTCCTCGCACAATTGCGGGCGCATCCAATCGGCGCCGGCCGTGGCGGAATAGCCCTCGTTGAAGATCAGATAGAGCACGCCCAGCACCGAGGCCAGCCGTTCGGCGCGCTCGGGCCCGCGCGGCACCTCGAAGGGAATATGGGCTTCGGCAATCGTCTTTTTGGCGCGCACGATGCGCTGGCCGATCGTGGGTTCGGCAACGAGGAAAGCGCGGGCGATCTCGGCGGTGGTGAGCCCGCCCAGCAGGCGCAGGGTGAGCGCGACGCGCGACTCGGGCGGCAGCACCGGATGGCAAGAGGTAAAGATCAGGCGCAGCAGATCGTCGCCGACGTCGTCGTCCAGCGCGTCGTGCAGGGCTTCCAGGTGGTCGGGCGCATCGGTTTCGATGCCATGGCCGACCTCCACCAGCTTGCGAGCGGCCATCTTGTTGTGGCGAAAATAGTCGATGGCGCGGCGCTTGGCCGTCTGCATCAGCCAGGCGCCCGGATTGTCGGGCACGCCGGCCTGGGGCCAGGATTTCAGCGCCACCAGGAGCGCGTCCTGCGCCAGTTCCTCGGCCATCGAGATATCGCGCACCATGCGCGTCAGCCCCGCGATCAGGCGGGGTTGCTCGAGTTTCCAGACCGTGTTGATGGCCCGGTGGGTTCGGGATTCGGCGGCTTGATCCATGGATGGATGAAAGCAGGATAGGGTGGCGGGGGCAAGTGCAGGCTGGATCGATAGGCAAGACCAACAAGCAAGGCCCCTCACCCTAACCCTCTCCCCGAGGGGGCGAGGGGACTGTTCGGTGGACGAGGCAAGATCAAGCCTCATCGCAAATCTGGTCCCCTCGCCCCTTCGGGGAGAGGGATAGGGTGAGGGGTGCCTCGCCCTATCGTGTTACCAATTGTTCGTTGGCGTCGCGCCAGGCTTGTTCTTTTTGCAGGTGTTCCTGGCTGATGTCGTCGACGGCGAAGTCGGAGGCTTCGAAGACCTGGCGCAGCTCGACTTCCTGGCCGTCTTCAAAGGGGATGCGTTTGCACCATTCGATGGCTTCGTCGCGCGTCTTGGTCTGGATCAGCCAATAGCCGGCGAGCAGTTCCTTGGTTTCGGAAAACGGGCCGTCGGTGACGGTGACCGTGCCGGCCTCAGACTTGATGCGGGCGCCCTTGGCCGACGATTGCAGGCCTTCACCGGCCAGCATCACGCCGGCATCGATCAGGGCCTCATTGTATCGGCCCATGGCGGCGATGAGCTCGGACGACGGCATTACGCCGGCTTCGCTTTCGGGGGAGGCTTTGACGAGGATCATGAAACGCATTTTTTGGAACTCCGGTGGTGGCTTACATGCCCATGAAGGATTTCGGGGTTTGGTCCTGAAGGAAGGGCTCGATCACCGACAACAGCAGCGCGGGCTGGTTGATGACGGCGGTATGCGAGGTGGCGGGCAGGATGGCGAGGCGCGAGGCGGGCAGGGGCGCTCCCATATCGCCCATGATGCCACCGCCGAGCAGGCGGAAGAAAGCCACTTCATGCTCGAGCGTGACCACATCGGCGTCACCGGCAATGATCAGCACCGGGCTTTTGATGGCCTTGACATCATCGCCCCAGGCCATCGGCTCCTTTTCCAGCGCAATCAGCTTTTCGACCAAAGCGGGAAAGCCGTCCTTGTCGACGGCCAGGGTCTTGTAGGCGGTCTCCATCGGCGTTCCCAGCATCATCTCGGGCGTCATCTGCGGCACGAAGGCGGCAAAGGCTGGCTGCATGCCGGCCATGTCGTAGCCACCCGAGGCGCTGACCAGCTGATCGACCTTTTCGGGATGGCGGATGGCCAGCTGGATGCCGGCGCCGGCGCCCAGCGAATAGCCGAAGATGTCGGCTTTCTCGATGGCGAGGGCGTCCATGAGGCCGGCGACGTCGTCGGCCAGATTGGGATAGGTGATGGGCCGGTCGATGTCGTTGGTGCGACCATGGCCCTGGAATTCGATGGCGATGACCTTATGGGTCTTGGCCAGCAGCGGGATGATCTCGCCCATGTCGGGAATGGTCATGTAGGCGCCGGGCAGGACCACGAGCGGATCGCCCTCGCCGGTGATCTCGTAATAGATGTCCATGCCGTTGACGGGGACGGTTTCGGCCTGGGCGGCCTGGGTGGCCAGCAGGGTTGCGGCGGTCAGGAGCGGGGCGATGAGCTTGTGCATGGGCGGGTCCTCAGGTCGTGGCGCCGGTGGGCGTGGCGCTTCTGGTAACACGACGAGCGGGGTGGACGCGGTTCGACAGGAGGGTGGATGTTTTTTGCAGGAACCTGGGTTCGCCTTGCCCTTTGAGGGGCGGGTTGGCCTGGATATTGGGGCCAGACCACCCCCACCTTGATCCTCCCCCTCAAGGGGGAGGTATTGACTGAGGCGTTTCGGCAAGAGGCTTAGTCGGGAGATAAGCCTGCGCTCAAGGGGGGGAAAGAGCCTGATGGTCAGCTTCGCGCAAAAACCAGAACCCCGCGCAGGGGAGGCTGCGCGGGGTTCGGTGTGACGGTGCCGGGAGCTTCCTCGCCATTCGAGCTGCCAGTCGACCATAGGTCTGGTGGCCTTCTTGCCTCAGATCGCTCCACTGGAGCGATTTGCCCTCACGGGACGGCGCGAAGTCAGGCGCTTTCGGAATATTCGTGCTCGTCGGGTTCGCGCAGGACATAGCCGCGACCCCAGACGGTTTCGATGTAATTCTTGCCGCCGGTGGCGACGGAGAGCTTCTTGCGCAGCTTGCAGATGAAGACGTCGATGATCTTGAGTTCGGGTTCGTCCATGCCGCCATAGAG
>NZ_CAXTKA010000025.1:0-10045 GCF_964244875.1 uncultured Devosia sp.
GTGGGTGGGCGGGATTGTGCCAGGCGAGGCGAGAGAGCTGACAGATCGGGGCCAAACGAGACCCCCACCCTTGCCATTCGAGCGTAGCTCTCATGGCCTTCATCGCTCACATCGCTCCGCAGGAGCGATTTGCCCTGCGGGACGCTCTGCAGTCCCCCTGGAGGGGGAGGAGGTCGCGCCACTCGTGGGACACGATCCAGTTCCATCCAGCAAATCGCGTTTGCCGGCGGGCAAGAGTTCTGCCTGCTCCATGGTCCAAAGAGCATAATCATCGTCCAACGACGTCATAGAGGACTGATCGAGATCTTTTTCATGGTCGTACTAGGCATGAAATCCGGGCTGGATTCCAGCTTGTCGGGGAAAGACGATTTTGCCTGGGCCAGCAGTTGTCAGGTCAAAGTCCTGAACGGTCAAAATAGAAAATACCGTTGGGCCATTGGCAGGACGGTTGCGGGGTCGCAGGTGAGGAGTTCGCCGTCGGCGCGCACTTCGTAGGTTTCGGGGTTTACCTCAATCACCGGGGTGGCGAAGTTGTGGATCATGGAGGCTTTGCCGATGCTGCGGGTGTTGCCGATGGGAACGAGTTGCTTGTCGACGCCGAGTTTGGCGCGCAGGCCATCGTCGTGGGCGGCCTGGGAGATGAAAGTGACGGAGGAATTGGTGCGTAGCTTGCCATAGGCGGCGAACATGGGGCGGTAGTGCATGGGCTGGGGCGTGGGGATGGAAGCGTTGGGGTCGCCCATGGGGGCGGCGGCGATGGAGCCGCCGAGGAGGACCATGTCGGGTTTGACGCCAAAGAAGGCGGGGTTCCAGAGCACGAGATCGGCGCGCTTGCCAACTTCGAGCGAGCCGATGTGCTGGCTCATGCCGTGGGCGATGGCGGGGTTGATGGTGTATTTGGCGATATAGCGCTTGACGCGGAAATTGTCGCTGTCGCCGGTTTCCACGGCGAGCTGGCCGCGCTGTTTTTTCATCTTGTCGGCCGTCTGCCAGGTGCGGATCAGCACTTCGCCGACGCGGCCCATGGCCTGGCTGTCGGACGAGATGATCGAAAGCGCGCCCATGTCATGCAGGATATCCTCGGCAGCAATGGTTTCCTTACGGATGCGGGACTCGGCGAAGGCGACGTCCTCGGGGATGGAGGGGGAGAGGTGATGGCAGACCATGAGCATGTCGAGATGCTCGGCGATGGTATTGACCGTGTAGGGGCGCGTCGGATTGGTGGAAGACGGAATGACGTTGGGCAGGCCGGCGACCTTGAGGATATCGGGGGCGTGACCGCCGCCGGCGCCTTCGGTGTGGAAGGCGTGAATGGTGCGGCCCTTGAAGGCGGCGATGGTGTCCTCGACGAAGCCTGACTCGTTGAGCGTGTCGGTGTGGATCATGACCTGGACGTCATAATCGTCGGCGACGGAGAGGCAATTGTCGATGGTGGCGGGGGTGGTGCCCCAGTCCTCGTGCAGCTTGAGGCAGGAGGCGCCGGCCAGGACCATTTCGACCAGCGGGGCGGGCAAGGAGGCATTGCCCTTGCCCGCCAAGGCCAGGTTCATCGGAAAGGCGTCGAAGCTTTCGATCATGCGGCCGATATGCCAAGCGCCGGTGCAGGTGGTGGCCAGCGTGCCATGGGCGGGGCCGGTGCCGCCGCCGAGCATGGTGGTGATGCCGCTCATCAGGGCTTCCTCGATCTGCTGGGGGCAGATGAAGTGGATATGGGCATCCATGCCGCCGGCGGTGACGATCTTGCCTTCGCCGGCAATGGCTTCGGTGGAGGGGCCGATGATGATGGTGACGCCGGGCTGGGTATCGGGATTGCCGGCCTTGCCGATGGCGTGGATGCGGCCATCCTTGAGGCCGATATCGGCCTTGTAGATGCCGGTGTGGTCGACGATCAGCGCATTGGTGATGACGGTATCGACGGCGCCTTCTGCACGGGTGCGCTGCGATTGGCCCATGCCGTCTCGGATCACCTTGCCGCCGCCGAACTTGACCTCCTCGCCATAGACGGTGAAGTCATTTTCCACCTCGATGAACAGGTCGGTATCGGCCAGGCGCACAAGGTCGCCGGTGGTGGGGCCATACATGTCGGCATAGGTGGCGCGGGAAATGCGAGCGGGCATGGCGGGGCTCCGTCAGGTGGAAGAGGCAGCGTCGGCGCGGGATTGTCGGGTAGCGAGGCGCTTGGGACGCATGATGGGCGCAACCCTGGCCGATGCCGGCCATTGATGGGGCAAGGACGCGTGAGTCGTATTGCTCAAGGAGAGATCATGCCGAAAATTGCTGCAACTGCCTTGGCCATCATGCTGGTGGCGTGTGTCGGAGGCATGGCCTCGGCGCAGCCGGCCGCAACGGGCGAGGGCGAGGCGACGCCGGCGGTGCTGGGGGGCGCGCCGGTCGATCTGAGCGCGGTGCCCGATGATACCGAGATCACTATCGTCCTGATGTCCTCGCTGGAGGGCAGCGCAGGACTGGATGATGCCATGACGCCGGATGGGGCAGCACTGGAGCAACTGCGCGGTTCGCTCGAGGACAATGCGCCAATCAAGGCCAAGCTGGAGGCGGGTGGCTATGCCGTCAAGGACGTGATCGCGGTGGCCAACTCGGTGAGCGGCTCGGTCATCGTTTACGTGGATGACCGGACTTAGCGGCACGGCGGCTCGGTCGTTGCGATGCGCCATTACGGGGTCAACCGGCCTTGGGCTGTTTGCGATAGGCGGTGACGGCGCTGTTGATGACGGTATCGAGAAGGTGGGCGCCAGTGACCATGTCGGGATCGGCCTGCTGGGTGCGGGCGACCAGCGACATCGCCAGGGCCTGGATGGCGTAGGAATGCTTGTCGCGGCCGGCGGCGACATGGGCATTGCCCTCGGTTTGCAGCCGGGCCAGCAGCGTGTTGTAGCTGGCGCTGCTCATGGCCTGCTTGGCCTGGGTCCAGTTGGCGGCTTTGAAATCGCGGCTCAAATCGGAAGCGAGGCTGCCCAGTAGCATCATGGCGACGGGGTCCTTGATGCCGTGCTGCTGCAGATCGAGCAACACGGCGGCAAAGCGGCGTTTGAATTCCTGTTCCCTGGTGGTCATGCAAACGAGTCCCATTGGCCTGATGTGCCGACCTTTGAGCATTTTTTGCGATGTTTCGCCATGGTGGCGCGCCGGTGGTTCACAGCGGTCCCATGATCTGTTGGCGGAAGCCATAAACGGTGCGGGAGCCGCCCAGCGGCACCAGCCTGACCTCGCGGGCCTGGCCCGGCTCGAAACGCATGGCGGTGCCGGCGGCGATGTCGAGTCGCATGCCGCGGGCTTTTTCGCGAGCAAAGCGCAGGCCGGCATTGGTTTCGTAGAAGTGGTAGTGCGAGCCGACCTGGATCGGACGATCGCCGGTATTGGCGACCTCGATGGTGATCTGGGGGGCGCCGACATTGAGTTCGATATCGCCGGATCTGGGGATGATTTCGCCGGGAATCATGGGGTCACCGAATAGGTTCGTGGACGGTCACCAGCTTGGTGCCATCGGGGAAGGTGGCTTCGACCTGAATGTCGGCGATCATTTCGGCGATGCCCTCCATGACCTGGGCGCGGGTGACCACGTGGGCGCCGGCCTCCATGAGTTCGGCCACCGGGCGGCCGTCGCGCGCGCCTTCGACGACGAAATCGGTGATCAGCGCAATGGCCTCGGGATGGTTGAGCTTGACGCCGCGCTCAAGGCGCTTGCGGGCGACAATGGCGGCCATGGAAATCAGCAGTTTGTCTTTTTCGCGTGGCGTGAGGTTCATGCGATCTTCCTAGAGATGCCACAGGCGTGGCAGGGCGCCGGCGCCCGAAAGTTCGGCTAGTATTGGGACAATCAGGCGGCGCAGCGCAAGCCCGCTTTTGGCCAGAGCGCGGATCACCAGCCGCTCGCCGACGAGGCTGGCAGCGATGTGGCCGGCCGCGGGCATCAAGGCGCGCACCGCGTCCAGCCGACGGGCAGCCAGCGGGCCGATATGCAGGATGGTGGCGAAGGCACGAGCGCCGTCAAGGAGCGGCGTCGCCACACGCTCGGAACCGGTGCCGGTGAGCAGCGTGGCCTCGGCATGGATCAGTCGGCCGTTGCGGCGAATGCGCCAGTTGTCGCGAAGGTAGGCGTCATCGGCCATTTCGCCCATCGCGTCGCGGCCGAGCAGGACAGCCTCGATGGCGGTGAGGGTCGCACCTTCGGCCAGATTGATCTCGATGCGGCGATCGACCTGGCTGGCCTCGAACAGGATGGTTTCCTGCGGCAGCCAATCGAGGTGCGCGTTGGCGCCGACGGACAGGCGCGTCTCGACGCGGGCAGTGGCCCCGGTGGAGCGGTAGATGCGCTCGCAGGCCTGGGTCGTCAGCACCATGGTGCCATTGGGAGCGGCGTCGGCAGACCATTGCAGATAATCGCCACCGGTCAGGCCACCGGCAGTGTTGATGAGGACGGCCTCAAGCGCATTGGAATGGGTGTTGGGGAGGCGGATCTTGGCGCAGCCATCCTGATACAGAGTGTCGATGCAGGTGACGCCGCCGCGCTGCTTGGTGGCGATGCGCGCGACGCCACGGGCGCGCTGCATGGCCGGCGCCAGCGGACCAGGCATTATCTCACTTCGTACATTCATAGCATTCGACATAATCGTACCAATGACGCCAAGACAAAATTGCAGGCAACGAATTCCAAATAGCCGCGTTGTTTGGGCAGAGCGACCATGCTCATGCGTCAAAAGATAAAAGGAGACCACCATGCAGGTCAAAACCCTCGTTTCGATTATCGCCCTCGGCACCGCACTTGCTTTTGCCGGCCCAGCCGCCGCTCAGACGATCGATGGCGTGACGATCAGCGCCGATGACTTGCCGAAGGTCCAGGCTCGTTGTGACGAACTGGCCAATGCCGGCGCAACCGAATCGCTCACCGAAAGCTCGGATGACAGCGACATGGGCAGCGAAGACAGTGCCGATACTGACGACAATGCCGACGCAACCATCACCAATCCGCCCCAGGTGAATGGCACCGACGAGTCCACCGTGACCTCGGTTGACTTGAACACCCTGACTATCGAGTCGTGCACGACCGGCGGTCTGGTTACCGGCCAGTAACACTTCGTTAACTCCCTTGTTTTGAACGCCCGGCTCGCGCCGGGCGTTTTTTCATACCATAAGATGCCGGCGAACCTCCGGCAGGTCGAGGTCGCTGGCGGGACCCGCATGCTGAATCTCGCCGCGATCCATGACGTAGATGTCGTCGGCGATCTCGCGACAAAAATCGAGGAATTGTTCGACCAGCAAGATGGTCATGCCTTTCTCGTCGCGTAGGAACTGCAAGGCACGGCCGATATCCTTGATGATGGAGGGCTGGATGCCCTCGGTGGGCTCGTCGAGCACCAGCACTTTCGGCCGGGTGACCAGAGCGCGCCCAATGGCGAGTTGCTGTTGCTGGCCACCCGAGAGATCGCCGCCGCGCCGGCCCAGCATGGATTTGAGCACGGGGAAAAGCTCGAAAATGTAGCCGGGGATGTTGCGCTCGCCCCGGCCGACGCTGGCAAAGCCGGTTTCGAGGTTTTCACGGACGGTGAGCAGGGGGAAAATCTCGCGACCCTGGGGAACGTAGCCGAGGCCCAGGCGAGCGCGTTTGTAGGGCGGCGAGCGCTTCAGCGGATGGCCGTCGAAGATGATCTCGCCGGCAGTGATGGCGTTAATGCCGGTGATGGCGCGCAGAGTCGAGGATTTACCGACGCCGTTGCGGCCGAGGACGGCGGTGATGCGATTGGGTTTGCACTCGAGGGACACCGATTTAAGCGCCTGTGCGGCACCGTAATGCAGATCGATGGACTGGACGGAGAGGGCGGTCATGATACTTCCTCCTCATTTCTTCGATCACCGCGGGCAAAGAGTGGGTTCCTGGTTTCGCGGGAATGACGCCGCGAAACTGCACACACCCATTTAGATGGACGGGTGTTGACCGGCAAATCGGCCTTCATCGTCCCAGATACCTTTCGATGACCACCGGATTGGCGCTGACTTGTTCCAGTGTGCCTTCGGCCAGAACGGAGCCTTCGGCGAGGCAGGTGACGCGGGAGCCAAGGTCGCGCACGAAGCTCATGTCGTGCTCGACGACGACGACGGAGCGGGTTCTGGCGATATCCTTGAGCAGCTTGGCGGTTTCGACGGTTTCGCTGTCGGTCATGCCCGCGACCGGCTCGTCGACCAGCAGCAGCTTGGGGTCCTGGGCCAGGAGCATGCCGATCTCGAGCCATTGCTTCTGGCCGTGGCTGAGATTGGCGGCGAGGTCATGCTTGCGGGGCAGCAGGCGCACGGTGTCGAGAATTTCGGTGATCCGGGCGATGTCGGCGTCGCTGGCCACATAGAACAGGGTGGGGAAAATGCGGCGCGGCTTCTTCAACGCCATTTCCAGATTGTCCCAGACGGTCTGGCTTTCGAACACGGTGGGTTTCTGGAACTTGCGGCCGATGCCCAGATTGGCGATGGCGGCTTCGTCCAGCCTGGTGAGGTCGGTGCGGCCGTCAAATAGCACCTCGCCATCGTCGGGGCGGGTCTTGCCGGTGATGATGTCCATCATCGTGGTCTTGCCGGCGCCGTTGGGGCCGATAATGGCCAGCATTTCAGCGGGATGGACGATGATGGAGAGCTTGTTGATGGCCTTGAAGCCGTCGAAGGCGACGGAAACGCCATTGAGGTACAGCATGGTGCCGCTCTTGTCGGCCATGACCTACTCCGCCGGATGGGGTTGGGGATCAACGCCGGCCTCGACCTGCGCGGGCGCAGGCGGCGGGGGCGCCGTGCGATCATGCTGCTCGCGCCGCGTCGTGGCGGCGCGCCACTGGCCGATGAGCCCGACGACGCCCTTGGGCAGGAACAGCGTGGTGACAACGAAGAGCGCGCCCAGTGCGAACAGCCAGATTTCGGGGAAAGCGCCGGTGAAAAAGGATTTGCCGACGTTGACCAGGATGGCCCCGAGGATGGGGCCGACAATGGTGCCGCGGCCGCCGACCGCCGTCCAGATCACCACCTCGATGGAATTGGCCGGCTCGAACTCGCCGGGATTGATGATGCCGACCTGAGGGACGTAAAGCGCGCCGGCGATGCCCGCGATGATGGCGGAGACGACGAAGGCGAAGAGCTTCACGTATTCGACGCGATAGCCCAGGAAGCGGGTGCGGCTTTCGGCGTCGCGAACGGCGATCATGACCTTGCCTAGCTTGGAATTAACGATGAACGAACAGAGCAGGACCGCGACGGCCAGGGCGATGGCGGAGGCCGCGAACAGGCCGGCGCGGGTGCCGGTGGCGGCGATGGGCTGGCCGAGGATGTCCTTAAAATCGGTCAGGCCGTTATTGCCGCCAAAGCCCATGTCGTTGCGAAAGAAGGCGAGCAGCAGGGCGAAGGTCATCGCCTGGGTGATGATGGACAGATAGACCCCGGTGACCCGGCTGCGGAAGGCGAGGAAGCCGAAGACGAAGGCCAGAATGGCGGGAACCAGGATCACCATGGCCATGGCGAACCAGAAATTGTCCATGCCGTACCAGTACCAGGGCAGTTCCTGCCAGTTGAGGAACACCATGAAATCGGGCAGGTCGGCATTGGCATAGACGCCGCGCGTGCCGATCTGGCGCATGAGATACATGCCCATGGCATAGCCGCCCAGCGCGAAGAAGGCGCCGTGGCCCAGCGAGAGGATGCCGCAATAGCCCCAGACCAGGTCAAGCGCCAGGGCGAGCATGGCGAAGGTCAGATACTTGCCGAACAGCGGAATGGTGTAGTTCGGCAAATGCAGGGGATGGCCGGCGGGCAGCAGGAGGTTGGACGCGGGAACGGCGATGGCGACCAGCAAGAGGATGGCGACGAGCCAGACGGCCTTTTTGTCGAGGGCGCGGAAGAGGGCCTGGGTCAGCATGGGCACGCCTTCTGGTTTTCAAAGGCCCCCTCATCCGCCCTGGGGGCACCTTCTCCCACGAGGGGAGAAGGGGAGCATCGAGTTTGCCGCGCCACTGCGTCCCACTTCTCCCCTCGTGGGAGAAGGTGTCGCGAAGCGACGGATGAGTGGGTTTGCCTGTGAGCACTCATGCCTCGATGAACCTTCCCTTGAGCGCGAAGAGGCCGCGGGGGCGGCGTTGGATGAAGAGGATGATGAGGACCAGGATCAGGATCTTGCCGAGGACGGCGCCGGCATAAGGCTCGAGGAATTTGTTGCCGATGCCCAGGGTGATGGCAGCGATCAGCGTGCCCCAGAGATTGCCGACGCCGCCGAAGACGACGACCATGAAACTGTCGATGATGTAGGCCTGACCCAGATTGGGCGAGACATTGTCGATCTGGCTGAGGGCGACGCCGGCGAGGCCGGCAATTCCCGAGCCGAGGCCAAAGGTCATGGCATCGACATAGGGGGTGCGGATGCCCATGGCCGAGGCCATGCGGCGGTTCTGGGTAACGGCGCGCATCTGCAGGCCTAAGGCGGTGCGGTTGAGCACGGCGAGCAAGGACAGGAAGACCACGATGGCGAAAACGACGATCCAGAGACGGGTATAGGTGACGCTGATACCGCCCAGATCGAAGGAGCCGGTCATCCAGGATGGATTGCCGACCTGCTGGTTGGTGGGGCCGAAGATGGAGCGGATCAGCTGTTGCAAGATCAGCGATATGCCCCAGGTGGCGAGGAGCGTTTCCAACGCGCGGCCATAGAGCCAGCGGATGATGCCGCGCTCGATGGCGACGCCGATGGCGGCGGTGACGAGGAAGGCGGCGGGCAGGGCGATGGCCAGCGAAGAATCGAGCAGGCCGGGGGCGGTGTTGCGGATGATTTCCTGCACGCCGAAGGTGGTGTAGGCGCCCAGCATGACCATTTCGCCATGGGCCATGTTGATGACGCCCATGACGCCGAAGGTGATGGCCAGGCCAATGGCGGCGAGCAGCAGGACCGAGCCGAGCGACACGCCGTACCAGACGTTTTGCGCAGCGTCCCAGACGGCGCGATCGCGCGCCAGTCCGTCAATGCTGGCCTGGATGGCGGGCTTGAGTTCGTCCGGGGCGTTGGCGAGGGAGGCGGTGAGGATGCTGAGCGCATCGCGGCCACCCAGCGCAGCAACGACGGGCACGGCCGCTCGTTTCTCCTCCAGCGTGGCATCGGCGCTCTTGAGGCGGATCACGGCCTGGGCGTTTTCCATCACGCGCTTGATGGCGGGATCGGTTTCGGCGGCGACGGCGGTTTCGAGCAGTTCGAGATTGGCTTCATCGGCATCGCGAAGCACCGACTGGGCGGCGGACATGCGGACGCGGGTGTCCTCGCTGAGCAGCGTCATCTGGCCGATGGCAGTGCGAAGGACGCGGCGCAAGCCATTGTTGACCTTGACCTTTTCAACCTCGCCCTTGGGCACTTCGCCAAGGTCTGCAGCGGTCACCGGGTCGGTCAGCTTGATATTGGTGCCGCTGGGGGCGGTGAAGACGACCTTGCCGGTGGCTTCGACGACATAGAGTTCGCCTTCGGTCAGGGCCTGCAGGATGGGAACGACGCGCGGGTCACCGGTGGTGACCAGGACGCCGATGGCGGCTTCGCGGTCCTTGAAATTGCCGGGCGCCAAGGCGTCGACGAGCGGGGAGAGGGTGGCGTCGGCGGTTTGCGCGAGGGTGGGGGTAGCGGCGACTGGTGCGCCAAGGATCATCAGCAGGGTGATGATATTTCTGATGAACTTCATGGCGGCCCCGATCTAACCAACAATCCGGTGTCATTCCGGCGCCGGCCGAAATCCATCTCGATATTTCAGGATGGGCCCCGGCCTGTACCGGGGTGACATCGTGTTTGTGGATGCTTAGGCGGCGAGGGCGATCGAAACCGCCCTCGCCGGGTTGGATCCCGCTATTGGGCGGTTGCGACGTCGGCGCCGCCGCAGGTCTTGGTGGCGGTGTCGTAATGGCCGCAATTGATCGGAGCGGTCCAGTCGGCCTCGATGCCCACGTCCTCGGGCAGGAAATCGGACCAGGCGTCGCCGGGGACGAGATCGCTCTCGGACACGACTTCGAACTGGCCGTCGGCCTGGAT